>NZ_JAPSKQ010000267.1 GCF_031181555.1 Streptomyces sp. | reverse complement strand
CTGGTTGTCGTCACCAAGCGAGTGAGCAGGAACGACGAGCAGAACCAGGGCCGCGAGTACGAGGTCGACGTCGCCGACGCCGCCCCCGGCCTGCGCGTCGGCGTCCCCACCGGCCTCGGCGCCCAGGGCTTCACCGCAGGGGGGACCAAAGACATCACCGGCGACTGGGGGGCGCCGAAATGGTCGAGCGCTACCGCAGGACCGGCCTGCGCCGCGCGGGCAGGCGCACCGACTCGAGACAGCGGGCCTCCGCGCTGTCCATGGTCCGCTCGACTGCCCGGCGCCTCCTGCGGAACACGGCTCGGGGCGGGGCGCGCCGGTCGGTGGTGTCAGGCCCGGCCGGGATCGAGGCCGAGAGCGGTTTCGGCGTCCGATCCGCCCCATCCCCGCGGGGTGCGCCACAGGACGTGGACGCCGAAGACGTCGTGGACGGTGGCGGCCGACCAGTCCTCGGCGGGCTGCTGGGACAGCACCAGGTAGAGGCGGTCGGCGGCCGTCGGCAGGCTGTGGTTGATCTCGTGGAGGCGGGCCGCTCCCGAGCGGAGGTCGGCGTACGTGGACAGACCGGCGCCCAGGACCTCGTAGAGGAAGCGGCCGTGCTCGGTGGTGCAGCTGACGTCGACGACCGGTGAGTCGGCCTGCGGCTGCCGGTCGGCTCGCAGCAGGGCCGCCATCAGCTCGAAGCGCACCGCCTCATGGGTCTTGCAGGTGCGGTCGGCCGCGGCCGAGGTCTCCAGGAACCGGAGCAGGTCCGTGCTCGGCCCGGCCGTCGGTTCGGACGTCGGTGCGACGGTGCCGGTGGTGGTGCTGGGCATGGGGCGGTTCTCCTCCGGCTCGGGCCGCTCGGGCCGTTCGGGCTGCTGTGGCGGTGCGGACGGTTCGGTCCGCCCGGACGGTGCGGGCTCGGGGGGCCGTGCGGCGGCGGGCCCGGTGTCCCGGGTTTCCTCCACCGGGCGGCCGGCGGTTCCGGCCACGAGGCGCTGTTCCAGCGTCCGGCGCGCCTCGGCCAGGGCCTCGGCCCAGCCGCTGCGCTGCAGCTCCGTCCGGAACCGGTCCAGGTCGGGGGCGTCCGAGGCGAGTGCGCGGTTGGTGTTCGCGGCGAGGTCCCGCAAAAGGCCCAGGCGGTCCCGGTCCGGGGAGCCGAGGACGCGCCAGACGTCCAGCCAGTCGTGCTGGTCCAGGCGCAGGCAGCGGTTGGCCATGCCCTTGAGTTCCGACAGCCGGGCCCGGGCGTCGTCCGGGACGCTGCCGTCGGCCAGCTCCCCGACGACGGTGAGCGCGTCCACGTACCGCTCGGCCATGGTGGGCGAGATGGGCCTGCGTCCGCGCTCGTCGACGGTGACGAAGGTGACGTTGGAGGCGTGGCGCAGGACCCAGGCGTCCACCTCCGCCCCGGTCTCGGGAGGTGTGGAGCCGTGGCGCACGGCCAGAAGCAACGGGCGGTCCGTGGCGGGCGAGACCGCCTCGACCTTGTAGTTGCCGCCGGTGGCGTGGCCGACCACGCGGACCTTGATGTCGGTGCCGATCTCGGGGGCGTTCCCCGCCGCCGTGGCCGGTCCGGCGGCACTGCCGGCGATCCCGTCGGTGCCGGTGGGCCGCTGTTCCGCGGAGCCCGCGGTGCCGGTGTTCGTGAGGGCCTCCGGAAGCGGTGCGGTGTGCAGGACGGTCAGGGTCTGGGTGCTGCGGGTCAGCGCGATGTAGAGCTGGCGCAGGCCGGCCGGGCCGCGAGCGGCGATGGTGGCGGGTTCCACCACGAGGACGTGGTCGTACTCCATGCCCTTGGCCTGGGCGGCGGCCAGCACGGACACCGCCTCGCGTTCCTGCTGCGTGAGGCCGGGAGCCTCGTCGAGGTGGCGGGCGATCTCGTCGAGCCAGCCGGAGTCGTCGGGGACGATGACGGCCACCGAACGCAGGGTGCGCCCGTCGCTGCTGCCGAGGAGGCGGACGGCCTGGGCGACGGTGTCGTCCAGGAGCCGCCACGGCTCGGTCGCGATGGTCCGTACAGCGCCTTCGCCGGCCTCGCGCACCGCCTGCGGGTACGGCAGCGAGGGAGCGACCGTGCGGGCCAGCGGCGCGACGAACTCCATGATCTCGGCGGGCACGCGGTAGCTGGTGGTCAGTTCGGCCACGCGCCAGTCACCGTGGTCGGACAGCAGAGCGCCCAGTTCCTCCCAGTCCGTGTGCACACGCGGACCGGTGGCCTGGGCGAGGTCGCCGAGGACGGTCATGGAACCGCCCCGCGCGACGCGCCGACGCAGGGTGCGGGCCTGCATGGGGGTCAGGTCCTGGGCCTCGTCGACGACGATGTGGCCGTAGCGGCGCGGAATCTCGCCGGTGATGAGATGGCGGAGTTCCTCCAGCAGGACGAGGTCGTCGAGGGTCCACCGGTCGGCGTCGGCGGTGGCGGCACGGGGGCGGTGCAGGGCGGTCTGCTCCTCGTCGTCGAGGACGCCCTCGGCGCAGGCGCGCAGCAGGTCGGGCGAGTCGTAGAGACTGCGCAGGGCCTCCAGGGCGCCGGGCGAGGGCCAGACGCGGTCGAGGAGGCGTTCCACCTTGCGGTTGCGTTCCAGGCTGCGGCGGATCGTGCCGTCCGCTCCGCGGCGCGGGGCGACGGCGACGAGTTCGGCCAGGAGGCGGTCGACGAGCAGGCTGCGGAAGCGGTCGCGGCGCTCGCGGTGGGCACCGTCACCGCCGCGCGCCTCGGTGAGGAGGGCGAGCACCTCGGAGCGCGGCACGCGCAGGGTGGTGCTGCCGGCGGTGACGGTGAACGCCGGCTCGTCGCCCTCGAAGGAGGAAGCGGTGAGGAGGGCGTCGAGGGCCTCGGGGCGGCACTCTCGCTCGACCCGCCGGCGCAGGACGGCCGCCATGCGTTCGTCGGACTTCACCAGCCGCGCCCGCGGGGTGTCGGTGCCGAGGATCTCGCCCTCCCACAGGCGGGTCAGCTGGACGGCGTTGACGTCGCGGGTGCCGAGGGTGGGCAGCACCTGGCCGACGTAGTCGAGGAACCGCTGGTGGGGGCCGATGACGAGGATGTCCGAGGCCGTGAAGTGGTCGTTGTTGACCAGCCAGGTCACGCGGTGCAGGCCGACCGCGGACTTGCCGGTGCCCGGCCCGCCCTGTACGACGAGGATGTCGGTCGGCGAACCCGTGACCAGGGCCATCTGGTCACGGCGGATCGTCTCCACGATGTCCCGCATCCGGCCGCTGCGCGAGCGCTGCAGCTCGCGCAGGAGGAAGTCGTCCGGCTGCAGGGGCTTGCGGCGCTGGATACGGGCGATGTCGGCAGGAGTGCGGACCGGCGGGTGCCCCCCGCGCTTGGCGGTGCCCGGCCGCCCGGCCGTCGTGGCGTCGTCGGCGGCCGGCCTCGGCGCGGGAACGAGACCTGCATCGGGGGCGGCCTCGGAAACGGTGCCGGAGAGCGCTCCGGGCACGGCGATCTCGTCGGAGTAGTCCTCGACGACACGCTCCGCGCAGCGCAGCCGCCGCCGCAGGACGACGTCGCCCGGCGCCTCCGGCTGCGCCTCGAGCCACTTGACGGCCATATCGCTGGTCCAGAGGACGACGACGGTGTCGCGGGTCCGGACGTCGGAAACGGAACGTCGGCCGACGTACCAGGGCCGGGGTTCGCCGCCGGGCTCCTCCGGCGCGTCGACGCGGGCGAAGACCAGCGACTCACCTCCGAGGTTGCCGTAGGCGGCCGCCCTCTGCTCCGCGTCCTTCCGGTTGGCGATGCCGTCCTTGCCGCTGGCCGATGCCGTGGCGGCCGCTGTCCCGTTCATCTCGGCCAGCCGCGCCTCGTAACAGGCGTACGCGTGGTCCACCGCCTTCTGCTCGAGGGCGATGACGTCGTCGCGTGTGGTGGTGCTCATGTGCTTTCCCTCCCTTGCGGCGTCCCACAGAACGCCGCTACGGGCATACGCCCGTCCCCGGCGATATGCCTATCAGAAATCGGACGGTGACGAACGGTCCGGAGCCCACATCGGGGGGCCGGTTCCGGCACCGACTCCCCGACCTCCACCCGCCGGACGCGGACCCGGTACGTGCGCGGGGCCGATCTCGTACGGGTGGTAGTGACATCCCGGAGACAAACCCGCAGGTCAGCAAGACTGCTCCCGCACCTGCGGGAATGGCCCCCTCGGCCGTCGATGCGAAGCGGCGGCCGGGCCCGGAGCGGGTTCTACGATGGGCCGGTGACCGAGACACTGCCCCCTGTGGGCATTGACCTCTTCGACGTCGAACGGCTCCTGCTGACCGAAGCCGCGGAGCCGCCGCTGCCGCCCCAGGACGCTGAGGCCCGGGACCGGGTGTGGGACATGGCCGTCCGGGCCAACCCCGCCCTCTTCGACGGACCTGTGGCGGCGTGTGGGGGACTGGAACGGATCGGCCCGCGCGTCCTGCGCCTGTCCTGGGTGCGTGTGACCTACCGGCACTACGCCTTGCGCCGCGTTCCCGGCGCCACCGCACTGCCCTCGTTGTTCGTGAACGTCGTCCAGCCGACCGACGACGGCCGTGTGCTGGCGGTGAGGATGTCGTCCTCCACGGACGCCCCGGGCCGCTGGCAGTTGCCAGGGGGGTCCGTGGAGCCTCCCCGGGACGGGGCGGTGCTGGACGAGTCGGCACTGGCCGGCCAGGCCGCGCGGGAGCTCGCCGAGGAGTTGGGGGCCTGCGTGGCCGCCGAGAACCTGAAGCTGTGGGTCGTCACCCGCGGCGAGAACGGCAGCATCGGCCTGACCCACCTCGCCCCGGCCCTTCCCGAGGCGACGCTGCGCGCGGACTTCACCGCTGCTGCGGCAGCCGAGCGCGCCCAGGGCCGCGAACCCGAACTCGACGACATCGCCCTGGTGCGCTCGGCTGACGAACTGGCCGGTCTGGCCGGTCCGCACGCGGACTACCTGGAGCCGATCGTCCGCCGCTTCCTCGGGTGCCGCTGAGATCAGGCGCCGGCGAGGAAGTCGCGCCCCCCGTTCGTCGAGGTCGGCCACGCACCGCAGGCCACGGGCCCGGGAGCGCGCGAGGTCGCTACGGCGTCGTCGACTTGGCTGGGCACAAGGTGCGTGGGGCCGGGCCGGCGTCGGGGCGATCGCCCCGGGCGCTCGGCACGTCAGCCGAGTTGACAACGCCTGCCACACGGACCGGCGACCGCCTGGTCCCATGACCTTCAGCGGACTCCCTGGCTTCGTACCGTCACCCATCGCCTTGCGCCGCCGGAATCCTTCCCGCAGGACGACCCGGAGGCCCGTTCCCGGTATGCCGTAGGTGACGGTGCCCGACGAGCGCGCGGTGAGGACCTCCCAGCCGTTCGCCGACCTGGGCTCGTTCCACGAGGCGTCGGCGGCCTGGGCGGTGCGGGGAGCGAGAAGGCCCTCC
>NZ_JAPSKQ010000266.1 GCF_031181555.1 Streptomyces sp. | reverse complement strand
CCTCCGAGACGAAGTTCAAGGACCTGGGCCTGGTCATCGTCGACGAGGAGCAGCGCTTCGGCGTCGAGCACAAGGAGCAGCTGAAGAAGCTGCGCGCCAACGTCGACGTGCTGACCATGTCCGCCACCCCGATCCCGCGCACCCTGGAGATGGCGGTCACCGGCATCCGCGAGATGTCGACGATCACCACCCCGCCGGAGGAGCGCCACCCGGTGCTCACCTTCGTCGGCCCCTACGAGGAGAAGCAGATCGGCGCCGCCATCCGCCGCGAACTGCTGCGCGAGGGCCAGGTCTTCTACATCCACAACCGGGTCGAGTCGATCGACCGCGCGGCGGCCCGGCTGCGCGAGATCGTCCCCGAGGCGCGCATCGCCACCGCCCACGGCCAGATGTCGGAGTCGGCGCTGGAGCAGGTCGTGGTCGACTTCTGGGAGAAGAAGTTCGACGTGCTGGTGTCGACGACGATCGTCGAGTCCGGCATCGACATCTCCAACGCCAACACCCTGATCGTCGAGCGCGGCGACACCTTCGGCCTCAGCCAGCTGCACCAGCTGCGCGGCCGGGTCGGCCGGGGCCGGGAGCGCGGGTACGCCTACTTCCTGTACCCGCCGGAGAAGCCGCTGACCGAGACCGCGCACGAGCGCCTGGCGACCATCGCCCAGCACACCGAGATGGGCGCGGGCATGTACGTGGCGATGAAGGACCTGGAGATCCGCGGCGCGGGCAACCTGCTCGGCGGTGAGCAGTCCGGGCACATCGCGGGCGTCGGCTTCGACCTGTACGTGCGCATGGTCGGCGAGGCGGTCGCGGACTACCGGCGGCAGCTGGAGACCGGGGAGATCGAGGAGGAGCCGCCGCTCGAGGTCAAGATCGAGCTGCCCGTCGACGCGCACGTCCCGCACGACTACGCGCCCGGCGAGCGGCTCCGGTTGCAGGCGTACCGGGCGATCGCCTCCGCCAACTCGGAGGAGGACGTCAAGTCCGTGCGCGAGGAACTCGTCGACCGCTACGGCAAGTTGCCCGAGCCGGTGGAGAACCTGCTGCTGGTGGCGGGGCTGCGCATGCTCGCCCGCGCGTGCGGCGTCGGCGAGATCGTCCTCCAGGGCAACAACATCCGCTTCGCCCCGGTGGAGTTGCGCGAGTCCCAGGAGCTGCGCCTCAAGCGCCTCTACCCCGGCACGGTCATCAAGGCGGCCGCCCACCAGGTGCTGGTGCCGCGCCCCAAGACCGCGAAGGTGGGCGGCAAGCCGCTGGTCGGGCGCGAGCTGCTCGGCTGGGTCGGGGAGTTCCTGACGTCGGTCCTGGGGTCGTAGGGCGGCACCGAGGAGGGCGCGGGAAAACGCGTGAAGCCGTCCACGGGAGACGTTGCCGTGGACGGCTTCTGTGATGAGGGCGGTCCGGCGTGACCTCGGGTCGACTAGGGCTGGTCGGGGCGGTCGCGGTCCATGCCGAGACGGCGCTCGGCCTGCTGCTGCCCGGTGTCGACCTGCTGCTCGTACTTGCCGCCGGTCCTCTCGTTGGCCTTCTTCTCGGCGGTGTCCGAGGCCTGCTTGGCCTTCTCACGTGCCGTCTTGTTGCCCTTGAGCTTGTCGAAGATACCCATGCAGAGCTCCTTCGGGTGGTGACTCAGAATCGACGATACGCGCGACAGATGAGGAATGCCCCTTTGACCCCCATGTGGTCTGGACCTTTCGCTCGTTACGGTGGACCGGACATCACCGGGCATCGCCCGGCCCGTGCGAGGGCAGGGAACAGGGGAACGAGGGAGGTCGCCGTGGCGCGGTACAGGAGGTGGGGCCGGGTGGCCCGGCGCACCGGGCCGGTGGTGTGCGCCGCCGTCGTGCTGCTCGCCGGCTGTGCGGGGGGCCGGGACGGGGGTTCCCCGGCCGGCGACGAGAGCGGAGGCGCCGCCGCGGGCGGGCGGGCGGCCAGCCCGCTGGACAACCCGGACGGGACGAAGCCGGGCCTCGCGCCCGTGACGGGCGAGACCGACAGGGCGGCGGCCCGCGAGCTCATCGAAACGGTGCCGACGAAGGGACGCGGGCCGAAGACGGGCTACGACCGGGAGGACTTCGGGTACGCGTGGATGGACACGGCCGACGGAGTCCCGCTGGCCCGCAACGGCTGCGACACCCGCAACGACCTGCTCCGGCGCGACGGCCAGGACCTCCGCTTCCGGTCCGGCTCCGACTGCGTGGTCATCGCCATGACCCTGGCCGACCCCTACACCGGCAAGACCATCGAGTGGCGCAAACAGCAGGCCGCCGAGGTGCAGATCGACCACGTCGTGCCGCTCTCCTACAGCTGGCAGATGGGCGCCTCCCGCTGGTCCGAGGACAAGCGGGAGCAGCTGGCGAACGACGTCCTCAACCTGATCCCGGTCGACGGCCCCGCCAACTCGGCCAAGGGGGACTCCGGCCCGGCGGCCTGGCTCCCGCCGAACAGGTCCGTGCGGTGCGCGTACGCGGTCCGCTTCGCCCAGGTCGCCGTCAAGTACGAGATGCCGGTGACGCCGGACGACAAGCGGATGATGCTGACGCAGTGCGGCGGTTGAGCGGTGGCCGAGTGGAGACCGGGCTCCGGCCGAGCCGCGAAACCCGGTTTCCCGCGCCCGGGCTCACGCCTACGGTGACGCCATGGACGTCAAGATATCCAACCTCGCGGACCGTCCCCCCATGGCGCAGCCGGTGAGCGAGATGGCGGACACCTGGCCGCAGTTCGTGATCGAGGACCTCGTGGGCACCGCGTACTTCCCGCGCATCGCCGCCGAACTGCCCGAGTACGTGCTGTTCGCCGAGGACGAGCGGGGCGAGGTCGTCGCCACCGCCCACAGCGTGCCGTTCGCCCTCGACGCCCCGGGCCGCGGCGAACTGCCCGCACAGGGCTGGGACAGGGTCCTCATGTGGGCCTTCTCGGATCTGCGCCGCGGTGTCCGTCCCGACACCGTCAGCGCGATCTCGGTCTCCGTCGCCCCGCACGCCCAGGGCCGCGGACTGTCCGCGCTGATGCTCTCCGCGATGCGCGACAACGCCCGCCTGCGCGGCTTTCGCGAGGTCGTCGCCCCCGTCCGCCCCAGCGCCAAGCACCTGGAGCCGCACACCCCCATCGAGGAGTACGCCCGCCGGGTGCGCCCCGACGGGCTGCCGCAGGACCCGTGGCTGCGCGTCCACGCCCGGGCCGGTGCCACCCTCGCGTCCGTGGCACCGGCGTCCATGACCGTGTCCGCCGCGCTGGAGGAGTGGCGCCGCTGGACGGGCCTCCCCTTCGACACCGAGGGCGACGTCGAGGTGCCCGGGGCGCTGGTGCCGGTGCGCTGCGAGCCGGCGCGCGGATACGCGGTGTACGTCGAGCCCAACGTGTGGATGCGGCACTCCTTGTGAGCACCCCGGCAGGAGTGCCCCGCGGGCGGGTCAGCCCAGGGAGTCCAGGTCCAGGACGTCGCCGGCGGGCTTGTGGGCCGGGACCGGCTCGTCGTAGTCGGTGAAGGAGACCGAACCCGGGTCCGCGGCGGACGTGCTGTCGATCCGCAGCAGATACGGCTCGCCCTTCGTGGCGACGTGGACGGTGAAGCGGTCCTCGCCCTCCCGCTCCTCCAGCGTGATCGCGGGCGTGCCGTCGACGGTCGTCGTCTTCCCCCGGGTCGCCTCCGACCGGCCGTCCTCCAGGCCCCCGAGCACCGTGTCGAGGTCGCAGAAGCCGGCGATGTCCTCGGCGTCCGCGCCCTTCGCGGACGTCTTGGTCCACTTGCCGGCCAGCAGGGCCACGGCGGCGTCCACGTCGGCCTCGGGCTCGCCCTCGCTCTGGGCCCGCAGGAACGCCTCGTCGTACTTCATGTAGAGGGTGTCGCCGGTCTTGATCAGCTCGGCCTCGCCCTGGTCGTCCACGCCCATGGTTCCGGCGCAGTCGCCCTGCTTGTCCAGGGCCATGTCGAGGTGGATGGTGCCGCCGGTCTCCTCGTCGGGGACGTCGCCCTTCATCCGCAGGGACGAGGCGCCGGTCGTGGCCTTCAGGGCCCGCTCCGCGATCTCGCCGCCGGTCAGCCCGGCGAAGGGTTCCTCCTTCGGCTTCGGGGAGCTCTTCCGCTCCTTGGCCGCGCTCTGCCCGGCCGAATCGCTCGATGCGCTGTCCGCCCTGCCCTCGCCGCCACAGCCGGTGAGACCGGCGGTGGCCGCGGCGGCGAGGCAGAGGGCGGCGAGTGCGGTGCGACGCATGGTGGGTTTCCTCGGGGGTCTCGGTGAACGGACGGTGGGCACGGATCAGAAGTTGCCGTTGCCGAGCAGCTCGCCGTCGGCGTCGTAGACGGTGACGAGGCCGTTCTCGCTCTGCTTCCAGTCGGCGAACGCGGAGGCGATGAGCTTGGCGGGGCCCATGCCCTCACCCGTGATGCCGCCGGTGAAGTCGGTGTGGACGTCGGCGGTGTCCAGGATGTCGTTCTGCTCGTCGGCGCCCTGGACCTTGGTGACGTGCGAGACGGCCTCCTTCTCCTGGGCCGTCCCGTTCTTCTGCACGAACGCCTTGAACTGCTCGGCCCGGGACGCCTTCTCGACGCCCTCGTCGTCGGCGGGCTTCGCGTCGGACCCGCCGTCCGACCTCGCGCCGCCGGACCGCTGCTCCGCGGACGCCGAGGAGCCCTTGCCGTCGGATCCGCCGTCCGTGTCACCGGAGTTCGCCGAGACGGTACCGATGACGACGATCCCCACGACGGCGCCCAGCGCGATCTTGCTCTTCATGCCCATGACTGTGTCCCCTCCCGGACAGGACGACCGCCCCGCGGCGATCACTCGTTCGCTGGGTCAATAAGAACAGAGCTTGTGAACCGAGTCAACATGGTTCACATGAGTGGGTGTGTACACGCGTGTGAAGGCTTGGATCTTGCGTGCGTCGGTATGCTCGTCGCCACACACGGGTCACAGGAGAAGGGGGCGGGGTGCCGGGATGCAGGACAGCGCGACAGAGGTGACCGCCGCCGGGATCGCGCGGCTGGCCGGGGTCGGCCGCGCCGCCGTCAGCAACTGGCGCCGCCGGCACGCCGATTTCCCCAAGCCGGTCGGCGGCACCGAGACCAGCCCCTCGTTCGCCCTCGCCGAGGTCGAGCACTGGCTGCGCCGGCACGGCAAGCTCGCCGAGGTCCCCCTGCGGGAACGCGTCTGGCAGCAGCTCGCCGGCCACCCCGACGGACCGGTCACCGCCCTCACCCACGCCGGCTGTGTCCTGCTGCTGATCCACGACCGCTCCCCCGTCTGGCTGGAGGTGAGCGCCGGCTCCGACGAGCGACTGGCCGCGCTGCTGCCCGGGGCGCTGGAGCAGGTGCTCGCGCCCCGGCCGGACGGCGGGACGAGCGGCTCACGCGTGAACGGCGCGGACGCTGTGAACACCCCCTCGGGTGTTCAC
>NZ_JAPSKQ010000265.1 GCF_031181555.1 Streptomyces sp. | reverse complement strand
CGTGGACGGGGAGCGAGTGTCACGGGCTGTGGTCGCGTCCGTCCCGCGGGGCGAAGGCTGTGAGGGCGTCGGCGTCCGTCGCGCGAGCGTGCAGGAAGTAGTCGGCCCATTCGGTGATGTCGGGGTAGGACGACTCCTGACCGAGCCGGGTGGCTGCGGCTTGGAGGTCGAAGTGCGTGGTGCGGAGTTCGACGCCCGGGCCCAGGAGGGCCCAGTGTGCTCCGGTTCGCCCGTAGGGCATGCCGATGCTGCCGGGGTTGATCACGAGTCGGCCGTGGGCGAGGCGGACGAACGGCATGTGGGTGTGGCCACAGACCACGGTGCGGATGTCGGTGTCGAGTCCGCCCAGGACTTCCTTCCAGCGGTCGAGACGGGAGTCGACCAGGACGACCTCCTCATCGTCCCGAGGGGTGGCATGGCAGAACAGCACCTTCCCCAGGCCGTTCAAGGACAGGGAGCGCGATCGTGGCAGCGAGCTGAGAAGGTCGAGATGGTCCTCGCGGAGCTGTGCGGCTGCCCAGGGGGCGATCGGATCGGGGATCGTGTCGCGTTGCCCCCGGCGGTATTCAAGGAGTTCGCGGTCGGCGTTGCCGCTGATCCAGATGACGCGGTCGCCGAGGCCGGTCAGCAGGTCGAGGACCTGGGCCGGTTGCGGGCCGGCGGTGATGTCGCCGGTGAGCACGATGTGATCGGCGGTGCTGACGTCTGGTTCGGCGAGTACTGCCTCCAGGGCCGGCAGGACTCCGTGAATGTCGGACAGGACGGCTACTCGGTTCAGCATGGTCACCACTGTGGGGGAAGACAGCCGAGCCGTGAGGTCTTTCGCCCGGCGCGTAGCCCGTGGCGGGGCCGTTTCAGCGTGCGTGGTCGCCGGGCGCGTAGCTCTTCCAGGGGGCTCCGGCCTCGGTGGCGATGCGGGTGGTGCTCTCGTCGTGGTGGCCCAGTGCCTGAGCGATGACGGGCGCCGGGGCCTGGAGGACGAGCCGGCGGATGACGGAGGTGCGGCCCTTCTCGACCGGGATGCCGAGTTTCCGCAACGCGTCGCGCACGGTGCCGGAGTTCATCGGTTGACTCTGGCGGCGGCCGGGGAAGAGCCATAGCGAATTCTGTCATGGCTGGTCATTGCGGGTGCGAGTCCGGTGCTGCCCGGGGGGTGCGACCGTCCGCCACTACCCGTGTCGTGGTACCGATCGCCTGAGTCGTCATGCGGATCTGCCTTTGAACGGGGATGGGCGGGTTGGTCAGAAGTCGTTCGCGCTCTTGGCCGTGAGGCCGCCGTCGCACACCAGGTGACTGCCCGTGACGTACGAAGCCTCGTCGGAGAGCAGCCAGACGGCGGCGCGCGCGATCTCGGCGGGATCGGCCATCCGCCTGAGCGGGATCTGCCGTGCCGCGGCGTCTCTCAGACGTGCGCGTTCGGCTTCGAGCTCCGCACCGTCGAGGCCGAAGTAGAGCATGGGCGTATCGGTGGCGCCGGGGACGAGCGCGTTGACGCGGATGCCGTCCGCGGCCAGGTCGATGGCGGCAGCCCTCACGAAGGCGGAGACTCCACCCTTGGACGCCCCGTACGCGCTGTTCGAGCCCCCCGCGAAGCCGACGAACGCGGAAGGGGACGACACGCACACGATGGAGCCCGGTCTCCCGGCGTCCCGCAGGGCCCGGGCGGCTGTGCGTACGGTCAGGAACGTGCCGGTGAGGTTCACGTCGAGAACCCGGCGCCACGTTTCGAGGGGCATGTGGGGCAGCGGCGCGTTGATCTCGATGCCCGCGCTCACGGTCACTCCGTCCACCGGTCCGAGTGCGGTGCTCGCCGCGTCGAACGTGTCGACGAGCTCCCGTTCGTCGGTGACGTCCGACGCCGCCGACCAGACGCTGCGGGCGCCGTTGCGCCGGGCTTCGGCAGCCGCCCGTTCGGCGCTCTCGCCGTCACGGTCGAGGATGCCGACGGCCCAGCCCCGGCGTGCGGCTTCGGACGCGGTGGCGCGGCCGATGCCGCTTCCGCCGCCGGTGATCAGGATCGTCCTGGTCATTCGGAGGGCTCCTCGGGGGCTCTGAAATGGGTGTTGATGTGGGCGGTGACGGTTCGGTCCAGTGCGTCCTCGTCGCCCGCGCGGAGTGCGTCGATGAGCTCCTGGTGCTGCTCGGCGACCACGGTCGGGTCCGAGTAGTGGCTCGCGTCGCGCCGGAAGTAGGCGCGCACGCGGGGCTGGATCGACCGCCAGATCTGCAGGCAGTGCTGCTGCCCCGACAAGGTCACGACCGCCTCGTGGAAGCGGATGTCCTCGTCGGCGAGCAGCGCCGCGTCGGCCGCGTCGGCCGCTGCCTCCATGTTGCGGACCAGGGAGTGGAGATGGGCGTAGTCCGCGTCGGTCAGACGGGGCATCGCCTTGCGGAAGGCGAACTTCTCGAGGGAGATGCGGACCGGTACGAGGACGTTCTCCAGCTCCTCCTGGGAGACGCCGAGCACCTCCGTGCCGCGGTAGGGGTAGGAGATCACCAGGCCCTCCTGCTCGAGCTGGCGCAGCGCCTCGCGGACCGGCGCCCGGCTGGTTCCCAGTTGTCCGGCGATTCCCGCCTCCGTGAGCTTCTGGCCCGCTTCGAGGCGGCCCGAGGTGATGGCCTCGCGCAGGACGTCCGCGACGGTTTCGCGGCGCGAGGCGAGGGAGGCGGAGGAGAGCGCGGGGAGCGCGGGAAGTCCAGACATGGGCGGAGCGTAACAGGGTCGTACTTTGTCGACAATCAAGCGGCGATCCCTTCGAGCGGTGGCGTGACCTGCGGGATTGGGCATGGAGGGGCGGCGCTTCGGCCCTCGGGAGCGCCCGTCGCGGCAGGGGTTCGGCAGACTGTATCCCGGATGGTCGATTGTCGACAATCACCCTGTCGGTCGGGTACGGTCCCACGACACAGCCACCGCCCGGCCCGGCGTCCGCGGCGATGACACCCCATGGGAGAGGGCACTCATGAGAATCACCCGAGTCGAGACATGCGGTCTTCGCGGGGCGACCCCCGAGGGCGGGTGGTCGAACGAACTGCGCCCGGACGATGTCGTGCACACGCTCGTCGCCGTCCACACCGACGAAGGCATCACGGGCATCGGCAGCGCGTTCACCACCGAGACCCTCGTCCGGGGAGCGATCGACCTACTGCTCCCGCACCTCGTCGGACAGGACCCGGTGGAAGTCGAGCGGATCACCGAAACGCTGCACCAGACCGCGTTCTGGATGGGCCGGGGCGGCGCGCTCACGCACGCGACGAGCGCCATCGACATCGCCCTGTGGGACATCGCCGGCCAGGCACTGGGCCAGCCGGTCGGCCGACTGCTCGGCGGCCGCTACCGCACCCGGGTGCGCCCCTACGCGTCGGTGCTCATGGACGAGGCCGGACCGATGACGGAAAATCTGACAGAACTCGTGGAACAAGGTTTCACCGCCTTCAAGATCGGCTGGTGGAAGTTCGGACGGGTGGACGCCGCCACCGACGAGCGCACCGTCGCCGCCGCCCGCGCCGCGATCGGCGACCGGCTGCTCGCTGTCGACGCCGGCGGCTCCGAAGGCTTCTTCCCCGGCGGTCTGGCATGGGCGAAGCGAACCGCGCGGATGCTCGCCGAGTACGACGTCGCCTGGTTCGAGGAGGCACTCGCGCCGGACGACCTCGACGGTTACGCCGAACTGCGTGCGGGTTCACCCGTCCCGATCAGCGGTGGCGAGGTCCTCACCCGCAGGCAGAGTTTCTCCCCCTACCTGCGGCGCCGCGCCTTCGACATCGTTCAGCCCGACACCACGAAGGGAGGCGGACTGAGCGAGTCGCGCCGGATCGGCTGGGAGGCCCAGGACCTCGGCATCCGCCTGATCCCGCACGGATGGAACACGGCCATCGGTCTCGCCGCCGATCTCCAGCTCGCCTCCGCACTCGCCTCCACCGACCTCGTCGAGTACAAGACCGGCTCGGCCTACGTCGACGACCTGGTCGCGAAGGGCTGGCAACTCGACGCCGACGGATACCTCGGCATCCCCTCCGCCCCCGGACTCGGCGTGTCCCTCGACCCCGAAGCGATCGAGAAGTACGGCACACGGCCCGCGTTCGCGGACCCGAGGGCGTGAGCGGCGATCGAGGTGCATCTCGGACGTGCGCGTACGAGCGGGGTGCCCGTGCCGGACGGACGGTGGCTCCGAGTCTCACGGACCACGGCGGCCGCGCCGGCCCGGTACGACGCTTCCCCTCGCACGAGTGGTCTGACCGGCCGACGCCCACCACGCCCTGCGGCCAGTCCGCTATCACCAGGACATGGGCAAGCCTGTATTGCGCGCCTCGTCGTCGCGGTGTTCGCCGTCCTGCCCAACGTCCTCTCCACCACCTCCGCCCGCGCCGCGCCCGAGACGCTTTCCCTTGCCGAGGCCGTCGGCCGTCTGCCCGCGGGCGGCGAGTCCCATGACGGCTACAGCCGCGACAGCTTCCGCCACTGGAACACCGGCGACGCCCCCGCCGACGGCTGCAACACCCGCGCCGAGGTCCTCATCACCGAACCACCGCCCCGTCTGCTGTCGGGGCCGGCTGCCGCCTGACCGGCGGGCTCGCAACGCGGTCGAGCGATGCATCAACCGGCTCAAGCAGTGGCGCGGTGCGGCCCTGCGGACGGGCAGGCTCGCCATCGCTCACCAGACCGCTCTTCCGCTTCGCTGCCATCCTCGTCTGGGCCCCAGGTGCCCCACCTCCACGGGTGGGCTCATCACGGTGAGCCCACCCGATGACCATCACCGGTGCGCGAAGACGAACCCATGGACGACCTCGTGAAGTTCCTTCGGGACCGCAACACTGCGGACAACCACGCCTATGTCGAGGTGGCCCATCGCTCTGGCTCCGACGCCCTCCTCGACAGTCACCTGCCGATGCTCGACCTGGTCGACATGTCGGCAGGAACCACCAGGCAATGGGCCCGGCGGATCCACGTCGCGCAGGTCTCGCGTACGCGCTCAAAGTGCCGGCGCAGTCATACGCCGAGCACCTCGACCACCGCCAGGAGCGGCGCCCGTAGGCCACCAAGGAGACAACCCCTGGGGGCTGTCCGGCGGATCACGAACGAAGCCGGAGTCGGACAGAGGCGATGGTGACGGTGCCGTGGAAGACGTAGGCGCGTTTGTCGAACCTGGTGGCCACGGCCCGGGAGTTCTTGAGGTCGTTGATCGTCCGCTCAACTTCATTCCTCCTCTTGCAGACCGTCTTGTCGAAGCCGGTGGGTCGGCCGCCCTTGCTGCGCGGCTCTGCCGGTTGGCGCGCCGGTTCTTCGGTTCGGGGATGTCGTGCTTGATCTGGCGCCTGTGCAGGTAGCGGCGGTTGCGTCGGGAGGAGTACGCCTTGTCTCCGCCGAGGCGGTGGACCCGGATGCGTTCCATGACGGG
>NZ_JAPSKQ010000264.1 GCF_031181555.1 Streptomyces sp. | reverse complement strand
TCAGGCGGCGCCGAGCGAGCGTTTCCTGACGTTCGCCAGGTGGCGGGTGAAGACCTCGCGGGCGTCGGGGGTGAGCGTGCGCAGGGCCACCAGGGCCGTGACGGCGACGTCGCACAGCTCCGACTGGACGTCGTCCCAGGTGTGCGTGGTGCCCTTGCGCGGGTTCTGGCCGGTCGCGCCGATCACGGCCTCCGCGACCTCGCCCACCTCCTCGGACAGCTTGAGGATCCGCAGCAGCAGGCCCTCGCGGCCGTCGACCGGGCGGTTGGCGTCCAGCCAGCCGTACAGCGCGTCGACGGAGGCCCAGAGGTCGGCGGCCGGGGTCGGGGCCGGGGCAGGGGGAGGAGACAGGTGATCGCTCATGGGGCGGAGCCTGGCACAGGACACCGACAGCCCGCGGCGTGCACCGCCTACTCCTCGAACAGGACCTCCTGCTCGCCCTCCCTCGCCTTCCGCAGCCGCCGGCCGCGCGCCCCCACGACCACCACCGTGGCCGCCGCGACCGCCGCGAAGGCCGCCGGGACCATCCAGCCCCGGTTGACCGTGTGGCCGAGGGCGTGGTCCAGGGAGAGCCGGCCGGGGCCCGCGACGGCGAGGCCCGCGGCCGTCAGGCCGAGCGTCGCCGCGTACTCGTAGCCGCCCTCCTGGTTGAAGAAGCCGCTGGGCGCGTGCACGGCGGCGGCACCCGCCATCGCACCGGCCGCCGCGGCGCCCGCCGCCGGTGTGGCGAGGCCGAGCGCCAGCAGGACGCCGCCGCCGGCCTCCGCGAGGCCCGCCGCCGTCGCGCTGGCCCTGCCCGGCGCGTAGCCGACGGTCTCCATGAACTGGCCGGTGCCCTCGATCCCGCCCCCGCCGAACCAGCCGAACAGTTTCTGCGCGCCGTGCGCCGCCAGCACCCCGCCCGTGCCCAGCCGGAGCAGCAGCAGGCCCAGGTCACGCCGGTCGTAACAGGTGCGGTCGTAACGGGTCGTGTAACGGGTCACGTCGTCTCCCGGAGCAGTCGCTTCGCCGTGACCACCGTCGCATCCCCGCCGCCGCCCCGGCCCGTCGCCGGACGCCGTTCGGGTGGCGCGGGTGGCGGGACCCGGCGGCCGGTACGACGCCGGCGGGCATGACGATCCAGACCACGCGCCTCGGCGACCCGGCCGTCCGGGCCTTCGTCACCGCCGTCGACAACCACGACCGCGAGGGCTTCACGGCCCTCCTCGCGCCCGGCGCGACCATGGCGGACGACGGCAGCGACCGTGATCTCGCCGACTGGACCGACCGGGAGGTCTTCTCCTCCAACGGCCACCCGGAGGTCGACAACGAGTCCGCCGGCGGCCGTACCGTCATCGCCCGCTACCGCAACGACACCTGGGGCGAGATGCGCACCCGCTGGACCCTCACCGGCGACGACGACGGCCGGATCTCCCGTTTCGAGACCGGTCAGGCCTGAGCACCCCCGCCCGGCCGCCCCCGCCCGGCCGCCTCCGTCCGGCCGCTCCCGCCCGACCGCCTCCGTCCGAGTCCCCCCGCGGGCTTGCCTTCGCGCGCGCTCGAAGCCCTAGCGTCCCGGGGCATGGACACCACACGGACACTGGGACGCAGCGGCATCGAGGTCAGCGCCGTCGGGTTCGGCTGCTGGGCGATCGGCGGCGAGTGGCAGGACCCCGACGGGCAGCCCCTGGGGTGGGGCAGGGTCGACGACGAGGAGTCGACACGGGCGATCCGGCGCGCCCTCGACCTGGGCGTCACCTTCTTCGACACCGCCGACGTCTACGGAGCGGGGCACAGCGAGCGCGTCCTCGGCCGGGCCCTCGGCCGGCGCCGGGACGAGGCCGTCGTCGCCACCAAGTGGGGCAACGTCTTCGACGCGGACACCCGCACCCTCACCGGCGGCGACGACTCACCCGCCCACCTGCGCCGCGCCCTGACCGCCTCCCTGCGCCGCCTCGGCACCGACCGCATCGACCTGTACCAGCTCCACCTCGCCGACGCCGACCCCGAGCGGGCCGCCGAACTCCGCGACGCGTGCGAGGAACTGGTGGCGGAGGGGCTGATCCGGGCCTACGCGTGGAGCACCGACGACCCCGCCCGCGCCGCCGTGTTCGCGAAGGGGCCGCACTGCACCGCCGTGCAGCACGCGCTGAACGTCCTCACCGACGCTCCCGAGATGATCCGGCTGTGCGAGGAGGCGGACCTCGCCTCCGTCAACCGCAGCCCGCTCGCCATGGGCCTGCTCACCGGCAAGCACGCCGACCGGCGCCCGCTCGAGTCCGGCGACATCCGCAGCAGGCCGCCCGCCTGGCTGCGGGGCTTCGGCGAGGGGTCGGGCGCGGACCCGGCGTGGCTCGCGCGCGTCGACGCGCTCCGGGACGTGCTCACCAGCGGGGGCCGCACGCTCGCCCAGGGCGCCCTCGCCTGGTTGTGGGCACGCAGCCCGCGCACCGTGCCGATCCCCGGTTTCCGGTCGGTCGCCCAGGCGGAGGAGAACGCGGGGGCGCTCGGGAAGGGGGCGCTCACCGACGGGCAGATGGCCGAGGTCGAGCGGATCCTCGCCCGGTAGGGCCGTCCCCGGCAGGCACCGGACCGACGCGCTGTGCGCGGCAGCCGCTCCACGCACCGGTGCGGACCCGCGGCCCCGCGGGCCCACCCCCACCCGGTGGCGTGGAACGACTGCCGCCCCCCTCCCCTGGACGCGGCCCTGTGTCCCCGTGGCCTCGCGGCCTGCGGAAGCCCCCCCGCTCCAAGTGTGAAGCTTTGGTGCAGGAGGGTTGAGCACAAGTCCGCCACCGGCCGCAATGGGCCGGACGTTCGCATTCCGATCGCGCGGATCGTCAGCCGCGGCCCACATACGGCATCGTCGTCGCCAGAACGGTCGCGAACTGCACGTTCGCCTCCAGGGGCAGTTCCGCCATGTGCCGCACCGTGCGGGCCACGTCGGCGACGTCCATCACGGGCTCGGGAGCCGTCTCCCCGTTGGCCTGGAGGGCCCCGGTCTGCATGCCCTTCGTCATGTCGGTCGCCGCGTTGCCGATGTCGATCTGCCCCACCGCGATCCGGTACGGCCGCCCGTCCAGCGACAGCGACTTCGTCAGCCCGGTCAGCGCGTGCTTGGTCGCGGTGTAGGCGACCGAGAGCGGGCGGGGCGTGTGCGCGGAGATCGAGCCGTTGTTGATGATCCGGCCGCCCTGCGGGTCCTGCTCCTTCATCTGCCGGTACGCCGCCTGCGCGCACAGGAACGCCCCGTTGAGGTTGGTGTCCACCACGTGCCGCCAGGCGTCGTAGGGCAGCTCCTCCACCGGCACCCCGCCCGGCCCGAACGTCCCCGCGTTGTTGAACAGCAGGTCGACCCGGCCGAAGCGTTCGACGGTGGCCGCGAACAGGGCGTTCACGTCCTCCGGGCGTGACACGTCCGTCCGTACGGCGAGCGGCTCGCCCCCGGCCGGCTCGCCCCCGGCCGTCTCTGCGGCCGCCCCGGCGGCGAGTGCCGCGGTCTCCTCCAGGGTCTCGGTGCGGCGCCCCGCCAGGGCCACCGACCACCCTCCCCGCAGCAGCTCCACGGCCACCGCGCGCCCGATGCCGGAGCCCGCCCCGGTCACCACGGCGATCCTCTTCCGTCCGTCCGTTCGCTTGGCGTTCATGGGCCCGCAGCGTACGGGAGGGTCCGCCATGCGGACCTCATGCGACCGTCATCCGGACGCTGTGTACGCGTCAATGCGGGGTCGTCCCCGGCCACTCCAATTCCTCCCGCACCCATACGCCAGGGAGGAACGGATGACACCCGAGGCCCGTCCGTCACAGCACGCCCCCGAACTCCGCGCGGCCGCCCGGCACATCGGCCGCCGCCGCTTCCTGACCGTCACCGGCGCCGCCGCCGCGCTCGCCTTCGCGGTCGACCTGCCCACCGCGGGCACCGCGGCCGCCGCCGAGCTCGACGCCGCGCGCATCACCGACGACCCCTTCACGCTCGGTGTCGCCTCCGGTGACCCGATGCCGCATTCCGTGCTCCTGTGGACCCGGCTCGCCCCCGCCCCGTTCCAGCCCGACGGCGGCCTGCCCGCCGAACGCGTCACCGTGCACTGGGAGCTGGCGCACGACGAGAGGTTCCGCCGCATCGCCAGACGCGGCACCGCGACCGCCCACCCCGAGTTCCACCACACGGTGCACGCCGAGGTCGCCCACCTCGACGCCGGCCGCGTGTTCTACTACCGCTTCCGCGCGGGCCGTTGGGTCAGCCCGACCGGCCGCACCCGCACCGCCCCCGCGCCGGACAGCCGCACCGGCTCCCTCACCCTCGCCGCCGTCTCCTGCCAGGCGTACCACGACGGCTACTTCACCCCGTACGCCCATCTCGCCGCCGAGGACGTCGACATGGTCCTGCACCTCGGGGACTACCTGTACGAGTACGCGGTCAACTCCGCGGGCGGCGCCCGGAACTACACCGACCGGACCCTGCCCGCCCTGTTCAACCGCGAGACCGTGACCCTGGAGGACTACCGGCTGCGCTACGCCCTCTACCGCACCGACCCCGACCTGCGCGCCGCGCACGCCGCCCACCCCTTCGTGGTCACCTGGGACGACCACGAGACCGAGAACAACTACGCCGACGACACCCCGGAGAACAGCGTCCCGCCGGAGGAGTTCCTGCTGCGCCGCGCCTCCGCCTACCGCGCCTACTGGGAGAACCAGCCGCTGCGCCGTCCCCAGCTGCCCGACGGCCCCGACATGCAGCTGTACCGGCGCCTGCACTGGGGCCGGCTCGCCCAGTTCGACGTGCTCGACACCCGGCAGTACCGCTCCAACCAGGCCTACGGCGACGGCGCCCGCGTCCCCGGCCCCGAGGTCGACGACCCGGCGCGCACCATGACCGGCGAGACGCAGGAGCGGTGGCTGCTCGACGGCTGGCGCTCCTCGCGGGCGCTGTGGAACGTCGTACCGCAGCAGGTCGTCTTCTCCCAGCGGAAGTTCGACCTCACGACGCCCTCACGGGTGTCCATGGACGCCTGGGACGGCTACCGCGCCTCCCGCCGCCGGGTCCTGGACGGGGCGAAGGCCGCCGGGATCGAGAACCTGATGGTGCTCACCGGCGACGTCCACGTCGGCTACGCCTTCGACATCAAGGACGACTTCGACGACCCGGACTCCCGGACCGTCGGCACCGAGATCGTGACCACCTCGATCGCCAGCGGCAAGGACGGCTCCGAGCGGCCCGCGAACTGGGACACCTACATGACCGCCAACCCGCACCTGCGCTTCTACAACGGCCGGCGCGGCTACGTGACCGTCGAGCTCGGGCGGGAGGCGGCGCGCGCCGACTTCCGCACGGTGCCGTACGTGACCACGCCGGGCGCGCCGGTCACGACGGCGGGGTCCTTCGTCACGGCGGCGGGGGAGCCGGGGCTCAGGCCGGCC
>NZ_JAPSKQ010000263.1 GCF_031181555.1 Streptomyces sp. | reverse complement strand
CCGCACTCGACCTGCCGCCTGCCAGGCTCTGGAGCCTAGGACGGCGGGGGGCGCCTCCGCGGGCCGATAACCCGCGGATTAGCACGTACGAGTGACGACGGTCCCCTTACGGGGTAGCCGCACGCCGAGGGGTGTCAGGACTCCTGCGGTGCCGTCGGTGTGGCCGGCGACACGGGTGCGGCCGACGTGGCCGGCGACGCGGGTGCGGCGGTGACGTCCTGCTCGGGCACGGCCTGACCGGAGCGGATCAGCTCGATCCGGCCCATGACCTTGGACCGCAGGTCGCCCGGCACGTCGTCATGCCCGCAACACCGCTTGACCAGCTTCTTCACCGCCTGCTCCAGGCCGTACTTCTCCAGGCACGGCGAGCATTCCTCGAAGTGGTGCTCGAACTTCACGCAGTCCGAGTCCGGCATCTCACGGTCGAGGAACTCGTAGAGATGATCGAGGATTTCGCTGCAATCCGTCTCGTGCGGCTCTCCGCAGCTCATGACCCCGAGCCTTTCGCTTCGTTCGACTCTCCGGCGCCGGCCGGGACCAGTCCGCGTTCACGGGCGTAGTCCTCGAGCATGCCGCGCAGCTGACGGCGGCCCCGGTGCAGCCGGGACATCACCGTACCGATGGGTGTCCCCATGATGTCGGCGATCTCCTTGTAGGCAAAGCCCTCGACGTCCGCGAGATACACGGCGATGCGGAACTCCTCGGGGATCGCCTGGAGCGCTTCCTTCACGTCCGAGTCGGGCAGGTGGTCCAGCGCCTGCGACTCCGCGGAGCGCAAGCCCGTGGACATGTGCGACTCGGCACGCGCGAGCTGCCAGTCCTCGATCTCCTCGGCCGCGCTGCGCTGGGGTTCGCGCTGCTTCTTGCGGTACGAGTTGATGAAGGTGTTGGTGAGGATCCGGTACAGCCACGCCTTGAGGTTGGTGCCCTCCCGGAACTGGTGGAAGGACGCGTACGCCTTGGCGTAGGTCTCCTGCACCAGGTCCTCCGCGTCGGCCGGGTTGCGCGTCATGCGCAGCGCGGCCGAGTACATCTGGTCGAGGAACTCGAGCGCGTCCCGCTCGAAGCGCGCGCTGCGCTCCGCGGTCGACTCCGCGCCCGTGCCGCTGCCCCGGCCCTCGGGCTGCTCCGCCTGGCCGTGTTCGGTCCCTGCGTCGGTACCGGGAACCGGACCCACCTCCTCCAGAGTTGTCGCGAGACCGAAACCGGTCTCACCCGAATCGGAGGATAGACGACGATCCGGTCCGCCCGCCGCCCGAATAGGGGCGGTCTTGGCCGCGTGCAGCACCGTCCACTCCAGGTCGGCGCGGCTGCTGCGGCTCGGGCAAAAGATCGAACCCATGCGGCGGACTTCCTCTCCTACGGCGGCGGTGCCGCTGACCGGCACGTACGTCCGGCTCAACAGTGGGGGCCGCCCGGACATTCCCGGCGCGTCACCCGAGTGAGCCGGACCACCGCACGACCGCGTCCGTGACCGCCGCCACGGCCTCCTCCTGCGTGATGCCCGCCCGTTTGGGGACGGCGAAGCCGTGATCGCCGTGCGGAACCCCGACCAGTTCGTACGCCCATCCGTCTCCCACCACCGCCCTCGCACCGACGCTCCCCCGGAGCTGAACGCCCGGGGGGACCCCCGTCGCGCGCCCTCTCCCGTACCCGGGGAACTCCTCCGGCCTGCCGAACGGGTCGTTCCCGCCCTGGACGACGAGGGTGGGCACCCCGGCCCCGAGCAGCTCGTCGGCGCGGGACTTCTCGGGCCTGCCCGGCGGGTGCAGGGGGAAGCTCAGCGCGAGCACCGCGTGGGCGCCCAGCTCGCCGGCCGTGCGGCAGGCGACACGGGCGCCCGCGCTGCGCCCGCCCGCGATCACCGGCAGCCCCGGCCCGGTCAGCGCGGGCCAGACGCCGCGCCAGCCGGCGTCGAGGGTCTTCGGCGCCGGGGCCACCTTCTTGCCGGCCACGCGCCAGGGCTGTTCGACGAGGGCCACGGTCACGCCGTGGGCGGGCAGGACGGCGGCGAGGGCCTTCAGGTCCCGTGCCTCGATGCCGCCGCCGGCGCCGTGGCCGGCCGCGAGGACGAGGCGTGCGCCACGCGGGGCGCGATGCCAGGTGATGCGGGCGGGGCCGGCGTCCGTCTCGACGGTTTCGACGGTCACGTCGGAGCTCTCGGAGATCACGTCGGAAGAGTGTGCGCTCACGTCAGAAGAGTGTGCCCTCTTCCGGGGCGGCCAGCTCCGTCAGCAGCTCCGGACCGTTGTTGCGGACGTTGCTGACCGCCGTGGAGACCGGGTAGGCGCGCATCAGGCCGGGGGGCGGCGGGGCGAGCAGTGCGCGCAGGTCGTCCGTGTCCGTGCGGGAGGGGTCCAGCCAGCTGTCCCAGCGGTCCGGTGTGAGCATGAGCGGCATCCGCGGGTGGATCTCGGCCAGGGTGTGCGGGCCGTCCGCCGGGGACACCGCGAGCGGACTCGTCTCCGCCTCGGTGGTGATGACGGAGCACGTCGCCCACCAGGCCTGCGGGTGGTCGTCCGGCAGCGTCCGGTCCCGCCAGAACTCGTACAGCCCGGCCATCGCGAAGACCGAGCCGTCCGCCGGCGTCACGAAGTACGGCTGCTTGCGGGGGCGCTTCTTCTTCCCCTCGACCTCCAGGTCCCGCTCCTGCTTGCCGGTGACCCATTCGTAGTAGCCGTCGGCGGGCAGGATGCAGCGCCGGGCGGCGAAGGCGCGCCGGTAGGAGGGCTTCTCGTGGACGGTCTCCGCGCGTGCGTTGATCATCCGGGCGCCGCCCTCGGGCGTCTTCGACCACGAGGGGATCAGGCCCCACTTCAACCTGCGCAGCTGCCGAACCGGACGCGGGTCGTCCACGTCTTTCAGAGGACGGTCGAGTACGGCGTAGACCTCTTTGGTGGGAGCCACGTTGTAGTCGGGCGCCAGGGTCTCCTCCGGCTCCCACTTGTCGATCTCGAAGATTCCCGCGAGATCCTCGGGCCCACGACTCGCTGCATACCGTCCGCACATACGTGCAACACTGCCAGACTCCGCACGCGCAGGCAGAGGGAGCCACCGGGAACACATGGAAAGCACCGCGAACATGGTCGGCACCGCGTCCGCCTCCCTCGCCTCCCTCTGGGACGAGGTCTCCGGCACCCAGCCCGACCCGGACCTGTGGGTGGTCGTGGCCACCCTGACCGCCGCGCTCGCCGTCGTCGTGCCGCACGGGCTGTGGCGGCTCTCCCGCAACGCCATCACCATCGCCCATGAGGGTGGTCACGGGCTCGTGGCCCTGCTCACCGGCCGCACCCTGACGGGGATACGCCTGCACTCGGACACCAGCGGCCTGACCGTCAGCCGCGGCAAACCGCACGGCATCGGCATGATCCTGACCGCGGCGGCCGGCTACACCGCTCCCCCGCTGCTGGGCCTGGGCGGCGCCTCGCTGCTCGGCACCGGGCGCATCACGCTGCTGCTGTGGCTGGCGACGGCGCTGCTGATCGCGATGCTGGTGATGATCCGCAACGCGTACGGGGCGCTGACCGTGCTCGTCACCGGCGGCACGTTCGTGGTCGTGTCCTGGCTCACCGGGCCCCAGGTGCAGGCGGCGTTCGCGTACGCCGTGGTGTGGTTCCTGCTGCTGGGCGGGGTGCGCCCGGCCTTCGAGCTGCAGGCCAAGCGGGCGCGCGGCGGCGCGGGAGACTCGGACGCGGACCAGTTGTCCCGGCTGACCCACGTACCGGCGGGACTGTGGTTCTTCCTGTTCCACGCGGTGTCGCTGTGCTCCCTGATCGGCGGAGGACGCTGGCTGCTGGGGGTGTGAGGGCCGGCCGGGGGCACGGGCGGTGCCGACGGGCGGCTCCCTTCGGGGAGCGACCAGCCACAACGCTGCCGTACCCGAACCACCCCCGCCCACTAAAGTGGGGCGCATGACCGTTAACCCCGCACACACCGCCCTCTGGCCCGCCCCGCACGCGAGCGGAGCCGTCGACGCGACGGTCCACGTGCCCGGGTCCAAGTCGGTCACCAACCGCGCCCTCGTGCTCGCCGCCCTCGCCTCCGAGCCGGGCTGGCTGCGCCGCCCGCTGCGCTCCCGCGACACCTTGCTGATGGCGGGCGCGCTGCGCGCCATGGGGGTCGAGATCGAGGAGGGCGTGGGTCCGGACGGCACCGGTGAGGCCTGGCGGGTGCTCCCCACGGGCCTGCACGGTCCGGCCACCGTCGACGTCGGCAACGCCGGCACGGTGATGCGGTTCCTGCCCCCGGTCGCCACGCTGGCCGACGGCCCCGTCCGCTTCGACGGCGATCCGCGCTCCTACGAGCGTCCCCTGAACGGCGTCATCGACGCGCTGCGCCGGCTGGGCGCCCGGATCGACGACGACGACCGCGGCGCGCTGCCGATGACCGTGCACGGCGGCGGCGCCCTGGACGGCGGCACGGTCTCGGTCGACGCGTCCTCGTCCTCCCAGTTCGTCAGCGCCCTGCTGCTGTCCGCGCCGCGCTTCAACCAGGGCGTCGAGGTCCGGCACACCGGCTCGACGCTGCCCTCCCTGCCGCACATCCGCATGACCGTCGACATGCTCCGCGCGGTCGGCGCCCAGGTCGACACCCCGGAGTCGGGCGGCGAGCCCAACGTCTGGCGGGTCACCCCGGGCGCCCTGCTCGGCCGGGACCTGACCGTCGAGCCCGACCTGTCCAACGCCCAGCCGTTCCTGGCGGCGGCGCTGGTGACCGGCGGCAGGGTCGTCATCCCGGACTGGCCGGCCCGCACCACCCAGCCCGGTGACCGCCTGCGGGAGATCTTCACCGACATGGGCGGCTCCTGCGAGCTGACCGAGTACGGGCTCGTGTTCACCGGCTCCGGTTCGATCCACGGCATCGACGTGGACCTCGGCGAGGTCGGCGAGCTGACGCCGGGCATCGCGGCCGTCGCGGCGCTCGCGGACTCGCCGTCCACCCTGCGCGGCGTGGCCCACCTGCGGCTGCACGAGACGGACCGCCTGGCCGCGCTCACCAAGGAGATCAACGAGCTCGGCGGCGACGTCACCGAGACCGCCGACGGCCTGCACATCCGCCCGCGCCGGCTGCACGGCGGGGTCTTCCACACCTACGAGGACCACCGCATGGCCACCGCCGGCGCGATCATCGGCCTCGCGGTCGCGGGGGTGCAGATCGAGAACGTGGCGACCACGGCGAAGACCCTGCCGGACTTCCCCGAGCTGTGGACCGGGATGCTCGGACAGTAGGGACTCACGACCATGCGCCGCTACGGCAAGCACACCGACGAGGACGACATCCGCTCGCGCCCGAACCGCAAGGGCAACCGGCCGCGCACCCACATCCGGCCCAAGCACGAGGACGCCGCCGAGGGCATGGTCCTCACCGTCGACCGGGGCCGGCTGACCTGCCTCGTCG
>NZ_JAPSKQ010000262.1 GCF_031181555.1 Streptomyces sp. | reverse complement strand
CCGAAGAGAACAAAACCCGCCACGCAGGCATCTCCTCCTTCGGCATCAGCGGCACCAACGCCCACGTCATCCTCACCGAACCCCCCACGACCGAACCACCGACCGACGACACGGCACCGGACGACGCCTCCACCCCCTTGTGGGTGCTGTCCGGCCGTACCGAACCGGCGCTGCGTGCCCAGGCCGCGGCACTCGTCGACGCGCTGGACTCCCTCGACGACGTGTCCACCCGTGACCTCGGCCGCGCCCTGGCCACCACCCGTGCCTCCCTCGACCACCGCGCGGCCGTCACCGCCGAGGACCGCGCCGAGGCCGTCGCGGCGCTGGCCGCGCTCGGCCGCGGCGAACCGCACTCCGCCCTGACCCTCGGCACGGCACGCCCCGACGACGGTCTCGCCTACCTCTTCACCGGACAGGGCAGCCAGCGTGTCGGCATGGGAAGCGAGTTGTACGAGACCGAGCCGGTCTTCGCCGCCGCCCTCGACGCGGTGTGCGGCGAACTCGACGCCTGCCGCGGCTCCGTGCCCGGCACACCGCCGATCCGCGAGGTGATGTTCCACGACGCCGAGGCACTCGACCGGACCGAGAACACGCAGAGCGCCCTCTTCGCCCTCCAGGTGGCGCTGTTCCGGCTGCTGGAGCACCGGGGCCTGGCGCCGGACGCCGTGCTCGGCCACTCCATCGGCGAGTTCGCCGCCGCCCACGTCGCCGGGATCCTCACCCTGCCCGACGCCTGTGCCCTGGTCACCGCGCGTGGCCGGCTCATGCAGGCCCTGCCCCCCGGCGGGGCGATGATGGCCGTCCAGGCGTCGCAGGACGAGGTCCGCGCACTGCTGGAAGGCCGTGAGCACGAGGTGAGCGTCGCCGCCGTCAACGGTCCCGCGGCCGTCGTCCTCTCCGGCGACGTCGAGGCCGTCGAGCAGGTCGCCGCCACGTTCGCCGCCGCCGGCCGCAAGACGCGCCGGCTCGTCGTCAGTCACGCCTTCCACTCCCACCGCATGGACGGGATGCTCGACGCGTTCGCCGCCGTCACCGCGAAGATCCGGTACGCGGAGCCGCGCATCACCATGGTGTCCACCGTCACCGGCCGCCCCGTCGACGTCACCGCCGACTACTGGGTCCGGCAAGTGCGCCGGGAAGTACGGATGTCCGACGGTCTGGCCGCACTCCACGAGCTCGGGATGCGCACCTTCCTCGAGCTCGGCCCGGACGGGGTGCTGTCGGCACTGGGCCAGGACTGTCTGGACGACGACGCGCTGGCGTTCGTCCCGGTGCTGCGCCGCGGCCGGTCCGAGCGCCGCACCCTGGCCGCCGCGCTCGGCGCCCTGCACGTCCGCGGCCGAAGCCCGGACTGGCACGCCGTGTACGGACCGGGGCGGACGCCCGGCCTGCCCACGTACGCCTTCCAGCGGGAGCGCTACTGGCTGACCGCGCACGGCACCGAAGGGCCGGCCGGTCACCCGCTGCTCGGTCCCGCCGTCGAGCTCGCCGGATCCGGGCAGACCGTGCTGACCGCCCGGCTCGGCCGCCGCACCCACCCCTGGCTCGCCGACCACGCCGTCCTCGGCTCGGTCCTGCTGCCCGGCACCGCCTTCCTCGAACTCGCCGCCCGCGCCGGCTCGCGGACCGGTACGCCGCATGTCGCCGAACTCACCCTGCTCGCCCCCCTGGTGCTCCCCGAGGAAGGCCGCACCGAGGTACAGGTCGTCGTGGCCGCGCCCGGCGACGACGGTCAGCGCGCGCTGACCGTGCACGCCCGCACCGAGACGCCGGACGGCACCACCGAGCCGTGGACCCTGCACGCCACCGGCATCCTCGCCCCGTACGACGGGGCCCCCGCGACCGCCGCGGGCCGGGCCACCGCCGAGGCCGAGCCCCTGCCCGTTGACGGCTGCTACGACGAACTGGCCGCCGCGGGCTACGCCTACGGCCCGGTCTTCCGGGGCCTGCGCGCCGTGTGGCGGCACGGCGCGGACCTGCTCGCCGAGGTCGCTCTGCCGCCGTCCGTCACCGACGCCGCTTCCTACGGGCTGCACCCGGCGCTGCTCGACGCGGCCCTGCACCCGGTCGTCATGACCGCGCTGGACGACGGCGACCGCCGTCTGCTGCCCTTCTCCTGGCGCGGCGTGACCGTCCACCGGCCCGGCGCCCGTACCGCCCGCGCCCTGATCACCACCACCGGACCGGACGCGGTGTCGCTGACCCTGCTTGACGAGTCCCACGCGGTGATCGCCGAGGTCGAGGAGCTGGTCCTGCGCCCGGTGAGCGACGACGTGGCCGTCCCGCGGTCGCTCCACCACCTGGTCTGGAAACCGGTCGCGGAGGGCCGGGAACCGTCCCCGTCGGCCGCCGCGCTCGGCTCCGCCGACCTGGGCGTCGGCCCGGGGTACGCCGACCTCGAGGCCCTGGGCCGGGCCCTCGACGCGGGACTCCCCGCCCCCGCGGTGGTCCTCGCCCCGCTCGCGGACCCCTCGGACGGTGCGACGGCCGACACCCGGCCCGCCGTGCACCGCGCGCTCGCGCTGCTCCAGGCATGGCTGGCCGACGACCGGCTCGCCGGCTCCCGGCTGGTGCTCGTCACCCGGGCGGCCGTGGCCACGGCACCGGGCGCCGACGTGGATCCCGACGGCGCGGCCGTATGGGGTCTGGCGCGCTCGGCGCAGACCGAGAACCCCGGGCGGGTCGGGCTGCTGGACGTGGAGTCGGCGGCCGACTGCCGTGCCGCACTGCCACTGATCGGCGCGGAGCCGCAGCTCGCGGTACGGGACGGGGCGTTGCTGGTGCCCAGGCTCGGCCTGGCGACGGCCGACGGTGCCCTGGTCCCTCCTGCCGGGGTGACCGCCTGGCGGCTGACGGTGCGCGACCGCGGGACCCTGGACCACCTGGCGCTCGAACCCTGTCCGGAGGCCCTGGCCCCGCTGGGCGACGGCGAGATACGCATCGCGGTGCGCGCCGCGGGCGTCAACTTCCGTGACGTGCTGAACACCCTCGGTCTCTACCCCGGCGACCCCGGTCCGCTCGGCCTCGAAGGGGCCGGGGTGGTCACCGAGGTCGGGCCCGGCGTCACCGGTCTCGGTGTCGGCGACCGGGTCATGGGCCTGTTCTCCGGGGCGTTCGGCCCGGTGGCCGTCGCCGACCAGCGGCATGTCGCCGCCATGCCCGCCGACTGGACGTACGCTCAGGCGGCATCCGCACCCATCGTGTTCCTGACCGCCTACCACGCCCTGGTCGATCTCGCCGGCCTGACCGCGGGCGAGCGCGTCCTGATCCACGCCGCCGCGGGCGGCGTCGGTATGGCCGCCGTCCAACTGGCCCGGCACCTGGGGGCGGAGGTCTACGGAACGGCGGGCCCCGGCAAATGGGACGTCCTGCGTGGTCTCGGCCTGGGCGGGGCGAACCTGGCGTCGTCCCGCACCCTGGACTTCGAGACCGCGTTCGGCGCGGCCACCGAAGGCCGCGGCATGGACGTCGTGCTGAACTCCCTCGCCGGTGAGTTCGTGGACGCCTCCCTGAGGTTGCTGCCGCGCGGCGGTCGCTTCGTGGAGATGGGCAAGACCGATCTGCGCGACCCGGGGCTGGTCGCGGCCGACCACCCCGGGGTGGACTACCGCTTCTTCGACCTGCTCCAGGAGCCGGCCGAGCGGATCGCCGAACTGCTCACGGCCGTCCTGCGGTTGCTGTCGTCGGGGGCGCTGACCCCGCTGCCGCTCAGCACTTGGGACGTCCGCCGGGCACCGGAGGCGTTCCGCTACGTCAGCCAGGCCCGGCACGTCGGCAAGGTCGTCCTCACCCTGCCCGCGGCCCTCGACCCGGACGGTACGGTCCTGGTCACCGGCGCCACCGGTGCCCTCGGCGGACTGGTCGCGCGGCACCTGGTCGCCGAGCACGGTGCGCGCCGTCTGCTGCTGGTCAGCCGTCGCGGCCCCGACGCGCCGGGCGCCGCGGAACTCGCCGCCGAACTCACCGAGTCGGGCGCCGAGGTCGTCCTCGCCGCCTGTGACACCGCCGACCGCGACGCCCTCGCGCGGCTGCTGACCGGCGTACGGCTCACCGCCGTCGTCCATGCCGCGGGGGTGCTCGACGACGGCGTGATCACCGCGCTGACGCCCGAACGTCTCGACACGGTGCTCGCCGCCAAGGCCACCGCGGCCCGTAACCTGCACGAGCTGACGAGGGACCAGGACCTCGCGGCCTTCGTCCTGTTCTCCTCCGTCATGGGCGTCATCGGCGGTGCCGGCCAGGGCAACTACGCCGCTGCCAACGCCTACCTGGACGCCCTGGCCCAGCACCGCAGGGCACAGCGCCTCCCCGCGCTCTCCCTGGCCTGGGGGATGTGGGCGGACACCGCGGGAAGGCCGGGCGCCGCCGGAATGGCGGGCGCCCTGTCCCCTGCCGACCGGGAACGGATCGCCAGAACCGGCCTCTCGCCCATCGACCGGGCGGAGGGCCTGGCCCTGCTCGACGCGGCACTGCGCCTGGACACCGCCGCGCTCGTGCCGGCGCCCCTCGACCGTGCCGCGCTCGGCGCGCTGGGGCCGCAACTGCCCACCGTGCTGAGGGATCTGGCTCCCGCCGCACCGCGACCGGCCCGGACGTCGTCCACCGCAGCGGCCCCGACGACCGAGACCTTGCGCGACCGGCTCGCCGCGCTGAGCCCGGCCGAGCAGGAGGAACTGCTGCTGGATCTCGTCCGGGTGCAGACCGCGGCCGTACTCGGCCGGTCCTCCGCGGCCGGCATCCCCGCCGACCGGCCCTTCAAGGACATGGGCTGTGACTCGCTCACCCTCGTGGAACTGCGTAACAGGCTGCAGACCAGCGCCGATCTGCGGCTGCCCGCCACGTTCCTCTTCAGCTGCCCGACACCGCTGGCGGTCGTGGCCCATCTGCACACCGAACTGGCTCCGGCCGGTGCGGAATCCATCGACCCCACCGATTCGAACGCTGTACCCGACCTGATCGCCGATGGTGACGATCTGACCGCACGGGTCCAGTCGGCGTCGGTCGACGAACTCCTCGCGTTCATCGACTCCGAACTCTGACCCACTTCCGCACCGCCCGGATCCTCATCCTGTGCGCTCCGCGCGGCACGCTCGGGCACGTCTCCCGGGCAGCCGTGCGCGGGCCGCGCACGCGCACAGCTTCACGACGCCTACGGGGGCTTCATCACCATGACAACAGCGGACAATGACAAGCTTGTCGAATACCTCAAGCGCCTCACGGTCGACCTCCACCAGTCCCGTCAGCGGATCCGCGAACTGGAGGCGGGCACCAACGATCCGATCGTGATCGTCGGCATGGGGTGCCGTTTCCCGGGCGGGGTGGACTCGCCGGAGGCGCTGTGGCGGGTCGTCGCCGAGCAGCGCGATGTGATCTCGGGTTTCCCGGCCGACCGGGGCTG
>NZ_JAPSKQ010000096.1 GCF_031181555.1 Streptomyces sp. | reverse complement strand
TGGAAGAACGGCGGCTGGGAGGACTGGGACAAGGACAAGTGGCTCAGTGAGGCCAAGGACTTCGTCAACCCGGTGATCGAGGGCCTGTGGAAGCCGGAACGGATGCGCTCCGCCGAGGAGGCCGACAAGACCGTCTCGACCAAGGACGCGGCAGCGGCCCGGGGGGTCAGCGACCCGGAACCGGCCCCGGTCCGGGCCCAGGCCGAGAAGACGCCCTACCACGACAACGCCGCCCCGGTCGGCAAGGTCTTCTTCGACTCCCCCGAAGGCCCGAGCGTCTGCTCCGGCACGGTCATCAAGGACGTGAACCACCCGGGCAGGTCCAACCTCGTCTGGACCGCCGGTCACTGTGTCCACGCCGGCGGCAACGGCGGCTGGTACCGCAACCTCGTCTTCGTCCCGGCCTACAACGACCTCGGCAGGTCCGAGGCGGACCTGACCGGCGCGAGCGCCTCCGAGATCGCGCCCTACGGCAACTGGTGGGCGGACTGGGCCTCGACCTCCAACGGCTGGATCCAGGGCGGCTCGGAGACCGGCGGTGACGGAGCGGCGTACGACTACGCCGTGCTGCACGTGAAGCCGGAACAGGGGTCCAAGTCCCTGGAGGAGACGGTCGGTGCCGCGCTCGACGTGGACTTCTCCGCCCCCTCGGTGGCCGAGGCGGGCACCATGGGTGCCTGGGGCTACCCGGCCGCGCCGCCCTACAACGGTCTGCAGATGTTCAAGTGTGTCGACGCTCCGGGCCGGTTCTCGCTCAGCCCGAGCCTGCCGACGATGTACCGCATCGGCTGCACCATGACGGGCGGGTCGTCCGGCGGTGGCTGGTTCCGGGTGGTGGACGGCGAGACCGTGCTGGTCTCCAACACCTCGATCGGCCCGACCGACAACACCTGGCTGGCGGGCCCGCAGCTGGGCAAGGACGCGGAGGCGCTCTACCGGAACATGAGCAGGACCCACGGCGGTCGGTGACCGCGTGCGCAAGAGGCCCGTCCCCCTGCCGTGAGCAGGGGGACGGGCCTTCACGGTGCGGCGCATCCCGCCGGGGCCTTCGCGCCGCCGAGCGGGTCAGCCGGCCGGAGTCGGAACGTACGGCGTGAGTTCCGCCGCCAGTTCCTCGTGCACCCGCACCTTGAGCAGGGTGCCCTCCGGGGTGTGCTCCTCGGAGATCACCTCGCCCTCGTCATGGGCACGGGCGACCAGCTTGCCGTGGGTGTACGGCACCAGCGCCTCGATCTCCACCGACGGGCGGGGCAGCTCGTTGTCGATGAGCGCGAGCAGCTCCTCGATGCCCCGGCCGGTGCGGGCCGAGACCGCGATGGAGCGCTTCTCCACCCGCAGCAGCCGCTGGAGCGTGAGCGGGTCGGCGGCGTCGGCCTTGTTGATCACGACGATCTCGGGTACGTCGGTGGCGCCGACGTCCCTGATCACCTCGCGCACGGCGGCCAGCTGCTCCTCCGGGTTCGGGTGCGAACCGTCGACCACGTGCAGGATCAGGTCGGATTCGCCGACCTCCTCCATCGTGGAGCGGAACGCCTCGACCAGGTGGTGCGGCAGGTGCCGGACGAATCCGACCGTGTCGGCCAGCGTGTACAGCCGTCCGCTCGGGGTCTCGGCCCGGCGCACGGTCGGGTCGAGGGTCGCGAACAGGGCGTTCTCGACCAGCACGCCCGCGCCGGTGAGGCGGTTGAGCAGCGAGGACTTGCCCGCGTTGGTGTAGCCCGCGATGGCCACGGACGGCACCTTGTGGCGCTTGCGTTCCTGGCGCTTGATCTCGCGGCCGGTCTTCATCTCCGCGATCTCACGGCGCATCTTCGCCATCTTCTCGCGGATCCGGCGCCGGTCGGTCTCGATCTTGGTCTCACCGGGACCACGGGTGGCGAGACCGCCGCCCTTGCCGCCGCCCATCTGCCGGGACAGCGACTGGCCCCAGCCGCGCAGCCGCGGCAGCATGTACTGCATCTGCGCGAGCGCGACCTGCGCCTTGCCCTCTCGGGACTTGGCGTGCTGGGCGAAGATGTCCAGGATCAGGGCCGTACGGTCGATGACCTTGACCTTGACCACGTCCTCGAGGTGGATCAGCTGGCCCGGGCTGAGCTCACCGTCGCAGATGACGGTGTCCGCGCCCGTCTCGAGCACGATGTCGCGCAGCTCCTCGGCCTTGCCGGAGCCGATGTAGGTCGCCGCGTCGGGCTTGTCGCGGCGCTGGATCACGCCGTCGAGCACAAGGGCGCCGGCCGTCTCCGCGAGGGCGGCGAGTTCCGCGAGGGAGTTCTCCGCGTCCTGCACGGTTCCCGAGGTCCACACGCCGACGAGCACGACCCGCTCCAGACGGAGCTGCCGGTACTCGACCTCGGTGACGTCCTCGAGCTCGGTGGAGAGGCCCGCGACACGGCGCAGGGCCGCCCGCTCGGAGCGGTCGAACTGATCGCCGTCCCGGTCCGAGTCGGTCTCGAGGCTCCAGGCGACGTCCTCTTCCATCAGGGCATCGGCCCGAAGGCCCTCGGGATAGGTGTACGCGAGGCGCTTGGTGTCCTGGGAAGGGGAAGAAGAGGAGGTCATTGGGTCCTTACGTTGGTGGGAAACCGTCTGCGGCGACGGAGTGGGGCTTCGGCCGCCGGGCTCGGGATTCGGTCGGTGGGACCTGTCCGTGAGACCTTTCCGTCACTGTCCTCAACGCACGGGTACCCCGGGAGATTCCCGTGTCCCGTGCCTCGTGGACCTGACGATGGTCGCACGGAACGGTCCGTCTCTTCATCGTGTTATTCCCGTCCCCCGCCCGGTCGATGCGCGGGCGCGTCCGGCCCGGGGGCGGGCGTCGCGGCCCGCGCCGTGGACGTCCATTCCGGGTGCCCGGGCATCGGCGGGGTCGTGGCTCCGTAGAGCCAGGGGTGCAGGAAACCGGTCAGGTCGCGTCCGGCGACGGCGGAGGCGAGCCGGACGAAGTCGGCGGTCGTGGCCGTGCCGTCCCGGTGACGGGTCACCCAGGCGCGCTCCAGGCGCTCGAAGGCGGCGCGGCCGATCTCCTGGCGCAGGGCGTACAGCACGAGCGCGCCGCCGGCGTAGACGTTCGGCCGGAAGATGCCGGCCTTCTGGCCGGGCTCGGGGACCTCGGGTGCGGCGGGCGGTCCACCGGTCGCGCGCCAGTGGTCGGAGGACGCGTAGGCGGCCTTCATCCGGGCCTCGAGGGACCTGCCGGCCTTCTCCTGCGCGTACAGCGCCTCGTACCAGGTGGCGTGCCCCTCGTTGAGCCACAGGTCGGACCAGGTGCGGGGGCTGACGCTGTTGCCGAACCACTGGTGGGCCAGCTCGTGCACCATGATCGACTCGACGTACCACTCGGGGTGGGCGTCATCGGTGAAGAGTTCCCGCCCGAAGAGGGGGAGCGTCTGCGTCTCGAGTGCGAAGCCGAGGGCCGTGTCGGCCAGGAGCAGGCCGTAGGTCTCGAACGGGTAGCGCCCGACCTTCTGCTCCATCCAGGAGATCTGGCCGGAGGTCTTCGCCAGCCAGGGCTCGAGCTTCGCGCGGTGTTCCGCGGGGACGACGTCGCGCAGCGGCAGGCCGTGCGGGCCGGTGCGGTGCGGGACCGCGGAGCGGCCGATGGACACCTGGGCGAGTTCGGTGGCCATGGGATGCCGGGTCCGGTACGTCCACGTGGTGGCCCCGCGCCCGCGGTCGACGCCGGCCCGCAGGCCGCCGGCGACGGCCGTGTGGCCGTCGGGGACGGTGATCCGGAAGGTGAACATCGCCTTGTCGGAGGGGTGGTCGTTGCACGGGAACACCAGGTGGGCGGCGTCGGCCTGGTTGGCCATGACGAGTCCGTCCGCGGTGCGCACCCAGCCGCCCTCGCGGCCCTCGGCGGCCACGGGGTCACTGGTGTGCCGCACGGTGATGCGTGTCCGTTCGCCCTTGTCGAGAGCGTCCTCGGGAGTGATCACGAGGTCCTCGCCGGCGGCGGCGAAGGCGGCCGGATCGCCGTCGACCTCGACCGAGTGGACCGTTCCGTGGGCGAAGTCCAGATTGAGCCGGTCCAGGTCGGCGGTCATCCGGGCGTCGATCGTGGTGACGGCCCGAAGCGGCCGGTCGTTGGCGCCGGAGTAGCGGAGGGCGAGGTCGTACGACACCACGTCGTATCCGGGGTTGCCCAGGTACGGGAAGAGGCGGTCGCCGATGCCCAGCGGGACGGCGGGGGCGCTCGCGGCGAGGAGGCAGGCGGAGACGGCGGAGGCGAGCGATGCGGCGGCCGCCCGCCGACGGCGGACGTGGCGGAGCCCGGCGGGGACGGCCCGGCCGCGAGGGGCGCGGGGGGTCTGACCGCGGGGCGCTTCGCCGTGGGGAGTCCGGCCCAGGGCGACGTGGCTGGGGGAGGCCGGGTCGGGGGGAATGAGCAGCATGCCCCACGGCTACCAGCGCGCGCGTGCGCTGCGGCGGCGACGCGCTCCGGGCCCACCCGACCGGGTCAGGCGGGGCGTCGAACCGGTACACCGGCTGTCCGCGGCCGGGACGGCACCGGATGTGCGGGGGCCCGCTCCCGCGCGGGACGCGTCAGGCGCCCGGGGCCTGCGGCTGCGCCCGGCTCACGTCGTACACACCGGCCACGTTGCGCATCGCGCGCATGAGGGCGGGCAGTCGCGCGGCGTCCGGCAGCTGCACGGTGTACGTGTGCCGCACCTGCTGCCGGGTCGGCGGTTCGACGGTGGCGGAGACGATCTCGGCGCCTTCGAGGGCCATGGCCTCGGTGAGGTCCGCGAGCAGGTGGGGACGGACGAACGATTCCGCGACCAGCGTGACCCGGCACTCGGCGTCCTCCCCCCAGCGCACGCCGACCTCCGCGCGCCCGGAGCTCTTCATCCGCGCGACCGCGGCGCACTCGACCCGGTGCACGGTGACGGCTCCCCCGCGCACGGCGAAGCCGGTCACCTCGTCGGGCGGCACGGGCGTACAGCAGCGGGCGAGCCGTACGGCCGCGCCGGGCCGGTCGACCAGGACCTGGGCGGCGGGACGGCCGGGCACCGTGCCCAAAGGCTCCGGGGCCGGTGGGGCCGCAGGCTCGTCGGCGGTGGGCCGGGGAGCGGCCACGGGTTCCCTCGCGGGCGCGGCGTCCTGCGCGGGGTGGGCGGTCAGCCACCGCTGGATGGCGATGCGGGCCGCGGGGGTGTGGGCGTGCTTCAACCACTCCCTGGAGGGCTCCGAGGCGGGGTCCTGGCCCATGAGGAGCTGGACGGTGTCGCCGTCCTTCAGGACGGTGCTCAGCGTCGCCAGACGGCCGTTGACCCGGGCGCCGATGCACGCGTGGGCGTCCTCGCCGTACTGCGCGTACGCGGCGTCCACGCAGGTCGCCCCCTCGGGCAGGCCGAGCGTGCCCCCGTCGGGGCGGAAGACGGTGATCTCGCGGTCCTGGGCGAGGTCCTCGCGGAGGGTGGACCAGAAGGTGTCGGGGTCGGGCGCGGCCCGCTGCCAGTCCAGCAGCCGCGAGAGCCAGCCGGGCCGGGTGGGGTCGGCGCGTTCGCCGTCGCTCGCGGACTGTTCCTCCGACGGGGCCGCGTAGGGGTTGCCGAGGGCGACGACTCCGGCCTCGGCGACCTTGTGCATCTGGTGGGTGCGGATGAGGACTTCGACGACCTGGCCGTCCTCGCGTGCCACGGCGGTGTGCAGCGACTGGTACAGGTTGAACTTCGGTACGGCGATGAAGTCCTTGAACTCCGACACCACGGGCGTCATGCAGGTGTGCAGCTCGCCGAGGACGGCGTAGCAGTCGGCGTCCTCGTTCACCAGCACCAGCAGGCGGCCGAAGTCGGCGCCGCGCAGCAGCCCGCGTTTGCGGGACACACGGTGCACGGAGACGAAGTGACGTGGCCGGATGAGGACTTCGGCGGCGATGTCGGCCTCGCGGAGCACCGTGCGTACGTCGTCGGCGACCTCGGCGAGCGGGTCGTCCGCGCGGGCGGCGTTGCGGACGATCAACTCCCGCGTGTGCTCGTACTCCTCGGGGTGGAGGATGGCGAAGACCAGGTCCTCCAGTTCCGTCTTGAGCGCCTGGACACCGAGGCGTTCGGCGAGGGGGATCAGGACGTCCCGGGTCACCTTGGCGATGCGTTCCTGCTTCTCGGGGCGCATCACTCCGAGGGTGCGCATGTTGTGCAGGCGGTCCGCGAGTTTGATCGACATCACGCGGACGTCGTTGCCGGTGGCGACGAGCATCTTGCGGAAGGTCTCGGGTTCGGCGGCGGCGCCGTAGTCGACCTTCTCCAATTTGGTGACGCCGTCGACGAGATAGCGGACCTCCTCACCGAACTGCTCCCGCACCTGGTCGAGCGTCACGTCCGTGTCCTCGACGGTGTCGTGGAGCAGGGAGGCGGTCAAGGTCGTGGTCTCCGCGCCGAGTTCGGCGAGGATCAGGGTCACGGCGAGCGGGTGGGTGATGTACGGCTCACCGCTCTTGCGCATCTGGCCGCGGTGGGAGGACTCGGCCAGGAGGTAGGCGCGGCGCAGGGGTTCGAGGTCGGCGTCGGGGTGGTGGGCGCGGTGGGCGTCGGCCACGTGGCCGATGGCGTCGGGGAGCCGGTCGCGGGTGGCGGGGCCGAGCAGGGCCGCGCGTCCCAGCCGGCGCAGGTCGAGCCGGGGGCGGGCCTTCCTGCGCGACCCCGTGGGGGTGACGTGAGCGGATGTCACCGAGCCCGGGGTCACAGGATTGACGGCCTCCGCGTTCATGGGCACCTCCGGCTGCGTGGACCGGCGGACGGTGCGCCCCAGGGCGGACTCGGGCTCAGGGCGCGGTGTTCGCTCCCCCGTCCGGGCCGGTGCTTGATGCTACCGAGCCCGACCCGGTGCGGTTGACCGCCTCTCGCCGAGCGTGAAACGGATCACCCCTTCGAGCGAAGAGCCCTCCCGAGGCGGTTTCACGCCACCCGATCGGCGACTTGCCGTGATCTCGAAGCAGGATCCGGCCTCTCACCCTGCGGATGTCCGCGTCCGACCGGTCAGAGGCTGGGACACCGATCCGCCGCTCCGATCACCGAAGGGCGTTTTCCAGCCACTCCGCCTCGATCACGCCCTCGGCGACGATCACCGCGGGCCCGGTCATCTCGATCCCGCCGTCGGGCCGTTCGGTGATCACGAGGGTGCCGCCGGGCACGTCCACGGTGTACGTGGCCGGGGCGCCGGTGACGCCCGGGTCGACGCCGTCCCGGCGGGCGGTGGCCACGGCGACCGCGCAGGCACCCGTGCCGCACGAACGGGTTTCGCCGGCCCCGCGCTCGTGCACCCGCAGCGCCACGTGCCGCGGGCCGCGGTCGACCACGAACTCGACGTTCACGCCGTCCGGGTAGGCGGAGGCCGGGCTGAAGGGCGGCGGGGTGCGCAGGTCGCCGGCGTGGGCGAGGTCGTCCACGAAGGCCACCGCGTGCGGGTTGCCCATGTTCACGTTCCGCGCGGGCCAGCTGCGCTCGCCGACGCTGACCGTGACGTCGCCCTCGGGGAGCAGCGCCCTGCCCATGCCGACGGTGATGTCACCGTCCTTGGCGATGTGCACGGCCTTCACGCCCCCGCGCGTGGCGACCGCGAGATCCCCCTCGGCCACATGTCCGGCGCGCTGGAGATAGCGCGCGAACACACGCACCCCGTTGCCGCACATCTCGGCGATCGAGCCGTCGCCGTTGCGGTAGTCCATGAACCACTCGGCCTCGTCCGCCATGGCCCGGCCCTCGGGGTGCGCCGCGGACCGCACCACGTGCAGCAGTCCGTCGCCGCCGATGCCCGCGCGGCGGTCGCACAGGGCGGCGACGGCGGCCGGGGGCAGGTCGATGGTGTTCTCCGGGTCCGGGACGATCACGAAGTCGTTCTCGGTGCCGTGCCCCTTGAGGAAGGCGATCCGCGTGCTCATTCCTCGATCGTACGGGGTGGGCACGACGGCGCCCTCCCCGCCGGTGACCGGGACGGGCGTCAGCGGAGCCGGGCGACCCGCCAGACGGCCAGGGCCACCACCGCGGCGACCATCACGGCGTAGCCGGCCACGACCCGCCAGTCGGGTCTGCGTCCGGAGCCCCTGGCCGGCAGGCCCGGCCAGGTGTAGCCCACCCGGCGGGCGGCCATCATCCCCCAGCCGGCCGAGCAGGAGCAGATCAGCAGGCCCAGCATGGCGATCACGGCCCCGCTGTCGCCGAAGTCGAAGGCGAGGGGGAAGGCGAACATCAGGGAACCGACCGCGGCCAGGCCGACGATGGGTGCGAGCTGCCAGATGCGCAGCCGGCGCTGCGGGCGCAGCTCGACCTCGACCTCGTCACCGCCCGTGAACATCTGCTCCGGCTCGGGACCGTCGTCGGTCACCCCGCCCTGCGCCTCCTCGGGCCCGTCGGGGCTGAGACGGTCGGTTTCCTGCTCCGGCGCACCCCGCTCGGTGGTGAGGTGTTCGGTGCCGTGTGCGGTGTCGCGAGGGCCGGCCTCCATCGCCACGCGCCCTCCCAACTTGGACTCCACTGGTCGATCGAAGCTCGATGATGGCACGGCGCCACAGGCCCCGATGGCGGCCTGGGCGTCCCGATGCCAGGACGTGATCAGGCTGTAACCGGTCGTTCGACCAACGACAGCGCGAGCTGCGGAAGTTCCCCGAGGTCCGCCGCGGCCCCACTCAACCAGTGCACCCGGGGATCGCGCCTGAACCACGAATCCTGACGGCGCGCGAAGCGCTTGGTGGCACGCACGGTCTCGGACCGCGCCTCCTCCAGGGTGCACTCACCGGCGAGCGCCGCGAGTACCTGCTGGTAGCCGAGCGCGCGCGAGGCCGTACGCCCTTCGCGCAACCCCTGCGCCTCCAGTGCGCGCACCTCGTCCACGAGGCCCGCCTCCCACATCCGGTCGACCCGGCGGGCGATGCGCTCGTCCAGTTCGGGCCGGGCCACGTCGACACCGATCTGGAGGGTGTCGTAGACCGAGTCGTGGCCCGGGAGGTTGGCGGTGAAGGGCCGGCCGGTGATCTCGATCACTTCGAGTGCACGGACGATGCGGCGGCCGTTGCTCGGCAGGATGGCCCGCGCGGCCTCGGGGTCCGCGGCGGCGAGGCGCGCGTGCAACGCCCCCGGGCCGCGCAGGGTGAGCTCCTCCTCCAGACGGGCCCTGACCTCGGGGTCGGTGCCGGGGAACTCCAGGTTGTCGATGGCTCCGCGGATGTAGAGGCCGGAGCCGCCGACCAGGACGGGCCAGCGCCCCTCGGCGAGCAGCGCGTCGATCCGGTCCCGCGCCAGGCGCTGGTATTCGGCGACGGACGCGGTGACGGTCACGTCCCAGACGTCCAGCAGGTGGTGCGGGATTCCACCCCGCTCCTCGGGCGTCAGCTTGGCGGTGCCGATGTCCATCCCCCGGTAGAGCTGCATGGAGTCGGCGTTGACGACTTCACCGCCCAGCCGCTGGGCCAGAAAAACGCCCAGATCGGACTTTCCGGCCGCAGTTGGTCCGACGACGGCGATGACGCGGGGGGCGAGGGGTGCGCTGCTCACCGATCCAGTCTCGCAAACCTCGCAGCCCGCTCTCGAACGAGTTACGTGACGCGGCCGACGCGGGGTCGTTGCCCGTTGCGAGTTTCCCGCCGCCGGATCACGGTGGCGGCGGCCCGGATCACGCAAAGGGACGCACCGGGTCACGAGGGGTTTCGCCCGCACGAGTAACGTATGGAGTTGATATGGGCGTTTTTGCACGGCTTTTTCGGAGGACGAAAGCCACGGAGGAGACGCGGACCGACGGGGCTCGGGCCGACGAGGCGGCAGCCGAACCGAAGACGGAGGGGGGTGCGGCCGGGGGCGCGGAGCCGATGGCGTCGCCCGATGCGTCGAAGACCGCCGGACCAGCGGTGACGGAGGCCGACGAGGTCACCGGCGGCGACAGCGTCGAGATCCCGAAGCAGCAGTCCTCCGAGGCGGCCGACAGCGGGGCCGACAAGGGCGCCCGCACGTAGACGCCCGCGAGGGAAGGTACATCATGGGTCTCCTGAACAACCTGAGGGCCAGGCTCGACCCGGCCAAGGGCAAGGTCTCCGACCTCGCGCAGCAGCACGGGGACAAGATCCAGCACGGCTTGGACAGAGCCGCGCGGGCCGTCGACCAGCGGACCAGGGGCAAGTACAGCGACAGGATCCGGACGGGCGCGGACAAGGCCAAGGACGCCATGGACCGACTCGCGCACAAGAACGACCCCGCTCCGGGCGCGGGCGGCACGACGCCGCCGACCGGGCCACCGCCCGCTTCCTGAACGGTGCACCGCCGGGCGGCCGTGGAGCACGCCGAGGGCTCCCGGCCGTCCGCCGTTCCTCCGGCCCGGATCCGGTCCGCAGGCACGGCCGGGCCGGTCCCGTGCCGGGACCGGCGGCCCCGCCGACCGGTTCCTACGACCAAGTGGCCACGATGTAGCCCACCCCGTACGGGGCGTCCTCGTAGAGCAGTGCCCCCTCCAGGTCCGGGTTCCCGGCCGCGGCGCCCGCGAGGACCTGCCAGGGAGCACGGCCGGACACCTTCAGCTCGCGCGCCAGGCCGGTGTCCAGCGCGCACAGGGCCGCGGTGTCGGCCGCACCCAACGCGCGCGCGGCCTCCGCGTCGAAGGGGGCCGCACGCTCGTCGAGGTAGCCCGGGGCCTTGAGCGTGCGGCAGGCGCTGGCGTCGCCCATCACCAGCATCGCCACCCGCTCCGCTCGCGTGGCGAGCTCCCTTCCCTCTTCGACGCACCGCTCGGCCGCGAGGGGTTCCCCCACCCCCAGCCCCTCGACGGGAGCGTCCGCCCACTCGGCCCTGCCCAGCATCCACGCGCCCACGGCGAGCCCGTACGGGAGTTCCCGCCCGGTCGGCGCGCCCCGGTGCGGGCCCAGCCGTACGTCCAGGTCGACACCGAAGCCGCGGAAGGACCCCGGGGTGCCCTCCGGGTAGCTCTCGGGCCCGGTGGCTGCCGCCGGGCCGACCACCACGAGTTGGTCGGGCCGGGCGGCGGCGAGCACACCCAGGGCGTCCGCGCACGCGGCCCGCGCGGCGTCCAGTTCGGGGGCGGCGCCCGCGGCGACCTCGGGAACGAGCAGCGGCGGGCAGGGGCAGACTGCGGCGGCGACTAGCATGATCGGCAGCGTAACCCCCGTGGGGCAGCTCACCGCCGCGGCCCGGTCGGTCGGACCGTTGGTGTGCTGCCGGTCCGCCGGTCCCCGGTCCGCGTCAGTCGGTCCGCGTCAGTCGCAGCCGCAGCCGCCCGTGGCCGCCGGGAGCGGTTCGGGGACGCCGATCTTCGGCAGACCCAGCATCACGCCCGCCGGCTGCGCGGCCTTCGCTGCCTTCTCGGAGTTCCGCTTCTCCCAGGCGTCACCCGCGCGTGTGCGGCGCACGTCCAGCACGGGTCCCTCGGCGAGCAGGTGGTGCGGGGCGGCATAGGTGATCTCGACGGTGACCACGTCGCCGGGACGGACCTCCTGCTCCGGCTTGGCGAAGTGCACCAGGCGGTTGTCGGGGGCCCGGCCGGAGAGACGGCGGGTGGTGTCGTCCTTGCGGCCCTCGCCCTCGGCGACCATCAGTTCCAGGGTGCGGCCGACCTGCTTCTTGTTCTCCTCCCAGGAGATCTCCTCCTGCAGGGCGACGAGCCGCTCGTAGCGCTCCTGGACGACCTTCTTGGGGATCTGGCCCTCCATCTCGGCCGCCGGGGTGCCCGGTCGCTTGGAGTACTGGAAGGTGAACGCCTGCGCGAAGCGGGCCTCGCGGACGACATGGAGGGTCTGCTCGAAGTCCTCCTCGGTCTCGCCGGGGAAGCCCACGATGATGTCGGTGCTGATCGCCGCGTGCGGGATGGCGGCGCGGACCTTCTCGATGATCCCGAGGTAGCGCTCCTGCCGGTAGGAGCGGCGCATCGCCTTCAGGACCGTGTCCGAGCCGGACTGCAGCGGCATGTGCAGCTGCGGCATCACGTTCGGCGTCTCGGCCATGGCCGCGATGACGTCGTCGGTGAAGTCGCGCGGGTGCGGGGAGGTGAAGCGGACGCGCTCCAGCCCGTCGATCTTTCCGCAGGCCCGCAGCAGCTTGCTGAACGCCTCGCGGTCGCCGATGTCGGAGCCGTAGGCGTTGACGTTCTGGCCGAGCAGGGTGATCTCGGAGACGCCCTCGGCGACCAGGGCCTCGATCTCGGCGAGGATGTCGCCGGGGCGCCGGTCCTTCTCCTTGCCGCGCAGCGCGGGGACGATGCAGAAGGTGCAGGTGTTGTTGCAGCCGACGGAGATGGACACCCAGGCCGCGTACGCGCTCTCGCGGCGGGTCGGCAGCGTGGAGGGGAAGGCCTCCAGCGACTCGGCGATCTCGACCTGTGCCTCCTCCTGGACGCGGGCGCGCTCCAGGAGGACCGGCAGTTTGCCGATGTTGTGCGTGCCGAAGACGACGTCCACCCAGGGCGCGCGCTTCACGATGGTGTCGCGGTCCTTCTGCGCGAGGCAGCCGCCGACCGCGATCTGCATGCCGGGGCGGCTCGCCTTCTTGGGGGCGAGGTGGCCCAGGTTGCCGTACAGCTTGTTGTCGGCGTTCTCACGCACCGCGCAGGTGTTGAAGACGACGACGTCCGCGTCGCCGTCGGAGCCCTCGGGGGCGCGGACGTAGCCCGCGTCCTCCAGCAGCCCGGCCAACCGCTCGGAGTCGTGGACGTTCATCTGGCACCCGTAGGTGCGTACTTCATAGGTGCGCGTGCCGCCCACTGACTGGCTCCGGTCGATGCTGCTCATGTCCTACAGGGTAGGCGGTCCCCGAGGCGTGCCCGGTCGCCGGAGGAGCCCGCGGTGCCGGGCCTCACGGCCCATGGCCCGCGCCGTGCCCCTGCTCGGTGGCTCATGCCTCCCCGCCCGGTGCCCAGCCCTGCCGCCGCAGTACCGCCGACACGTCCGGGGCCTCGTAGTGGTCGCCCTTGAGGACCTTGCCGTCGGCGCGGCGGCTGACCTGGCCGTCAGGGCCGATCTTGGTCATGTTGGAGCGGTGGATCTCGGCGATGACCGCGTCGAGGTCGATCCCGTGGACGAGTGCCGTGCCGTAGGCGACGTAGACGACGTCGGCCAGTTCGTGGGCGAGCCGGTCGAGCGGGCCCTTCACCGACACCTCGGCGACCTCCGCGGCCTCCTCGGCCAGCAGCTCACCACGATGGGCGGCCAGGTCCGGCGAGACCTCGGACGGCGTGTCGCGGACGTCCAGCCCGAAGGCGCGGTGGAATGCACGGACCAGGTCGGCGGGCGAGGAACTCATGCGGCGACTGTAGCGGCCGCCCCGGACACAGCCGGGCCCGGGCTGTGAGCCCCGCCCTGGTCAGCGGGGCACCGGGCTGGCAGGATCGCGCGCATGTCCCACGCGCTGTCCCGGATCGGCAGGCGCCGGGCCCTGCGGGGCGCGGCCGCCGGCTTCGTGACGCTCGGACTGCTGCTGTGGTGGCTGGCGCCCTGGAGCGAGGAGCCGCCCGGCGGAACGATCACGCTGAGCACGGGAACACGCTCGGGGGTCTACCAGAAGTACGGCGAGCTCCTGCGCACCTCGCTCGGCAAACACATGCCCGACCTCGAGGTCCGGCTGAAGACGAGTGACGGCTCGCAGGAGAACGTGCGGCGCGTGGCGACCGGACAGGCCGACTTCGCGATCGCCGCGGCCGACGCGGTGGAGACGTACAGACTGCACCACCGGCCGGGCGCCGACCGGCTGCGCGGGGTGGCGCGCCTGTACGACGACTACGTGCAGCTCGTGGTCCCGCCCGGCTCCGGCATCCGATCCGTCGCGGACCTGCGGGGCAAGCGGGTCGCCATAGGGTCGCCCAGGTCGGGGGTCCGGCTCATCGCCAACCAGGTGCTCAGGGCGGCCGGCATCGATCCGGAGACGGACATCAGGCCCTCCTCGGACGGCATCGACACCGGGCCGAAGCGGCTGGGGCACGGTCTGGACGCGTTCTTCTGGTCGGGCGGGCTGCCCACGGACGGCCTGAAGACGCTCGCCGAGGACTCCGCGCTGCGGTTCGTGCCGATCGACGCCGACCTCGTCGCCGAGCTGCACGAGCAGGGCGGGGCCACGCGCCACTACCGGGCCACCAACATGCCGGAGTCGGCCTACCCCAGCAGTCAGCTCGGCCTGGCCGTCCCGACGATGGCGGTGTCCAACCTCCTGATCACCAGGGCGGACGCGGATCCCCGGCTCACCGAGTGGCTGACCCGCATCGTGCTCAAGAGCCGGGACGGCATAGGTGCGCACGTCCACTCCGCGCAGTTGGTCGACGTACGCACCGCCATCTACACCGACCCGCTCCGGCTGCACGAGGGTGCCCGCCGCTACTACCGGTCCGTCAAGCCCTGAGCCGTCGCCTCACCCGTGGGGGCGTTCCTCGGCACCGTCACCGTGACCGTCAGCCCGTGCGGCTCGTGGTGGTCGTAGGAGAGGGAGCCGCCGCCCGCCGCGAGCAGGGCCCGGGAGATGGACAGGCCGAGGCCGGAGCCCTTGATGTTCTGGTGCCGGCCGCTGCGCCAGAACCGGTCGCCGACGCGGGTCAGCTCCTCGTCGGTCAGCCCCGGACCGTTGTCGGTGACGACGACGGTGGAGGCGTCGCCGTTGGAGGTGACGGTCACCTCGACGGTCTCGCCCTCGGGTGTGAACTTCACCGCGTTGTCGATGACCGCGTCCAGCGCGCTGGAGAGCGCGACCGGGTCGGCCCATGCCGTGGTCGGCGGGCAGTTCCCGGCCAGGCGGACGCCCTTGGCCTCGGCGGTGGGCGCCCAGGCCGCGACGCGCTCCCCGGCCAGCGCGCCGATGTCGGTGACCTGGAGCTGGGCCTCGCTGTGCTCGGCGAGCGCCAGGTCGAGCAGGTCGTCCAGGACCTGTGCCAGACGCTTGCCCTCGGCCTGGACCGAGGCGATCTCCTCGTTGCCCTCGGGCAGTTCGAGGGCGAGCAGCTCGATGCGCAGCAGCAGCGCCGAGAGCGGGTTGCGCAGCTGGTGGGAGGCGTCGGCGACGAAGGCGCGCTGCTGTTCCAGCACGCTCTCGACGTTGTCCGCCATCTCGTTGAACGACCGGGCGAGGCGTCTGAGTTCCGGGGGCCCGCCCGCCACGGCGACCCGGGACTTCAGCCGTCCGGTGGCGATGTCGTGGGTGGTGGCGTCCAGGATGCGTACGGGCCTGAGCACCCAGCCGGTCAGCCGCAGGGCCGCGCCGACGGCCAGCAGCATGGCGGCTGCCTCCCCCGCGCCGATGACCAGCCAGCCCTGCAGGATGCGGGAGCGCATGGGCCCGGTGGGCGAGTCGGTCACGACGACGGCGACGACGTCACCGTCCCGGATGACCGGCGAAGCCACCACGAGGCTGCGCCGCTGCCAGGGCCACACCTGCTCGGGATCGTGGCTGCGGCGGCTGAGCAGTGCCTCCTCGAAGGCGTCCCGCACCTCGCCCGACCGCGGGAGGAACCAGTCGTCCGGAGCGTGCGCCATGGGCGAGTCGTTGCGGTAGAACACGCCCGCGCGGATGCCGTAGACCTTGTGGTAGCTGCGCAGTTCGCTGCTGAGCGTCTCCCGGCGCTCGTTGATGTCCCCGGCGACCGGGTCGGACGGCTCGGTCACGAACTGGGCGAGGGCCGCGAAACGTGCCGTGTCGTCGATCCGGTCGACGACGACCTTCTGCTGCTGCGCGCCGGCCAGGCTCACGGCGAGCGGGACGCCGAGTGCGAGGAGGACGGCCGCCATCAGGACGATGAGCAGCGGAAGCAGACGTGTGCGCACCCGACCCCGCTAGGCCGCGGGCGCGACGAGCCGGTAGCCGACTCCGCGGACGGTCTCGATGAGGGCCGGCAGGCGCAGCTTGGCGCGCAGGGAGGCGACGTGCACCTCCAGGGTGCGGCCGGTCCCCTCCCAGCTGGTGCGCCACACCTCGCTGATGATCTGCTCCCGGCGGAAGACGACCCCGGGCCGCTGGGCGAGCAGGGCCAGCAGGTCGAACTCCTTGCGGGTCAGCTGGACGACCGAACCGTTCACGCTGACCTGACGGGTCGGCAGCTCGATGTGCACCGGGCCCAGGCGCAGCTCGGTCTCGGTGCCGCTGGTGGTCTCCTCGTGGACGGTGCGCCGGCTGACGGCGTGGATCCGGGCGAGCAGCTCCCCCGTGTCGTACGGCTTGACCACGTAGTCGTCGGCGCCGAGGTTGAGGCCGTGGATGCGGGAGCGCACGTCGGAGCGCGCGGTGACCATGATCACCGGTGTGCTGGTGCGCTTGCGGATCTTGCCGCAGACCTCGTAACCGTCCTGGTCGGGCAGGCCCAGGTCGAGCAGGACGACGCCGAAGCCGTTGCCCTCGGGGACGAGCGCCTGGAGCGCCTCCTCGCCGCTGCGCGCGTGAGTGACGTCGAACCCGTGCCGGGCCAGCACCGCCGACAGGGCTGCGGCGACGTGGTTGTCGTCCTCGACGAGGAGCAGTCTCACCAGGGCCCCTTTCTGTTCACCGGCCGTACGATCTCCGTGTGTACACAAACGTGTGCACGCGCGCGTGCACCTTGCAGTGACGCCGATGGACGAGGATGGCGTCAAGAGGGTTCCGGTTGCGCTTTCGTACCGTTACCTGGCCGAAATGCGCCCTGCTCACAAGTGCTACGACACGTGTCCGATTGCTATCGGATCGTGATGCTCAGATTCCCCTCAGATGTAATGACGCAGGTCCGGAGGATTACTACTGTCCTCCGAAACCGAGGAGGACGGAGCCTGAGAGCGATGACCGAAGTATCGGTGGCCAAGGAAGATGTGGCCGCAACCGGCGACCTGGTCGTCCTGAAGAGCGTCAACAAGCACTTCGGCGCGTTGCACGTACTCCAGGACATCGACCTGACGATCGCCCGCGGCGAAGTCGTCGTGGTCATCGGACCCTCCGGGTCCGGGAAGTCCACCCTGTGCCGCACCATCAACCGTCTGGAGACGATCGACTCCGGGTCGATCTCGATCGACGGCAAGCCCCTGCCCCACGAGGGCAAGGAGCTCGCCCGGCTGCGGGCCGATGTCGGGATGGTCTTCCAGTCCTTCAACCTCTTCGCGCACAAGACCGTGCTCGAGAACGTGACGCTGGGCCAGGTCAAGGTCCGCAAGAAGGACAAGAAGCAGGCCGAGGAGCGGGCCCGTGCCCTGCTCGACCGGGTCGGCGTGAGCGCGCAGGCCGAGAAGTACCCCGCACAGCTCTCCGGTGGCCAGCAGCAGCGTGTCGCCATCGCGCGGGCCCTGGCGATGGAACCCAAGGTCATGCTCTTCGACGAGCCGACGTCGGCTCTCGACCCGGAGATGATCAACGAGGTTCTGGAGGTCATGCAGCAGCTCGCCCGCGACGGCATGACCATGATCGTCGTCACCCACGAGATGGGATTCGCCCGTTCGGCTGCAAATCGTGTGGTGTTCATGGCCGACGGTCGCATCGTCGAACAGGCCGCGCCGGACCAGTTCTTCAGCAATCCGCGCAGCGACCGCGCCAAGGACTTCCTGTCGAAGATCCTTCACCACTGACGGCGCCCCTCGCGCCCTGACGACTTGCGTCACCGGACATTGACCGGGCCGCACCACTTCACCAGTCAAAGGATGTGCACCATGAAGCTCCGCAAGGTCACCGCCGCCTCGGCCGCCGTCTTCGCCCTCGCCCTGACCGCCACCGCTTGCGGCGGTGACGACGGCGACTCCAACGGCTCGGGGTCGGGCGACGACAAGAAGATCACCATCGGCATCAAGTTCGACCAGCCGGGCCTGGGCCAGAAGACCCCGCAGGGCTATGAGGGCTTCGACGTGGACGTCGCCACCTACGTCGCCAAGAAGCTCGGCTACAGCGAGGACCAGATCGAGTGGAAGGAGTCGAAGAGCGCCGACCGCGAGACCATGCTGCAGCGCGGTGACGTCGACTTCATCGCCGCCACCTACTCGATCACCCCGGAGCGCCAGGAGAAGGTCGACTTCGCCGGCCCCTACCTGCTCGCCCACCAGGACGTGCTGATCCGCGCCGACGACAACAAGATCAAGTCGCCGGAGGACCTGAACAACGCCAAGCTGTGCTCGGTCACCGGCTCCACCTCGGCGCAGAACGTCAAGGAGAAGCTGGCGCCCAAGGCCCAGCTGCAGCCGTACCCGACGTACTCCGCCTGTCTGCCCGGTCTGCAGAACGGCGCCGTCGACGCGCTGACCACCGACGACTCCATCCTCGCCGGCTACGCCGCTCAGTCGCAGTTCAAGGGCAAGTTCAAGCTGGGCGGCTTCAAGCTGACCAACGAGAACTACGGCATCGGTGTCAAGAAGGGCAGCGACCTCAAGGACAAGATCAACAAGGCCCTCGAAGAGATGGTCGCCGACAAGTCCTGGGAGAAGGCCGTCAAGGACAACTTCGGCCCGGCCAACTACAAGAACGAGCCGGCGCCGAAGATCGGCGACATCAAGAGCTGAGGCAGCGCCTGACAGGGTGCGCCGCCCACCGGAAGGGGCGGCGCACCGGGGCGGGCATCCCTACACGCGAAAGCGCGGGAGATCGTGTTCGACTTTCTTGAGGATTACGACCTGCTGGGAGCCTTCTGGACGACAGTGCAGCTCGCTGTGCTCTCCGCCGTCGGCTCCCTGATCTGGGGCACCCTGCTGGCCGCCATGCGCGTCGGCCCGGTGCCGCTGATGCGCGGCTTCGGGACCGCGTACGTGAACATCGTGCGGAACATCCCACTGACCGTCATCATCCTGTTCACGTCGTTGGGCCTGAACCAGACGCTGGGGGTCTCCCTCGGCGCGGACGACGTCGAGACGATCAACTTCCGGCTCGCCGTGCTGGGTCTGATCCTCTACACCTCGTCCTTCGTGTGCGAGGCGCTGCGCTCCGGCATCAACACGGTGCCGGTCGGCCAGGCCGAGGCCGCCCGCGCGCTCGGCCTCAGCTTCAACCAGGTGCTGGGCCTCGTGGTGCTGCCCCAGGCGTTCCGCTCGTCCGTCGGCCCCCTGGCCAACGTGCTGATCGCGCTCATCAAGAACACCACGGTGGCCGCCGCCATCGGCGTCGCGGAGGCGGCGGTGCTGATGAAGGAGATGATCGAGAACGAGGCGCAGCTGCTGCTGATCTCCGCGGTCATCGCGTTCGGTTTCGTGATTCTGACGCTGCCGACCGGCCTGATCCTCGGCTGGGTGGGCAAGAAGGTGGCGGTGAAGCGATGAGTTCCGTTCTGTACGACGCCCAGGGCCCCCGTGCCAAGCGGCGGAACATCGTCTTCACGGCGGTCTTCCTGGTCGCCCTCGCGGCCCTGCTGTGGTGGGTGGTCAGCACCCTCAACGACAAGGGCCAGTTGGAGTGGGCCCTGTGGGAGCCGTTCTTCACCAGCGGCGAAGCCTGGTCCACGTACATCTGGCCGGGTCTGCAGAACACGTTGAAGGCAGCCGTGCTCGCGGTGCTCATCGCGATGCCGCTCGGCGCGGTCCTCGGCATCGCCCGCCTGTCGGACCACGCCTGGATCCGGGTCCCGGCCGGAGTCGTGGTCGAGTTCTTCCGCGCCATCCCCGTGCTGGTCCTGATGATCTTCGGCCTGGCGCTGTTCGCCGAGTACACCGACGTGAGCTCCGACGACCGCCCGCTGTACGCGGTCGTCACGGGCCTGGTGCTGTACAACGCCTCCGTCCTCGCGGAGATCGTGCGCGCCGGCATCCTGTCCCTGCCCAAGGGCCAGTCCGAGGCGGCCATGGCGATCGGCCTGCGCAAGAACCAGCTGATGCGGCTGATCCTGCTGCCGCAGGCGGTCACCGCGATGCTCCCGGCCATCGTCAGCCAGCTCGTCGTCATCGTGAAGGACACCGCTCTGGGCGGCGCCGTCCTCACCTTCCCCGAGCTGCTCGCCTCGGCCAACACGATGAGCGGCTACTACGGCGCCAACGTCATCGCCAGCTTCACGGTGGTGGCCGTGATCTTCATCGCGCTCAACTTCGCCCTCACCTCCTTCGCCTCCTGGCTCGAGGCGCGGCTGCGCCGCAGCAAGCGCAGCACGGGCGCGGTGCTCGGCACCGCCGATGTCGACGACATCAACGCGGCCGAGGTCGGGGGCACCCACAAGACCGGTGGGAACGCCGTCTGACGCACGCCCTGCCGTGCGCCCGCCGTCCGACATGACTGTGGCCCGCCGTTCCCCGGCGGGCCACAGTCATGTCGGACGACCGGCCGGCATCGCTGGTGCGGACGGGTGGTACGCGCCGGACTCATGTGATGAGCAGTCAAGTGATGTGACGGGCCCCGCGCCACCTCATGATCGCCACTGGCCTTCGGTCACTTGACGCAAGCACCGGCAATAGGTTGCATACGTTCTGTGATCGTGCACCCTGCTCCATCTTCCTGTTCCTTTCCGTCCCATCGGACGTCACGTCGAGCAGGGGGCGCCGCGCCGTGGACCCGGTGATCATCGTCGGAGCGGGGCCCGTCGGGCTCGCGCTCGCCCTGGCGCTGGCGCGTCAGGAGGTGCCGTGCGTGGTCCTCGACGAGGGGCCGGGCAAGGACGAGCCGCGCCCGGCGCGCACCGTCGTGCTGCGCGAGGACACCGCCGCGCTGATGGAACGGCTGACCGGGGTACCGCTCGCCCAGGCCGGTGCCCGCCCGGCCGGATGGCGGTCGATGCGGCGCAAGCAGGTGGTGCACGAGATCACCCACGACGACGCCCGGCCCGCGCCCCTGCACATCGCCCAGCACGTCCTGACCGGTGCCCTGCGCACCGCCCTGGCCGGGGAGCGGCTGGTCAGGGTCGCCGTGAACAGCCGTCTGGATTCCCTGGAACAGGAGCCGTCGGGCGTCACCGCCCACACCCGCGGTCCCAAGGGCACCTGGTGGCGCGGCAGTTACCTGGTCGGCTGCGACGGCCCCCGCTCGACCGTACGCAAGCTCCAGGACATCCGCTTCCCCGGCCGCACGGCGGTGGAACGATACGCCGTGGCCGCGCTGCGCACGGAACTTCCCTGGCACGACGAGACGCTGCTGCACCGCATGCCGCCGTGGCGCACGTCCGGGCCCTCGGCCGGGGAGATCACCGCGCGTCCGCTGCCGGAGGGGGTGTGGCGGCTGGACTGGCTGCTGCCGCCGGGCAAGGAGCTGGTCACGCCCGAACTGCTGCTGGCCCGTATCCGGGAGACGCTGGCCGGCTGGAACCACGGTACGGCCCCGCCGTACGAGCTGCTGGACACCGGGGTCCACACCGTCCACCACCGGCTGGCCCGGCGCTGGCGGGCCGACCGCGTGTTCCTCGCCGGGGACGCGGCCCACCTGCTCGGCGCGCTGGGCACGCACGGGCTGGACGAGGGGCTGCGCGACGTCGACAACCTCGCCTGGAAGCTGGCACTGGCCTGGCACCACGGTCCGCACGAGGCACTGCTCGACAGCTACCAGACCGAGCGCCGCGCGGTCGTCGCCGCCCGGCTGCGCGCCGCCGACCAGGTACTGCCGCTGCTGCGAGGCGGTGGGGGGCTGCGTTCCTACGTCCCGGGGTCCGCCCGGGGGCACGACGCACTGCTGATGGACGGTCATCTGGGGCAGGGGGCACTGGGGGCGCCGGGGACGTACGCCGACTCGCCGCTCGCGCCCGGACGCCTCGAGGGCGAGGTGCCCGTCGGCACGCCTCCCGGGGCGGCGGTGACGGACGTCCGCGTCACGGCGGAGGACGGCGCCTTCGTCCGGCTGCGGGACCGGCTCGGCCGGGGTGCGCTGCTGGTGGTGCTGATCGCGCCGGGCACGGGGGTGTGGGAGCGCAGGCACTGGATGTCCGCCGGGATCATGCCCCGGCTGGCGGCGGCCGTCTCGGCGTTGCCGCACCCGGCCGAACTGCTGGTCGCCGAGAGCTATCCGGGGGCGGCGGCCCACACCGTGCTGCTGGTCCGCCCCGACGGTCACCTGGTCACGGCGCTGGGCGGGGTCCGCCCGGCGGACCTGTACGCGGCGGCGGAGGCGGTCGTCGGAGGGCCGACGGAGGCGGAAGCGAAGGCGGAGGCTGGAGCCGGGGCGGCGACCGGCTGAGGTGCCGGGGCGAGGGCCGGCTCGCGCCGGGGCCGGTCGCGTCGTCCTCGCCGTGCGGTCCACAGGGTGACGATGAGTTGAAGCGATGTACCGCTTCGTGGTCTACTCCGGACCGTGACCGACACCTGTGTGCGCCTGTGGCGGAGAGTCCATATGGACCTCGTCCGCTACGCGGGCTGCGTGTGTCGCCCCTCCTGCTGAATGCGCGCTCCTTCTCCCTCCCCGCGCGCCGCTCGCCGTCTCGCACGCCGCTGTGGCGCGCCTCCGCGAATCTTCTTCAGGACGGTGCACGTGTCTGTCTCCTCCGCTGCCTCATCCCCTGCCCCGCCTCCCGTCTCCGCCCCCACCCAGGCGGACCTCCTCGGCTTTGTACGCCGTATCGCTGCCGACGCCGAGCTGATCGCCTCGCTCCCGCTCGACCCGGAGGGCCGCACCTGGGTGCGGCTCGACGGGCCGGGTGGCAGTGAAGCCTGGCTGATCGGCTGGCCGCCCGGCACCGGAACCGGCTGGCACGACCACGCCGACTCCGTCGGTGCCTTCATGACCGCCTCGGGTGCGCTGAAGGAGAACTCGCTCGCCGCGCGGTTGCCCTCCGACGGCTGGAGGACCCTGGAACTGACCGATGGCGTGGACCGGGAGCGCCGGCTGCCGGCCGGGCAGGGCCGCGCCTTCGGGCGGCATCACGTGCACGAGGTGCTCAACGAGTCCCCGGACCGGCACGCCGTCTCCGTGCACGCCTACTATCCGCCCCTGCCGCGGATCCGCCGCTACAGCCGCAGCGGCCGGTTTCTCCGCCTGGAGCAGGTCGAACGCCCGGAGGACTGGCAGTGAGCGGGACGGACGAACGGACCACCGGTGCCGTGGGGATCGACGAGTTGCTGGAGCGGGTGCGGTCGGGCTACCGGCGCATCGAGCCGCAGGACGCCCACGAGGCCGCCCGCGCCGGCGAGGCGCTGCTGGTGGACATCCGCTACGCCGCCCTGCGCGACCGGGACGGGCTCGTCCCCGGCGCTGTCGTCGTCGAGCGCAACGAACTGGAGTGGCGCCTCGACCCGCGGGGCAGTCACCGCATCCCCGAGGCGACGAGCCATGACCTGCGCGTCGTCGTGATCTGCGACGAGGGCTACGCCTCCAGCCTGGCGGCGGAGTCCCTGCACCGTCTGGGACTGCACCGGGCCACCGACCTGATCGGCGGTTTCCAGGCCTGGCGGGCGGCGGGGCTGCCGGTGCTGCCCGTACCGGCGTAAGGGGTGCCGGAAGAGGACGACGGTGCCTGTGCCGCCGGACCCGGCGGTGCCGCCCCGCTGCCCCGTCCTCTCAGAACCCCTCGTCGCCGAGGAACTCCGTGTCCTCGCCCTCCTCCTCCAGTGCCTGCCGGACCACGCGGAGGGCGAGGCCCTCGGGGTAACCCTTGCGGGCCAGCATGCCCGCGAGGCGGCGGATCCGCTTGTCGCGGTCGAGACCTCGGGTGGAGCGCAGCTTGCGGGCGACCAGTTCGCGCGCGGTCGTCTCCTCCTGCTCGGAGTCGAGCTGCGAGACGGCAGCGTCGATCAGCGTGGGGTCGACACCCTTGGTCCGCAGCTCCTGGGCGAGCGCGCGCCGGGCCAGTCCCCGGCCGTGGTGCCGGGACTCCACCCAGGCGTCCGCGAAAGCACTGTCGTTGATCAGTCCGACCTCCTCGAACCGGGACAGCACCTCCTCGGCTGCCTCGTCCGGGATCTGCCGCTTGCGCAGGGCGTCGGCGAGCTGCTTCCGCGTGCGCGGGGTCCCGGTGAGCAGGCGCAGGCAGATCGCCCGTGCCCGCTCCACCGGGTCCCCCGGAGGCTCCTCCTGCTCGGCCCTCGACGAGGAGGAGTCACCCCCGTCCTCCGCGGCCGCCTCGCCGAAGGCCCGGCGTCTGCGTCCGCGTCCACCGCGCGCCCCGCCGTCACGCGAGCCGCCCGCCCGTGAACCACCCCCATGCCGCCGGCCACTGCCGGAGCCCGGGGGGTGGAGACCGTCCGCGCCGGTGATGTCGTCGTACGCCTCGTCACCGCCCACGGCCGAGTGCTCGCCGCCCTCGGTGTCCCTCCCCCGTGGGACACCGAGGGCGGCGAACTCGTACTCGGCCCAGTCGGTTCGTCGGGTCACGGGTCAGCTCTTGGCCGCCGCGGCCTTGGACTTGCCGGCCTTGGCCGCCGGAGCCGGCACCTCGGCCGGGGCGACGGGGCCCGCGGCGTCCGTGCCCGGCTCGGTGGCAGGCTCCTCGGGCCGCACCCCGACGCCCAGCTTCTCCTTGATCTTCTTCTCGATCTCGTTGGCGAGGTCGGGGTTGTCCTTCAGGAAGTTGCGGGCGTTCTCCTTGCCCTGGCCGAGCTGGTCGCCCTCGTACGTGTACCAGGCACCGGCCTTGCGGACGAAGCCGTGCTCCACGCCCATGTCGATCAGGCCGCCCTCGCGGCTGATGCCCTGGCCGTAGAGGATGTCGAACTCGGCCTGCTTGAAGGGCGGCGCCACCTTGTTCTTGACGACCTTGCAGCGCGTGCGGTTGCCGACCGCCTCGGTGCCGTCCTTCAGGGTCTCGATGCGGCGGATGTCGATGCGCACCGAGGCGTAGAACTTCAGCGCCCGGCCACCGGTGGTGGTCTCCGGGGAGCCGAACATCACGCCGATCTTCTCGCGGAGCTGGTTGATGAAGATCGCGGTGGTCTTGGACTGGTTGAGCGCGCTGGTGATCTTCCGCAGGGCCTGGCTCATCAGGCGGGCCTGCAGACCCACGTGGCTGTCACCCATTTCGCCCTCGATCTCCGCGCGCGGGACGAGCGCCGCGACGGAGTCGATGACGATGAGGTCGAGGGCGCCGGAGCGAACCAGCATGTCCACGATCTCCAGGGCCTGCTCGCCGTTGTCCGGCTGGGACAGGATCAGGTTGTCGATGTCGACGCCGAGCTTCTTCGCGTACTCGGGATCGAGGGCGTGCTCCGCGTCCACGAAGGCCACCTGGCCGCCGGCCTTCTGGGCGTTCGCCACCGCGTGCAGGGTCAGGGTCGTCTTACCGGAGGACTCCGGTCCGTAGATCTCCACCACACGGCCGCGCGGCAGACCGCCGACGCCGAGGGCCACGTCGAGCGCGGTCGACCCGGTCGGGATGACCTCGATGGGCTCCTTCGACCGCTCGCCCATGCGCATGACCGCGCCCTTGCCGAATTGCCGTTCAATCTGTGCGAGCGCGGCGTCGAGCGCCTTCTCGCGGTCGGTTCCTGCCATGGGTTCCACCCGATTTGCTTGAGTCGATCGCTTCACGTCAAAAACGCTAACGCCTGCCACTGACAACGCGTCCCGACGCACGTCCGGTCTGTGGATAACTCGGGGGCATCTCCCGTCGAATC
>NZ_JAPSKQ010000095.1:4889-25359 GCF_031181555.1 Streptomyces sp. | reverse complement strand
GTCAAGATCTTTACGGCCGGGCAGGGCCCCGGTGTCAGTCCAGGTCGGAGAGGCGTCCGCCGGCGTCGGGCTGGGCGTGCTCCACCCTGCGCAGGAGGCGGGTGAGGACCTCGCCCAGGGCCGTCCGTTCCTCCGGGGAGAGGTCCTGGAGGAGGTCCTCCTCGAAGACGGAGGCCATGCGCATGGCCTCCAGCCACTTCTCGCGGCCGGCCGGAGTCAGCTCCACGATCACCCGAACGCGGTTGGCCTCGTCCCGTTCCCGGGTGACCAGGCCCTCGGCGACCATGCGGTCGATCCGGTGGGTCATGGCGGCCGGGGTCAGACCGAGGCGCTTGGCGAGGTCGCTGGGGCCCATGCGGTAGGGGGCGCCGGAGAGGACGAGGGCCTTGAGGACCTCCCAGTCGGCGTTGGTGATGCCGAGGGCGGCCGTCTGACGGCCGTAGGCGACGTTCATCCGGCGGTTCAGACGGGACAGCGCGTTGACGATCTTCTCGACCTGGGGGTCGAGGTCCTGGAACTCGCGCTGGTACGCGGCGATCTGCTCTTCGAGTGTCGGCTCGCTGAGGCCGGAGGTGTCGCCCATGGGCGCAGTATGGCATGCCGCGTCTTTGCCTTGAAGTCCTTCGCTGTGTACTCTTTAGCATCGAACTTTAGCTTCTAAGTATTCACTCCTAACTAGTGAGAGAGGTGAACGTGACCAGGGCGATGGGCGCTGCGATGCGCCGGATCCACGTGGGCAACGCACTCAGCGCTTTCGGGCTCGGCTTCACGGTGCCGTACCTGTACGTCTATGTGGCGCAGGTGCGGGGGCTGGGAGCCATGACGGCGGGTCTCGTGCTCGCCGTCTTCGCTGTGGCCGCGCTGATCGTGCTGCCGTTCGCCGGGCGGGCGATCGTCCGGCGCGGCCCGCTGCCGGTACTGCTCGCCGCCCTGGTCACGGCCGCGATCGGCGCGCTGAGCCTGGGGCTGTCCAGCGGTGCGGCGAGCGTGCTGCTGTCGGCGGCGGCCCTCGGTGCCGGGCAGGCCGTGATGCAGCCGGCGCTCGCGACGATGATCGTGGACTGCTCGACCATGGAGACCCGGTCACGGGCGTTCGCCATGCAGTTCTTCCTGCAGAACCTCGGGCTCGGCGTCGGCGGGCTGATCGGCGGGCACCTCGTGGACACCACGAAAGCCGGTTCCTTCACTCTGCTGTTCTCGCTCGAAGCGGTGATGTTCCTGCTGCTGGTCGCGGTGATGGCGACGGTGCGGACGCCGCGTGCGCCGCGCATCGAGGGCGCTCCGGCGCAGTCGGCCAGGGGCAGCTGGAAGGAGCTGCTGGGCAACCGGGCCATGGTGCAGCTGTGTGTGCTGGGCTTCGTGCTGTTCTTCGCCTGCTACGGGCAGTTCGAGTCGGGGCTGAGCGCGTACGGGGTCGAGGCCGCCGGGATCTCGACGTCCACGCTGGGGACGGCGCTGGCCGCGAACACCCTGGTGATCGTGGTCGCGCAGTTCGCGGTGCTGCGGTTCGTCGAGCGGCGCAAGCGCACCCGCGTGATCGCGTCCGTGGGGCTGATCTGGGCCGTGGCGTGGGCCGTGGCCGCGTACGCGGGGCTCGGGAACGGCAGCCAGGCGATGGCGACCGCCGCCTTCGTCTCGACGTACGCGCTGTTCGGGCTCGGGGAGGCGATGCTGTCGCCGACGCTCGCGCCGTTGGTCGCCGATCTCGCGCCGGCCGGCATGGCCGGGCAGTACAACTCGGCGTTCGCCCTGGTGAAGCAGCTCGCGCTGGCCGTCGGTCCGGCGGTGGGCGGACCGATGGGCGCCTCGCTGCACGGTCCGTACGTCGTGACCTTCCTGCTGTTCTCGCTGGGGATCACCGCGCTGGCGGTACGGCTGGGACGGCAGCTCACGGACGTGCAGAACCATCCGTCGGCGGTGCGGAGCCGCGTGGTGGCGCAGGGGAACGCGTCGGCGGAGCAGGCCGCCGCACACGCCTGACGCACGCGCCGAAGGCCCCCCACGGTGAATCGTGGGGGGCCTTCGGCCTTCTGTCAGACGCCGGGGGGCTTCGGCAGGGCGAACTCGCACCAGACCGCCTTGCCGCCGCCCGGGGTGCGTCTGCTGCCCCAGTTGGAGGCGATCGTCGCGACGATGGCGATGCCCCGGCCGGACTCGTCGCCGGGCTCCGCGCGGCGGCGCCTCGGCAGGTGGTCGTCTCCGTCGGTGACCTCGATGATCAGGCGCCGGTCGGTGCGGCGCAGGCGCAGCCGCATGGGGGGTGTGCCGTGCTGGAGGGAGTTGGCGACCAGTTCGCTGGTGGCCAGGACGCCCAGGTCGTGCAGGTCGGGAGGGAAGCGCCAGCTGGTCAGCACGCCGGAGGCGAAGGCACGCGCGCGGGGGGCCGCTTCGACGCCGCCGAGGAGTTCCAGGGTGGCGTTGCGGAACAGCTCGCTCTCCGGTCCCTTGCGGGCAGGGTGCTGGAGGACGAGGACGGCGACGTCGTCGTCGTGGTCGGGGGTCACACCGGCCGAGCGGACCAGGCGGTCGCAGACGACCTGGGGAGTGCCGGTGGCTCCGGCCAGAGCGCATTCCAGGGCGGCAATGCCCTCGTCCAGGTCCTCGTTGCGGCGCTCGACCAGGCCGTCCGTGTAAAGGACGGCGGTGGAGCCGGGGCCGAGGGGGATCGAACCGGATGCGTGCATCCAGCCGCCGGTGCCGAGCGGGGGGCCGGTCGGTTCGTCGGCGCGCTGGACGGCGCCGTTCTCGTCGCGGACCAGGATGGGCAGGTGGCCGGCGGAGGCGTACACCAGATGGCCCTCGTTGGGATCGTGGATGGCGTACGCGCACGTGGCGATCTGGTTGGCGTCGATCTCCATGGCCAGGCCGTCGAGGAGCTGGAGGATCTCGTGCGGGGGGAGGTCGAGCCGGGCGTAGGCGCGGACGGCCGTGCGGAGCTGGCCCATGACCGCGGCGGCCCGCACGCCCCTGCCCATGACGTCACCGATGACCAGGGCGGTACGGCCGCCGCCGAGGGTGATCACGTCGTACCAGTCACCGCCGACGGCTGCCTCGGTGCCGCCGGGGTGGTAGGTGGCGGCGATGCGCAGGTCGTCGGGTTCCTCGAGCTCCTGGGGGAGCAGGGAGCGCTGGAGGGTGACGGCTGTCTCGCGCTGGCGGCGTTCGCTGGCGCGCAGGCGTGCGGCGGCCTCGGCGTGGTCGGTGACGTCGGTGGCGAAGACCAGCGCGCCGCGTCCGCCGCCCTCCCCCTCGGTGACCGGGGTGCAGGTGAAGGTGTAGGAGCGGCCGTCGGGGGCCTTGCGGGACTTGACCGTGCGGGGCTTGCCGCTGCGCAGGACCTGGTCGAGGAGGGGCAGCAGGCCGAGTTCGTCGAGCTCCGGGAGCGCCTCGCGCGCGGGAGCGCCGATCGGGCGGTCGCCGAAGGCCGCCCGGTAGGCGTCGTTGACGTAGGCGATGCGGTGGTCGGGGCCGTGGACCAGCGCGACGAGGGAGGGGACGTGGTCCAGGACCTCGCGCACCCTCAGCTCGTCGACGGCCGGCACGGGCCGCGTGTCGTCGGTGAGTTGTTCGGCGCGGGCCGCGGGCACGGAGCCCTCTCCCCGCCGGTCCGGGGAGACCGCGTGCTCGGTCCGCGCTGCGGCGCGGCGCTGCGTTCCGGGGAGCCGGGCGCTCCAGCGCGTGAAGTTCACGAATCCTTGCCTCGTGTAGTTGTCGGCGGCCGGAAACCGGGACCGGCCGGGGCCCCGGGGCCGCACCGGGAGCGGGCTGCGGCCCGCCCGCGGTGGTGGACCAGTCTGGCAGGGTGCCGACCGGGCCGACATCCGTCAGACGCCGGGCCAACAGCCGGAGTTCCTGGGTCCGGTCAGGACGACCCCTTCGGGTTGTGCGGAGGGTCTTGAGAAGGCTTTCCACCGGCCGCCAGTTCGAACTCCGCTCGTGGGTGCTCGAGTGACCCCAGGGAGACGATCTCCCGTTTGAAGAGCCCGGCGAGGGTCCACTCGGCGGCCACGCGCGCCTTGCGGTTGAAGGTGGGGACCCGGCTGAGGTGGTAGGTGCGGTGCATGAACCACGCGGGGTAGCCCTTGAGCTTGCGCCCGTAGACCTGGGCGACGCCCTTGTGCAGGCCCAGGGAGGCGACGGACCCGGCGTACTTGTGGGCGTACGTCTCCAGGGGTTCGCCGCGCAGGGAGTGCGCGATGTTGTCGCCGAGGACCCTGGCCTGGCGCAGGGCGTGCTGAGCGTTGGGGGCGCATTCCCGGCCGGGTTCCGCGGCCGTGACGTCGGGGACGGCGGCGGCGTCTCCCGCCGCCCACGCGTGCGTGGTGCCCTCGACGGACAGCTCGGCGGTGCACTTCAGCCGCCCGCGCTCGTCCCGGGGCAGGTCGGTGGCGGCGAGGACGGGGTGCGGTTTGACCCCGGCCGTCCACACGACCGTGCGGGTGGGGAAGCGGGAGCCGTCGCTGAGCACGGCGAGCCGGTCCGCGCAGGACTCCAGACGGGTCTCCAGGCGCACGTCGATGTTGCGGCGGCGCAGTTCGGTGACCGTGTAGCGGCCCATCTCCTCGCCGACCTCGGGCAGGATCCGGTCCGAGGCCTCGACGAGGATCCACTTCATGTCCTCGGGCCGGATGTTGTGGTAGTACCGCGCGGCGTAGCGGGCCATGTCCTCCAGCTCGCCGAGCGCCTCGACACCGGCGTACCCGCCGCCGACGAAGACGAAGGTGAGGGCGGCGTCCCGCAGGGCCGGGTCGCGGGTGGAGGAGGCGATGTCCATCTGCTCGAGGACGTGGTTGCGCAGCCCGATGGCCTCCTCGACGGTCTTGAAGCCGATGCCGTGGTCGGCGAGGCCCGGGATCGGCAGCGTGCGCGACACGGAACCGGGGGCGAGCACCAGCTCGTCGTACGCGAGCCGCCGCCCCCCGGTGCCCTCCTCCTCGGTGGCGAGCGTCGTGAGGGTCGCCGTGCGCTGCGCGTGATCGACGGCGATGACCTCGCCGATGACGATGCGGCACCGGCCGAGGACGCGGCGCAGCGGTACGACGACGTGCCGGGGGGAAATGGCGCCGGCGGCCGCTTCGGGGAGGAAGGGCTGGTACGTCATGTACGGATCCGGGGTGACGACCGTGATCTCGGCCTCGCCCCGTCCGAGTTCCCGTTTCAGCTTCCGCTGCAGGCGCAGGGCCGTGTACATCCCGACGTAGCCGCCGCCGACAACGAGAATGCGCGCACGTTCCTTCACCATCCCATGACGCACCCGCCGCTTGCGTTTGTCCACAGCCTCGACGCGATTGTGTGACCGGAGGGCCGGGTGTCCGGGGTTGGCCGATTCACCGACCGTGAGCAGTATCCACGCAGGTCAGATGGGGTGGATCAGGCACGGCCCGCAGTCACATACGGGACGTATGCGACCCGTACTCCGATCGGGGGGCGCTCCGTGCGGAACGTGCCCCTTCTGAATTGACTTCCTCTCAACTATGTTCGTGTGTCGACGGGGTGCAGGGGGATGCGCTCGTCGGGTCCGCGACGGGCGGATTCGGCAGCCGGGTTCGTCCCGCACGCCCCGGCCATCAATGGCGGGGAGAAGTCTCCGGGGGGAGACGTCATTACCGGGGGAACACACATGCATGTTCAGGACTCTCATTGGTCTTCCGCGTCCGCTGTCGCGACCGGCGCCGCGATGAGCGCGCCCACGGGCAGCGGACGCGCGGACGGCGCGCGCACGACACCGCTGCGCGTGGACGCCCAGCGCAACCTGGAGCACGTACTGCGTGCCGCGCGCGAGGTCTTCGGCGAGCTGGGCTACGGCGCGCCGATGGAGGACGTGGCACGCCGGGCACGGGTCGGCGTGGGCACGGTGTACCGGCGCTTCCCGAGCAAGGACGTCCTGGTGCGGCGGATCGCCGAGGAGGAGACCTCCCGGCTGACCGACCAGGCGCGTGCGGCGCTCGGCCAGGAGGACGAGCCGTGGTCGGCGCTGTCCCGCTTCCTGCGCACCTCGGTCGCCTCCGGCGCCGGGCGGCTGCTGCCGCCGCAGGTGCTGCGGGTGGGTGTGGCGGAGGAGCACGACCTGTCGGACCACGCGCGCGTGCCGCAGCAGCGGACCCAGCCGGCCGCGGGTGAACTGCGGCTGGTGCCCGACGACCCGACGGCCGCCGCGCCCGAGGACTCCGGCACGGCGCAGCTCCTCGACGTGGTGGGCCAGCTGGTGGAACGGGCCCGCGCCGCAGGCGAACTCCGCCCCGACGTGTCGGTGTCGGACGTCCTCCTGGTGATCGCCACGGCCGCCCCCTCCCTGCCGGACGCGACCCAGCAGGCAGCGGCTTCGGCCCGCCTGCTGGACATCCTGCTGGAGGGCCTGCGGTCGCGCCCGGCGTAGGGCGAGCCACCGGGGAGCTCCCGCTCGGGGTCGGTGCGGGCGGGATGCGGGACCCGGCGTCGGCCGGTCGACCGGAGTGGGTGCGGGCCGGGGCGGGGTGCGCGGCCCGGGCGGTACGGGGTGCCTCCCCCACTCCCGGCTTCGCCCGAGCGGGGGACCCCCGCCGCCCACCCGTGCCGCCCGGGGGTGCCCCCTGCTCGGAGAGCTCGGGGGAGGCACGGACACCCGCGGGAGACGGGCCGGCAGCCGCGTACGGCGGGAAGGGGACGGGACGGGGGCGTCCGCCCGCAGCGGCCGGCGCGTCAACGACCGCGCCCCGCCGAGTCACCGATCCCGCGCCGGACCGAGGACGGGCACCCCCGCCCCGTCCCCCCGCCGGACCGGAGGCGCTGCACCGGCCCCCACCGGAGCCGCGGCCGCGCCGCAGGCATCCGACGCGCACCCCCACCCGCACACGCACCGCAGGCGCACGCACAGCCCACCGCAGACGTCTCCTACGCCCGCCGTCCTCCCGCACCCGCGCCCAACGCCCCGCGCTGCGGCGCGATCCCTCCCGGCACCGCCCGCTGCCGCGCCGGCGTCCCCGTCCAGCACGTCCCCCTGCGCGCCAGCAACCGCCGCAGCCACAGCTCCAGCGCGACCAGCTCCGCCAGCCCGTCCAGCGGCAGCGGTTCCCCCTCCGCCGCCCCCCGCAGCGCCTTGCGCACCACCCGCGCCTCGACCAGCCCCGCCTCCGCCAGCAGCGGCGTGTCGAACAACGCCATCAGCCCGTCCGCCGCCACCCGCAGCCCGGCCCGTGCCGCGACCGCCGCGCTGGCCCGGGACGTCGGCGCCCCCCACCCGGCCGGCAGCTCCCGCACGCCCGCGCCCTCCAGCACCGACCGCAGAATCGACGCCCGCGCCCCCGGCCGCACCCGCAGCGCTTCCGGCAGCGCCCGGCACGCCCGTACGACCTGGTTGTCGAGGAACGGCGCATGCAACCGCTGGAACCGGATCTCGGCGGCCTGCTCCAGCACCCGCAGATCCGCCGCGTGCCGAGCCAGCGCCGCACGCGCCCGGAAGTCACCGGGCCGCTGCCCCGGCCCCACCTCGGACCGCCGCGTCGACGCCTGGAGGCGAACCGATACTTCAGCCAGCGCCTCACCGGTCAGCCACCGCGCCGCCGGCCCGGGTCTCCCCCAGGTCAGCGCGGCCAGCGAGGCATCCCCCGCGCCCCCGGGGCCGTCACCGTCCAGCCGTCGGTGCAGAAGCCGCTCCGCGAGGCTCTCCAGCCCCGCCCGGTAGGGCGTACGCGCCAGCCGCCGCGCCGCCGCGTACACGCGCGCGGGAACCATCACGGAGCCGTCCGCCTTGGCCAGCGCGGCGACCGGCCGCACCAGGTGCCGCCGCTTGCGGTCCATCAGCAGGTCGGCGAGCCGCGCCGGATGCGCGTCCAGCACCTGCCGCGCCCCGTACCCCGTGAAGTGGTCCGCGCTGCCCGCCGCCAGCCGCGCCCGGTGCCGCGCGACCGACACCAGCGAGGGTCCCGGCTCGTCGGTCAGCGGACCGTCCAGATCGACGTAGGGGAGGGTCTCCTCCCCGCCCGCGACCACGACATGGTGCAGCCGGGGATTCGCCGCCAGCGCCCCGGCCCGCTCCAGCTCGCCGTCGTCCCGGCCCCCGTCCGCACCGCCCGCCGTCGCGAGGTCGTTGAAGGTGACGGCCAGCAGCCGCTCCCCCGCCCCGGTGCCGTGCCCCAGGACGGTCCCCGGCCTCCCGGGCAGTCCCGCCGCCAGCAACGCCAGCGTCCCGGACGCCGGTCCCCCGGACAGGTCGGCCCCGATCCCCGGCACCGGCATCCCGCGCGCCGCGCGCCGCTCGGCGGGCCCCATGCCCGGAACGGGCCCGGGGTCGATGTCCGCGCCCGGGACGTGCCGGGGCGCGGCCAGCCGCGTCCGCACGGCCTCGACCAGCGCGTCCCGCACCGCGTCCACCGCCCGGTCGGGGTCGGCGGGAGGCGCCGCGACCGCGAGCGAGGCGACGGGCTCGTACCCGGCGACCTCGCGCGCCCCCGCGCGCAGGATCAGCGCGTGCCCCGGCGGAATGCGCTTCACGCCGTCGTACGGGGTCGAGTCGTGCAGCGCGGCCGGTACGTCCGGCGCGGCGAGCAGCGCGGCGAGGTGCCCGAAGTCGAGGTTGGCCTCGATGAGATCGGCGAGCGGCAGCGCGGCGGTCGCGTACGCCGTGCCGCCCGCCCAGGGGGTGTAGAACACCGGCCGGGCGCCCGCGAGGTCGCCGCAGACGGTGACCCGGCGGCCCACCTGGACGACGGCGGTGTAGCTGCCCGGCCAGGCGGTGAGGTGCCTCAGCGCTCCGCCGCGCGCGGCGAACAGCGCGACGCGCAGCTGCTCGTCGGAGGCACCGCAGGTACCGAGGACGGCGATCCTGGTCCGGTCGTCGGCCGTGACCACCCGTACCTCGTCGGGGCGCCAGTCGCCGACCGCCCACAGCGGGTCGGGGTCACCCCACAGCAGTTGGGAACCCACGGGCTGCAGGGTCTCGCCGTCGGCCCCGGTGGCACCGGCGGAGCCGAACCCCACGGCTCCCGCGGCGGTGCTGCTCCATCCCACCAACCACCGCATCGACGCCCCCACAGACCGTGGACAACCAGTGCACCGTACGAACCGGTTCCCCATGCTGCCATGAAGGAGGCGCTCAGGAGGCGTGCCGGAGCCGTGTGTGCTCCGTCGAACGCGCCCCGGCGGATACACCACCCCGGGACGGACCCCCGACCCACCACGAGGAGATCGCCGAGCGCCGCCGCGCAACTCCCCACACCGCTGCGACGCGAATGCGCCCCCACAGCGCGCCCCCAAAACCCCCAACGCGCCCTCAACTGCCTTGGTAGACAAGGGGATAGTCCGGGAACACCATGGTTTGTTTTCAGCCAAATCGAAGCGGCGGACACCGTCCCGAACACGCTCCGTACAGGCTCTGCGCACCGCCGCGCGGTCGCGCGGTCCGGGAGACGGAGCACGCCTCCCGGACCGTTCCACCGCCCGCGGGGATGAAGGCGGCGGTGTCCCCCAGCCCGCCGGATCCAGTACAGCGGGCCGACCCACGCACGGACCATGGAACCGCTCCCCCGATGGCCGGAGAAGAGCGCACGCACGGGCGCACGGCCACACACCGGGAGCACACCGCAACTGCGCGTATCGGACCCGCACTTCAGTACGGACCACAATCCCGCCATCCGGAAGAATGCCCCTTAACGCTTGGGATGCGGCGAACTACGCTGGGTTTACGAATGCCGCACGGTTATGCCAGCGCGGCAGCCGTCTGTGTCGAGGGGTGGCGCATGTCCAGGGAGCAACGCGGGCCGAACGAAAAGCTCGGCGCCGTTCTCGCCCTCGCGGGAATCTCCAACGCAGGCCTCGCGCGGCGCGTCAACGACCTCGGCGCACAGCGGGGACTGACGCTTCGCTACGACAAGACGTCGGTGGCGCGCTGGGTGTCGAAGGGAATGGTGCCGCAGGGTGCGGCCCCGCACCTGATAGCCGCCGCCATCGGGCAGAAGCTGGGCCGTCCGGTGCCGCTCCACGAGATCGGCCTGGCGGACGCGGACCCCGCGCCCGAAGTGGGCCTCGCCTTCCCCCGGGACGTCGGACAGGCGGTGAGGTCCGCGACGGAGCTGTACCGGCTGGACCTCGCCGGCCGCAGGGCGGGAGCCGGCGGCATCTGGCAGTCACTGGCCGGTTCCTTCGCGGTCAGCGCATACGCAACGCCCGCCTCACGATGGCTGATAACCCCGGCCGACAGTTCGGTGGCGCGCGAGGTGAACCCGTCCGAGGGCCCCGGCGCACCGATCAAAGTCGGCCACAGCGATGTGCGCAAACTGCGGGAGGCCGCCGAGGACGCCCGCCGCTGGGACTCCAAGTACGGTGGCGGCGACTGGCGTTCGTCGATGGTCCCCGAATGCCTGAGGGTCGAGGCGGCCCCGCTGCTGCTCGGCTCCTACTCCGACGACGTCGGCCGCTCGCTCTTCGGCGCCGCCGCCGAACTCACCCGCCTCGCGGGCTGGATGGCCTTCGACACCGGCCAGCAGGAGGCGGCCCAGCGCTACTACATCCAGGCCCTGCGCCTGGCCCGTGCCGCGGCCGACGTGCCCCTCGGCGGTTACGTCCTGGCGTCCATGTCCCTCCAGGCGACCTACCGCGGCTTCGGCGACGAGGGCGTGGACCTCGCCCAGGCCGCGCTGGAGCGCAACCGGGGCCTGGCCACCGCACGCACCATGAGCTTCTTCCGCCTCGTCGAGGCACGCGCGCACGCGCGCGCGGGAGACGCCCAGGCCGCCGGCACCGCCCTGAAGGCGGCGGAGGGCTGGCTGGAGCGTTCCCGCCCCGGCGACAACGACCCGTCCTGGCTCGGCTTCTACGGCTACGACCGGTTCGCCGCCGACGCCGCGGAGTGCTACCGCGACCTCAAGGCGCCCCGCCAGGTCCGCCGCTTCACCGAGCAGGCGCTGTCGAAGCCGACGGAGGAGTTCGTGCGCTCGCACGGCCTGAGGCTGGTCGTCTCGGCGGTCGCCGAACTGGAGTCGGGCAACCTGGACGCGGCCTGCGAACAGGGCGTCCGCGCGGTGGAGGTGGCGGGCCGCATCTCGTCGGCCCGCACCACCGAGTACGTCAAGGACCTCCTGCACCGTCTGGAGCCCTACGGCGACGAACCCCGCGTGGTCGAGCTGCGCGAGCGCGCCCGTCCGCTCCTGATGGCCCCGGCCGGATGACACCGCCCTGACGGGCCGCCCCGCGGGTTTGAAGGCGTTGTCAGTGGCGCAGTGCACTATCGGAGCCAGGAGGTGGTGCAGGTGCGGCGGGCGTACGACTGCGACGTGCTGGTGATCGGCGGCGGGATCGTCGGGCTGTCGACGGCGTACGCGATCACCCGCGCGGCGCCGGGCACGCGGGTCACCGTGCTGGAGAAGGAGTCCGGCCCCGCCCGGCACCAGACGGGCCGCAACAGCGGCGTCATCCACAGCGGCATCTACTACCGCCCCGGCTCGCTCAAGGCCCGGTACGCGGTGCGCGGCGCCGCCGAGATGGTCAAGTTCTGCGCGGAGTACGACATCCCGCACGCCGTGACGGGCAAGCTGATCGTCGCCACGGCGCGCGACGAGCTGCCGCGCCTGCACGCCCTGGTCCAGCGCGGCCGGGAGAACGGCCTCACGGTCCGCGAACTGGGCGCCGCGCAGATCGCGGAGTACGAGCCGGAGGTCGAGGGCCTGGCGGCCATCCACGTGGGCACCACCGGCATCTGCGACTTCACCGCCGTGGCCCGGCACCTGGCCGAGGCCTCGGGCGCGGAGATCCGCTACGCGGCGCGGGTCACCCGCGTCGACCGCCGGCCCGACCGCGGAGTCGCCGTCCGCACCGCCTCCGGTGACGTCGTACGCGGCCGGGTGCTGGTGAACTGCGCCGGGCTGCACTGCGACGAGATCGCCCGCCTCACGGGGGACGAGCCCGGCGTGCGCATCGTGCCCTTCCGGGGCGAGTACTACGAGCTGGCCCGGCCGGAGCTGGTGCGGGGCCTGGTCTACCCGGTGCCCGACCCGGCGTTCCCCTTCCTCGGCGTCCACCTCACGCGCGGCATCGACGGCGGCGTCCACGTCGGCCCCAACGCGGTACCGGCCCTGGCCCGCGAGGGCTACGACTGGCGCACGGTGCGTCCGCGCGAGCTGGCGGGCACCCTGACCTGGCCGGGCTCCTGGCAGCTGGCCCGCCGCCACTGGCGGTACGGCACCGGCGAGCTGCACCGCTCCCTGTCCAGGGCCGCCTTCACCCGGGCGGTGCGCAGGCTCCTGCCCGCGGTGCGGGAGGAGGACCTGGTGCCGGCGCCGGCCGGGGTGCGCGCCCAGGCGGTGCTGCGGGACGGCACCCTGGCCGACGACTTCCTGATCCAGGAGACCCCGCGGGCGGTCCACGTGCTCAACGCGCCCTCACCGGCGGCGACGGCATCCCTGCCGATCGGACGGGAGGTCGCGCGGCGGGCGCTGGCGGAGCTGGAGGGGCCGGGGCGGTGAAGGGCACGCCGGCCGTCCGCCGGCCGTACCCCCGTAAAATCGACAGCACTGTGTCTGACTCCGTGAACACCCCCGAAGCCCCGCACCCCGCGCACGCGCCCGGTGCCTCGATCCGCCGTACCCGGGCCAAGGGTGAGCCGCGGTTCCCGGACGGGCCGAGGGCCGATCCCGCCGGGTCGCACTTCGAGCGGCGCATCCGGAGTTTCCAGCCGCGCCGCAGCCGGGTGACCGCCGGGCAGGCGGACGCGCTGCAGCGGCTGTGGCCCAAGTGGGGCTTCGACATCGACGGCCGGCACCGGCTCGACCTCGCGGAGTTCTTCGGCAACGACAACCCGGTGGTCCTGGAGATCGGCTTCGGCATGGGCGAGGCCACCGCGACGATGGCCGCCGCCGACCCGGCCACCAACATCCTCGCCGTGGACGTCCACACCCCCGGCCAGGGCAACCTCCTCAACCTCGCCGACCAGCAGGGCCTGACCAACGTCCGCGTCGGCAACGGCGACGCGATCATCCTCCTGCGCGAGATGCTCGCCCCCGACTCCCTCGACGGGCTGCGCGTCTACTTCCCGGACCCGTGGCCCAAGAAGCGGCACCACAAGCGGCGGCTGATCCAGCCCGCGTTCCTCTCCCTGGCGGCGACCCGGCTCAAGCCGGGTGCGGTGCTGCACTGCGCCACCGACTGGGAGCCGTACGCCGAGCAGATGCTCGAGGTGCTGACCGCGCACCCCGACTTCGAGAACACCCGGGCCGACGGCGGTTTCGCGCCGCGACCGCCGTTCCGGCCGCTGACCCGTTTCGAGAGCCAGGGGCTGGACAAGGGTCATGTCGTGAACGACCTGCTCTTCCGTCGCGTACAGCACGGCGACCGACCCGGAGCACAGCGCTCCGACCAGCCCCCCACCGGCGCCTGAGCCCACTTCGCGCTCCTGCGGGCAGCGCCCTCGTCTCGTTAGGGTCCCTTCCGTGGCCAGCAGCCCTCCCTACCCGACGTATCCCGGCGCGACACCGCAGCCCGGTGGCGTGCCCCCGCGGCCCGGCGGTGTGCTCCGGCACGCGCACTGGTGGCAGCGGCCCTGGGTGCGCTACGGAGCGCTGATCGCCCTGCTCGCGCTGTCGGGGCTGGTCATCCTGGCGCTGGTGCGCGAGCAGACCGGCACGGAGGGGTTCCTGGTCGGGCTGGGGCTCGCGGTGCTTCCCGTGCCGCTGCTCATAGCCGCCTTCCGGTGGCTGGACCGGGTGGAGCCGGGGCCCTGGCGGAACCTGCTGTTCTCCTTCGCCTGGGGCGCCTGCGCGGCGGCGCTCATAGCGATCGTGGCCAACAGTTTCGCCACCCGGTGGATAGCGACGGCCACGGCCGATCCGTCGAGCGCGGACACGCTCGGCGCGACCGTCATAGCGCCCGTCGTGGAGGAGACCGCGAAGGCCGCCGCCGTGCTGCTGGTCTTCCTCTTCCGCAGACGCGACTTCACCGGGATCCTCGACGGCGTGGTGATAGCCGGGGTCACCGCCACCGGCTTCGCGTTCACCGAGAACATCCTCTACCTCGGCACCGCCTTCGGCACCGACCAGGTGACCGGCGGCAGCGGCATCGCCTCGGTCACCGCGGCGACGTTCTTCGTCCGCATCGTCATGTCGCCGTTCGCGCACCCGCTGTTCACCGTGCTCACCGGCATCGGGTTCGGGATCTCCGCGCTCTCCACGCAGCGGCAGCGGGTCCGGCGGGTGCTGCCGCCGCCGGCCGGGCTGCTGCTCGCGATGGGCATGCACGCGCTGTGGAACGGGTCCTCGACGCTGGGCGACTACGGGTTCTTCGCCGTGTACCTGGCGTTCATGGTGCCGGCGTTCGGCGTGCTGACCTGGCTGGTGGTGTGGACGCGGCAGCGCGAGCTGCGGACGGTCCGGGCGGAACTGCCGGCGTACGCCCTGGCCGGCTGGCTGACGCCGGCGGAGCCGTTCGCCCTGGGCTCGATGCGCGCCCGGCGCGTCGCCCGGCAGTACGCGCGCCGGCACGGGGGGAAGGCGGTGGCGCGGGCGGTGGCGCAGTACGAGGCGTACGCGACCTCGCTGGCGTTCCTGCGGCACCGGGGGCGGCTCGGCCGTGCGGGGACGGACTTCGTCGAACGGGAACGGGAGCTGCTGCTGGAGCTGTGGCACCGCCGGGAGGCGGCCCGCCCGGCGCTGGACCACGCGGCCCGCGCCACCGCGCCGCCGATTCCGGTCGCCGTCCCGCCGTGGCCGATGCACGGGGTTCACGGGGCCTACGGGGGGTACGGGGTTCAGGGGATGTACGGGATGCACGGGACCCCTGGGGTCCATGGAGTTCAGGCACCCCATGGGTACGGGCACCCACCGCAGGCGCACCCGTACCCGGCGTATCAGCCGAACCCTTACCGTTCCTGAGCCGTCGGGCGATGGGCCCCGAGGGGCCTGCGGCCGCGGTGTGCCGGGGACGCCGCGGCACCACCGGACCGGCAGCCCTGGCGTCGGGGGGCGCCGTCGGGACTGCCGGGTTCAGGGGGCGGCGGGTCTCAGGGGGTGAGGCCCTTGTCGCGCAGCCACGCCAGCGGGTCGACGCCCGAGGTGGAGCCGTCGGGGTGGACCTCCAGGTGGAGGTGGGCCCCGGTGGAGTTGCCGGTGGAGCCGACGCGGCCGATCACATCGCCGGTGTTGACCTTCTGGCCGACGCTGACGCTGATGGAGGACTGGTGGGCGTACCAGATCTCGGTGCCGTCCTCGAGGGTCAGCACGGTCTTGTAGCCGTAGGAGCCGTCCCAGCCGGCGGACGTGATCGTGCCGGTGTGGACCGCCTTGATCAGGGTGCCCGTGGGCGCGGCGAAGTCGAGGCCGGTGTGGTAGCCGGAGGACCAGTAGGCGCCGGCCTGGCCGAAGGTCGAGCTGAGGGTGTACGAGGAGGTCGGCAGCGCGTACTGCTTGGCCAGCTCGGCGAGGCGCTCGGCCTCGGCCTTCTTCCTGGCCTCCTCCTCCGCCTTCTTCTTCGCGGCGGCGGCCTTGGCCTCGGCCTCCTTCTCCGCCTTGGCGGCGGCCTCCGCGGCGGCCTTCTCGGCAGCGGCGGCGGCTTCCGCGGCGGCCTTGCTCTCGGCCTGGTCCTGCTGCTGCTCGACCTGCGCCATGATCCGGGCGCGCAGCGCCTCACCGGCGTCGGCGGCGCCCTGCTCGGTGTCGACACCGGTCATGCCGATGTCGCTGAGCGGAGTGGCGGAACCGGCGGGCTCCTCCTCGTCGGAGATGAGGGAACCCACGTTGGGGAGGTCGGGCATGGAGATCGAGACCGGCGGCTTGCCGGCCTGGGCGCTGGCCATGCCGCCCGCGCCCACCGCGGCGATGACGCCGACGCCCAGAACGGTGGAGCTGCGGGCGAGCCCTCCGCCGCGCTGCTTGCTGACGCGGTGCCGGCCGCGTACCGGGCGGACGGACTCCGCGGTGGGGTTCCACTCCTCGAAGGGGCCCTCGTCGCTGCGGACGCCGCCGTAGCCGAAGGTCTCGCCGTCGCGCTGGCTCGGCATGAACGGGGCCTCGGGGGCAGGCCGGTTGGACGCCACGTGGGCGCGCTCCTTTCCTTCCTTCACCGCCTACCGGGTTAGCTGACGGGTTCGGAGCAGGAAGGTCTCCTACGCGCGTATACGAGCCGTGTTCCCACGGCGGTATCCACGCGATTCACCCCATGGTGGTGGTTCCCCGGTTCCCTTGCGGGATTCGGCGCGTGCGCACGGAGCCGACTTCTGTGACGGCTGGGACGACCGCGCTGCGTTATCGAACGTTAATAGAAGCGAGGGCATGATTCCAAGCCGTTCCACTTGATCGTTCACGATTTCCGCATGGACTTAACCGCCAGTACTTCCCCAAAACGGGCGAGTTGACCCGGCCTCAGACGCCCGTCGGTTTCTGACAGTGTGTCAGTTGTTATGCACAGCGAGGTGGACCGGTCACGTTCGGTGAGGGTGGTGCGTGCGGAAAACACCGAGGGCCGGAACCCTTTCGGATTCCGGCCCTCGGCCTTCAGTAGCGGGGACAGGATTTGAACCTGCGACCTCTGGGTTATGAGCCCAGCGAGCTACCGAGCTGCTCCACCCCGCGTCGGTATGACACCAGTGTACGTCATGCGCGGGACGCTCAGCGCACCCCTGGTCTCCGGCCCTCCTCAGCGGCCGATCAGATGGCCGTTCGGCGCTTGGGCCCGCTCCTCGTACTCCGGCAGGACGACGACGGCGGCACCCCCGTCCACCAGCACCCCGCTGCCGTCGGCGCCCTGCACGAAGGTGTCCGGCTCGCGCCAGGCCGTGACCACCCGCCGTACCCCCGCGTCCAGGATCAGCCGGGCACAGGGCGCCGGCCGGGACGCGCGCCGGGCGCAGGGTTCCAGGCTGGAGTACACGGTGGCGGTCGCGAGCCGGGGATCCGTGGGGTCGATCTTGGCGAGTGCCGCCTCCTCCGCGTGCACCACCGGATCCCCGCCCTCCCGGGAGTGGCCCCGTGCCAGCTCCGTACCGTCGGCCGCGACCACCACCGCGCCCACGCTGAACGCCGTCTCGGACGGCGGGCACCGGTCCGCGAGGTCGCAGGCGAGGGCCAGCCAGTGGTGGTCGGCGGCGGAGGGCAGCTCACCGGTGCCGGGCGCGGTGGGCTCGTAACGCATCAGGACGACGTCGCCGACGGCGCGGGTCTCGAGCAGCCGCAGCCGGCCGCCCTGGTAGGAGCCGGGGCCGAAGAGGCGGGGGGCGTCCGGGTCGCCGACGAAGAGCGGGGCGAGGACCAGCTGGAGTTCGTCGGCGAGGCCCTGGGTGAGGAGCTGGGTGTGGATCAGGCCGCCGCCCTCGACCATGAGCCGCCGGACCCCGCGTACGGCGTACAGGTGCTCCAGGAGCCGCCGCCAGTCGACCTCGGGGCCGAGCGGGACGACATCGGCCGCGAGACCGTGGGCGCGGGCCCGTTCGGCGCCCTCGTCGGTCGTGTAGAGGACCTTCTCGCCCCCCGTGTGCCAGAACAGCGCCGTCGGGTCCAGGTCGCCGGAGCCGCTGACGGTGACCTTGAGCGGATACTCGGGCCTGCCCCGGGTGACCCGAAGGGCCCGCCGTTCGGGCGAGTTGACCAGCAGGCGCGGGTTGTCGGCCCGGATCGTGCCGGCGCCGACCAGGATCGCGTCCACCGAGGCCCGCACCTCGTCGACCCGGTCGAAGTCGGCCGGCCCGGACAGCAGCAGCCGCTCGGGGCCGGTGTCGTCCAGGTAGCCGTCCAGGGAGACGGCGGCGGACAGCAGGACGTACGGGTGGGGCATCGGCGCACTCCAAGCGGGGCGGGGACGGCGGACGGGACAGCGGTGGGACGGCGGGTGGGGCGGCGGGACGGCCGGTGCGGGCGTGCGGTCCGGATTCGGGCTCGGATTCGGATTCGGATTCGGGTCAAGTCTGACAACAGGTCCGGTGTGCTCGGCGGCGGTGGGCGTCCTGTGTGCGCCGGGCGAGCCGTGCGCCCTCCGGAACGGTCCCCATGTCCGTCCGCCGCGCCGGGCACCACGGCGGTCCGCGTACGGCCCCCGCCCCCGCGGGATGGGTGCCGGGACCGATGGCCGGAGCCGGCGGCGATGGACGATGCCGGGGCATTCGGACCGGCCGGGTGACAGCGTCGACATACGGGCAAACTCCTTTGTACCGGGCCGAGTTCGGCAGTCCGGCGATTCGCCTCTCGCACCCCCGCGTCACAGGACCGGCGTCCGGCGGTGCCCCAGGGGCCGGTCGTCGCCGTCACCGGCGGGCTGCCACCGGCCGGGAAGGAGGAGCCGTGCCCCAGTCCGACGACGAGCGTCTCGTCGATCTCGCGGCCCGACTCGAGCGGGAGGACCGTCGTTTCGCCCGCTCGCTGTCCGCCGGCCGACCCGCCCGCCCCCGCGAGTACCGGCACACGCGCGCCTGGTGGGTGCTGGGGATCGGGGTCGGCATGCTGATCGCGGGCGTGGTCCTCCCCGACGGGCTGCTCATCGCGGCGGGACTGGTCCTGAGCGGAATCGCCGTCCAGTTGCTCGACCCGGACCGGCGGCGGACGGGCGGCCCCCGCCGCCGCCCTCCGCGCTGAGCCCCGTCACCGCCCCGCGTCCCGGTCGCCGACCGCCTGCCGCCGCCTTCCGTCATCCGCCGTCCGTGTGACGACTGTGCGACCGTCTCGTTCGACGCTTCCGTCCGGTCACTCCCTGCTGCCACTCCGGCCGACACCCCGAACACCGGCTCTCGAAGCCGCGCGGAGCGGAAAGTGGGACAATCCGCTCGGGCCAACGCCTCGCCCGCCGGGACATCCGACCGCCCTCCCGACGGTCGGCGGCGGGGAGACCGGAAGGGGAGCGTCAGCATGATCGAGTGGGTGCCCCTCGGCACCGGGCCGAAGCCGGTCCCCCGGCCCGTCGCCACACCGCTGGTGTGGGCCGGCGCCCTCGGCGGTGCGTCGGCGCTGGTGGCGCTGCTCAACACGGTCGTGGGCACCGACCACCCCGGACTCGCCCTGATCGCCCTGTCCCTGCTGGCCGCCGTCCTCGGCGTGTACGCCCGGTTCGCCGCGGCCCCGGGTACGGCCGTCCTGTGCTGGCTGTTCCTCAACGGCTTCGCCGTCCCGCCCGCGGGCACCCTCTCCTGGACCGGCCCCCGCGACACCTTCTGGCTCACCTGCCTGCTCGTCGCCGCACTCGTCGGCACGGCCGTCTCCCGCCTGGCCCACGCCCGCGCGGCCCACCACCGCCTCACCCCGGTCGCCCGCACGCCCCCCACGGAACCGGAGGAGGGGCCGCACGCCTTCTGACGGGAGCGGCGCGTCACCCGCGAACGCGGAGAGCTCGACCCGGGTGAGCCCGCCCGATCCCGGGACGTCCCGCTCGACGGCGCCCGCGGCACCCGCCGCCACCCCGGCGGAGGTGGTCAGCGGTGCGGCCAGGACGGTGAGCGTGGGCAGCGCCCTGTGCGGGGAACGTCCGTCGCGCTTCCCGGTGCAGGGGCTCCAGCGGCTCGTCCCAGGTTCTCCTTGCGGGCGTTCTCCCCGGGAGTGGCCGACAGCACTCCCTCGTCGAGCGCGTACCGTCGGTCGCGGGTTCCGGCGACCGACGGGTCGTGGGTGACGAGCAGCACGGCCGCGCCCCGCTCGGCGCAGGAACGCAGGGCGTTCATCACGGCGTTCGCGGTCCTGGGGTCGAGGCCGGAGGTCGGTTCGCCGGCCAGGACGAGCACCGGCTGCTCCACGGCCACCCGGATCACCTCGTGCAGCGTGCCCCGTGCGGTTTCCCCCGCCGCGCGACAAAGCCCCCTGGATCCGGCCCTGCCGCCGGATCCAGGGGGCTCATGTGTAGGCCCTGTGGGACTCGAACCCACAACCAATGGATTAAAAGTCCACTGCTCTGCCAATTGAGCTAAGGGCCCCTGGCGATGTTGCCTACCCGAGCATAGCCGGACGTGGCCCAGTCTCCGATCGGGTATCGGGGAGCCGGGCCCGGACGTGTCCCCGCGGGAACGCGGAAGGGCCCGCACGACAGGTGTCGCGCGGGCCCTTCGAGACGGCTCGGTGAAACCGGATCAGCCGTTGCGCTTCCAGCGCGGCTTGTCCTCGCGGCGGCCGAAGGAGCCGCCGCCGCGGTGGTCGTCACGGCGACCGTACGGGCGGTCGTGGCCGCCGGTGCGGAAGCCCGGGCGGTCGCCCTGGCGGTCGCGGTTGAAGGGACGGTCGCTGCCCCGGTGGCCGCCGCGCTCGTCCCGGCGGAAGCCACCCCGGTCACGGTCGCGGTCGCGGTTGAAACCGCCCCGGTCGTCCCGGCGCTCGAAGGAACGCCCACCACGGTCACCCCGGTCGTCCCGGCGGAAACCGCCGCGGTCGCCGCCACGGTCACCCCGGTCGCCCCGGTCATCGCGGCGGAAACCGCCCCGGTCGCCGCGGTCGTCCCGGCGGAAACCGCCGCGGTCGCCGTCACGGCGCTCGAAGCCGCGGTCACGGTCGAAGGAACGCCCGCCCCGGTCGCCGCCGCGGTCACCCCGGTCATCGCGGCGGAA
>NZ_JAPSKQ010000095.1:0-4789 GCF_031181555.1 Streptomyces sp. | reverse complement strand
CTCGGGGTCCTCACCCCGCTCGCGCGCCACCCGGGCCAGCAGCCGGTCCGCCTCGTCACGCAGCTCGGCCGCACGGCGCTGCGCCCGCTCCAGCTCCTTGGTGAGCTGGGCGACCTCGCGCTCGGCCTGCTGCGCCGCGTTGCCCGCGGACTCGGCCTGCACCTCGGTCATCGACCGGGCGCCGGTGATCTCGGCGACCTCCGGGTCGAAGGCCGCGCCGCCCTGGATGATGTGGCGCGTCGCGTCGACGCCCGCGTCCTCCATCAGCCGGAAGATCTGGCGCCGCTGGTGCGGCAGGGACAGGGACACGACCGTGCCCGTGCGCCCGGCGCGCGCCGTGCGGCCCGCCCGGTGCAGGTAGTCCTTGTGGTCGCCGGCCGGGTCGACGTTCAGGACGAGGTCGATGCCGTCGACGTGGATGCCGCGGGCCGCGACGTCCGTGGCCACCAGGACGTTCACGTACCCGTCCTTGAAGTCCGCCAGCGTCCGGGTCCGGGCGCCCTGGGTCATGCCGCCGTGCAGCGCGTCGGCCTTCACCCCGGCGTCCCGCAGCTGCTCGGCGACACGGTCGGCGCCCAGCTGCGTGCGGACGAAGATGATGGTGCGGCCCTTGCGGGAGGCGATGGCCGCGGTGACCGGCGCCTTGTCCTTCGGCTTCACGACGAGGATGTGGTGCGACATGGTCGTCACCGCGCCCTGCGCCGCGTCGACCTCGTGCGAGACGGGGTCGTTGAGGTAGCGGTCGACGAGGGTCTTGATCTCGTTCTCCATGGTCGCGGAGAACAGCATCCGCTGGCCGCCCGCCGGGACCTGGTCGAGCAGCTCGGTGACCTCGGGCAGGAAGCCCAGGTCGGACATCTGGTCGGCCTCGTCGAGGACCGCGATCTGCACGTTCTCCAGGGAGCACGCGCCGCGGTTGATGATGTCGCGCAGCCGGCCCGGCGTGGCGACCAGGATGTCGACGCCGCGCTCGAGGGCGTAGATCTGGTTGCCCATGGACGTGCCGCCGCAGACGACCTTCATCCTCAGGCCCAGGACGTCGCCGTACGGCTGGAGCGCGTCGGCGACCTGCATGGCGAGCTCACGCGTCGGCGTCAGGATGACGGCACGCGGCTTGTGCTTCTCGGTCCGGCCGCCGGCCAGCGTGGCCAGCGTCGGCAGACCGAAGGAGAGGGTCTTGCCGGAGCCGGTGCGGCCACGGCCGAGGATGTCCTTGCCGGCCAGGGCGTCCGGGATGGTCGCGGCCTGGATCGGGAAGGGGGTGGTCACGCCGTTCTGCGCGAGCTTGCGCACGACGCCCTCGGGAAGACCCAGGTCGGAGAAGGTGATCTCGGGGGTGGTGGAGACGGTGATGTCGGTGTCCTCGGTGTTCTCGGGCACGACGACGTGATCAGTACTGGCGATGGGCATACGAATGCGAAACCTTCCGGAGTCTCTTCGGCACGCGCCCGTCAACTCCGTGATTCGCGATTCGCAATATGACCGCCTCGATGCGGTCCACCACGGCAAGGGAGAGAGTACGCGCCACACGGCGCGCTCTGCAGTGGCGCCGGGCAAATAGGATCAAACGATCTGCCACCATACGCACCCCGACCCCCCAAAAGCAAACCGGGGGCTCGCCACAGGATCGATCCGCAGGTCAGCGCGGTGATCCCCGGACGAGCCGGCCGCAATGGCGGGCGGACACGCAGGACGGCGGAGGAGGAAGAGGGCTCTAGACCGGCGCCCCCGCTTCCGGCGCCGGCTCCCGCTGCGCCAACTGCGGCTGAGGCGGCTCGTGCGCCGACGAGGACGGCTCCGCCTCCGTCGGCTCGGGCGGCGCCGACGGCTCGGGCGGCGCCGGCGTGGGCTCCGGGTCGGGCGACCGGCTGGGCACCGGCGGCACGGGCCGGTCGTCCGGCGTCGGCCCGGCGGGCTCGCCCGGCCCGTCGGCGGCCGGCGCGGACCGGCTCGCCCCCGCCGACGGCGACGCCCCGGCGGACGCCGGTCTCCCCGCCCTGCCCTTCTTCCCCCTGTCCCCGCGTCCTCCGCCCGTGCCGCTCCCGCGCTCGCCACCGGCCGCCGCGGCGCCATGGCCCGCCCCGCCGCCCGACACCACCGGCCCCCCGTCCGGCGCCTCACCACCCGGCCGCCCCGCCGAGCGCGACGGCTCGGCGTCCCCGCCCGCGTCACCCCCGCCCACGCTCATGCAACCGGCGGCAGCGACAACGGCCACCACGGTGGCGGCCAGTCGGGCAGGTACGTACAAGGGGCGCACGGGGCCACCTCCGGTCGGAGCGCTGGGACGACATGCCCAACTCCCGTCACCCGCAAGAAGACACGCGAATGGCCTATCCGTAGCCGAGAGCGTGCAGCCGGGCGTCGTCGATCCCGAAGTGATGCGCGATCTCGTGCACCACCGTGATCTCCGTCTCCGCGATCACGTCCTCCCGCGACTCGCACATCCGCAGCGTCGGCCCCCGGTAGATCGTGATCCGGTCCGGCAGCACCCCCGCGTACCACTCGCCCCGCTCCGTCAGCGGGGTCCCCTCGTACAACCCGAGCAGCTCCGGGTCGTCCGCCGGCGGCTCGTCCTCCACGAACACCGCCACGTTGTCCATCAGCCGCGTCAACTCCGGCGGGATCCGGTCCAGCGCCTCGGCGACCAGCTCCTCGAACATCTCACGCGTCATCTCCAGCACAGAGCCATTCTCCGGTACGGGCCGTCCGTACGAGAGGCGTCGGACCCCCGCATATCCGGCCCCGTGCTTGGGCAGACGGGACCAATGGCCCGCGTCCCCTCCGCAGTCATGAACATCCGGCACCACGTCCGAAGGGTCCCGCGCGTCCTCACCCGCCGCCACCGCACCGGCCGACCCGTCCCCGCGACGACCACCCTCGCCCCACGGCCCCGGCCTCTGGTCCGTGCCCTCGGGCTCGTCACCGTGGTCGTCCTCGGCGCCTGGCTCGGCCTCCTCGTCGTCGGCAACGTCCGGGTCCCCGTCGGCCCCATGGACACCACCATGACGCTGCGCCCCTCCCTCACCGGTGGCACCAAAATCAACATCTCTCCCCTGGGCGCCCTCCAACTGGACAGCCACACCGCCCCGGTCCGCCTGGACGTCAACATCGACCAGCTCGACCCCGACCGCTCCCAGGCCCTCGTCAACCACCCCGAACGGCTCTCCGGCCTCCAGGACGAGGTCGCCCACGACATCGCCCACGGCACCGCCGACCTCGCCGTACGCTCCGGCGTCGCCGTCGTCACCGGCGCCACCGCGCTCGGCCTCGCCGTCTACCGCCGCCCTCGCCGCGCCCTCACCGCCGGCGGCCTCGCCCTCACCCTCCTGGCCGCGTCCGGCGGCACCGCCTACGCCACCTGGAACCCGGACTCCGTCCTCGAGCCCAAGTTCTCCGGCCTGCTCTCCTCCGCCCCCTCACTCGTCGGCAACGCCCGCAGCATCGTCACCGAGTTCGACGTCTACCAGAAGGAACTGGCACGCCTGGTCACCAACGTGACCAAGCTCTACGACGCCACCTCCACCCTCCCCGCCTACCAGCCCGACCCGACCACCATCCGGGTCCTGCACGTCTCCGACATCCACCTCAACCCGGCCAGCTGGAAGATCATCGCCTCGCTGGTGGAGCAGTACCAGGTGGACGTGATCGTCGACTCCGGCGACACCATGGACCACGGCACCGCCGCCGAGAACGGCTTCCTGGACCCCATCGAGGACCTCGGCGCCCCCTACGTCTGGGTCCGCGGCAACCACGACTCCCTGGTCACCCAGCGCTACCTCGAACGCATGAAGAACGTCCACGTCCTGGACGACGGCCGGGCCGTCACCCTCGCCGGCCTGCGCTTCGCCGGCACCGGCGACCCGCAGTTCACCCCCGACCGCTCCAGGACGCCCGGAGCCGAACAGTCCCAGGAACTCGCGGGCGCCCGCCTCGCCTCCGCCCTGCGCGACCAGCGCGCCGCCGGCACCCCCGTGGACGTGGCCGTCGCCCACGAACCGTCCGCGGCCCGCGAGGTCGACGGCACCGTGCCCCTGGTCCTGGCCGGCCACCTCCACCACGAAGAGACCGAGGTCATGAAGTACGGCACCCGCCTCCGCGTCGAAGGCTCCACCGGCGGCAGCGGTCTGCGCGCCGTCGAGGGCAAGTACCCCGACCCGATCGAGGCCTCGATCCTCTACTTCGACCGCGACACCCGCCGCCTCCAGGCCTGGGACTCCATCGAACTCGGCGGCCTGGGCCTGACGACAGCAGAGGTCAGCCGCCACCTCCCGGAGGAGAACCAGCCCGGCGCGACCACCTCGCCGACCCCCTCCTCCGCCACCCCCTCGGCGACCTCTCCGTAAACCGTTTTGGCGAACCCTCCCGCCATCCCATATGCTTCTCACGTCCCCGACGCGCTGAGAAGCGCCCAGGCGGGCCGATAGCCCTCATCGTCTAGCGGCCTAGGACGCCGCCCTTTCAAGGCGGTAGCACGGGTTCGAATCCCGTTGGGGGCACGCACCACCCTGTGCGACACTGTCGTACGACACGCTTGGTCCTGTGGAGCAGTTTGGAGTGCTCGCCACCCTGTCAAGGTGGAGGCCGCGGGTTCAAATCCCGTCAGGACCGCTGATGTTTCACGTGAAACATCGCGGCTGGGTAGCTCAGTTGGTACGAGCGTCCGCCTGAAAAGCGGAAGGTCGCCGGTTCGACCCCGGCCCCAGCCACAACGAAGGCCCCGATCTCCGGATCGGGGCCTTGTTGGTGTGTGGTGCCGGACGCTGTGCCGGATGCCGGGTGACGGGTGACG
>NZ_JAPSKQ010000094.1 GCF_031181555.1 Streptomyces sp. | reverse complement strand
CGGGTGCCCGGGCCGTCGGCCGGGGAACAGCCGGGCCGTGCCGCGACTGCCGGCCGCCGGCGCCGGTCGCTCCCGGTACCGGACCGGTCAGGGATAGATCTTCTTGTTCTCGGCGAGCATGGTGACGTACTTCTCGATGCGGGCTGCCCGGGTCTCGGGCTTCTTGGCGTCCTGGATCCGGTAGAGGATCGCGTACCGGTTGCGGCTGTCGAGCGTGGAGAAGAAGTCACGTGCCCTCGGGGACGCGTCCAGGGCCGCCTGGAGGTCGTCGGGTACGGTCGCCTTGCTCTGACTGGCGTACGCCGCCTCCCAGCGGCCGTCCGCCTTGGCCTTCTCCACCTCGCGCAGACCGGCCGCCCGCATCCGGCCCCGCTCGATGAGTTCGGTGGCCTTCTGGCGGTTCACCTCGGACCACTTGCTGCCCGGCCGCCGCGGGGTGAAGCGCTGCAGCCAGTGCCGCTCGTCCAGCTTCTTCTTCTGCCCGTCGATCCAGCCGTAGCAGAGGGCGGACTCCAGCGCCTCCGCGTAGTCGACGCCGTCCAGTCCGGAGTCCTTCTTCGGGATCCTCAGCCAGACTCCCGGGACGGCTGCGTGATTGTCCTCCAGCCACTTCTCCCACGCCTCCTGCGTGGCGAAGACGAGGACCGGATCCGTCGCGTTCCGTGATCCACCAGACATGGCCCTCATGAAAACCCACCCCCGCGGCACGGTCAACCGGGGTCCTCCCGGCGGAGTCGTCCGGTGCGGGGCGACTGCGCACTCTTGAGCAGAAGCCTCCGCCCGCGCCACCTAGCGTGAACACGTCCCGAAACAGAGCGAGGAGGGCCGTTGTGGCGACCATGTTCGAGCACGTCGGCGGTGAGGCCACGCTGCGCAAGATGGCCGAGCACTTCCACGAGGCCGTGCTCGGCGACGAGTTGCTCGGCAAGCTCTTCCGGTACGGCAGCTCCCACCACGTGGACCACCTCACCGCCTTTCTGGCCGAGATGCTGGGCGGTCCGCGCCGCTACAGCGAGGAACTGGGCGGCTTCGAGTCGATCTACCGCGCCCACCAGGGGCTCGGCATCAGCGACGAGCAGCGCGACCGTTTCGTCGAACTCATGCTGGAATCCGCCGACGCCGTCGGGCTGCCCGCGGACGAGCGCTTCCGCACGGCCTTCACCCGTCAGATCGCACGGGCCGCGGGGTTCTCCACCCGGGTCTCGCGCGGCGAACTCGACCACTTCTCCGCGCCCTACCCCGAGTTGGTCGCCTGGGAGTGGTGAGCCGGTGAGCAGGTCGGTACTGGTCACGGGCGGCAGCCGCGGCATCGGCGCCGCCATCGCCCGCGCGTTCGCCGCGGCGGGCGACCGGGTGGCCGCCACGCACCGCGGCAGCGGGGTGCCCGACGGCGTGGCGGGGGTGCGCTGCGACGTCACCGACGAGGCGTCCGTCGACCGGGCCTTCACCGAGGCGGAGGCCCTGCACGGGCCGGTCGAGGTGCTGGTGGCCAACGCGGGCGTCACGGACGACACCCTGCTCATGAGGATGGACGAGAAGACGTTCACCCAGGTCCTCGACACCAACCTCACCGGCGCCTACCGGGCTGCCCGCAGGGCGGTCGGGCCCATGGTGCGGATGCGGCGGGGACGGATGATCTTCATCTCCTCGGTGAGCGCGTACGCGGGGGCCGCGGGCCAGGCCAACTACGCCGCGGCGAAGGCCGGTCTGATCGGGATGGCCCGCTCCCTCGCCCGGGAGCTGGGGTCGCGAGGCATCACGTGCAACGTCGTGACGCCGGGCTACGTCCGTTCCGACATGACCGCACGGCTCACCGACGCCCGCCGCGCCGAGCTGCTGCGGCAGATCCCGCTGGGACGCACGGCGGCCCCCGAGGAGGTGGCCGATGTCGTGACCTTCCTGGCGGGGCCCCGGGCGGCCTATGTGACCGGGGCGGTCGTCCCCGTCGACGGCGGACTCGCCATGGGCCACTGACGGAACGGCTCCCCACGGCCGTCGGTCCGTGCCGGGCGGACGAGAGGCACGCGACGGGCGGACGGGCCGCGGTCGGCGGGGGCCTCGACGGGCGGACGGGAAGCACGGGGCGACGGAGCCGCACGAACAGGCACGCGCGAGAGCGCGACAGCGGACGAGGGAGCGGAAGGGCACGGGCATGGACGCCGAGGTCACCGGAGAGACCGTTGCGCACGGGGACGAAGCCGGAGCCGGCGGGGGCGGCACGCACACGGGCGGGACCGGGAAGGACACAGCACGGACAGGGGAGGGAGAGGGGGGCGGTGCTCCCGGCGACCGGTCCGCCCGTCACGCCTCGCTGGTGGCCGAGGTGACCGCCCTGCTGCGGCGGCTGCTCCCCGCCGAGGCGGCGGAGGAGGACACCCGCTCGCTCGTCGCCGCCGGCGTGGACTCCATGTCGGCGGCCCGGATGGTGGTGGAGATCCAGGAGGAACTCGGGGTCGAGGCGCCGCTGGGGTGGCTCTCCGAGCCGGGTGGCGTACCGGCCCTGGCCGACCGGATAGCGGCGGCCGTGGCCCGCGCCGAGCAGGATGCTCACCCGGCGGCCGGAGCGGCCGCTCCCCCCGCCCCGCGGACACCCGGTTCCGCCACCTCACCGGCAGCCGAGGGCACAGCTGTCGCACCGGATTCCTCCGACGGCCCACGCGTGCCCGCCCGGGAGGAAACGGTGACCGTACGCCCCGACGGTTCCGTCGTGGTGCGCCCGGACCCCGGCCGCCGCCACGAACCGTTCGGGCTGACCGCCCTGCAGGAGGCGTACTTGGTGGGCGGGGCCCCGGAGTTCACCGCCGACTCCGTCGGCTGCCACCTGTACCGCGAGTTCGAGGTGGACGGGCTCGACCCGGAGCGGCTGCGGGCCGCGCTGCGGGAGACGGTCCGGGACCACGACATGCTGCGCGCCACGATCACGGGCGGCCGGCAGTCCGTCCGCCCCACGACGCCCGAGGCGGCCGAACTGCCCTTCCGCGTCCACGAAACCACCGAGGAGGGCCGGGACCGCCAGGTGAGGCGGATCCGGGACGCAATGGCGCACCGCAGCCAGGCGCCGGGCACCGGACCGCTGTACGCGGTGGAGGTCAGCTGGGTGCCGGGCGGCACGTCCGTCGTCCACCTGGACGTCGACGCGCTGCTCACCGACGGGCGCGGCCTGGAGCTGCTGCTCGCCGACTGGTGGCGCCACTACACCGGCCAACCGGGACGCGCCGTCGAGCCGGACGCCGGCCGACCCTCCGTACGCGACTGCGTCACCGCGCTGCTCGCCCGCCGCGGCACCCCGGCCCACCGGGCGGCGCTGGAGCACTGGAGACGGCGGCTCGACCGGCTCCCGGACGGCCCGGACCTGTTCGACACTCCCGCCGGCCCCGGGCGCCGCCTCCCGCTCACCGCCGAACTCGACGCACACGAGTGGCGGTCACTGCGCCGGCGCGCCGCGTGGGCCGGGGTGTCACCGACCTCGCTGCTGCTCACCGTCTTCGCCCGGGTTCTGGGCCGCGGCTCCCGGCGTCCGTTCTCCCTCGTCCTCACCGTCAGCGAGCGAACCGGGCTGCCTGCCGCCGCCGACGGCCTCATCGGCCCCTTCACGTCCAACCTCGTCTTCCCCGTGCCGGAGGAGGCACTGGGCGGCGGACCGGTGGACGAGGCCGCCGGCGAGGTCCACCGGCTGCTGTGGACCGACCTCGGGCACACCGCCGTCGGCGGGGTGGAAGCGCTCAGGGCCCTGCGCGCCGCGCCGACGCTGCCGGTCGTGTTCACCAGCATGCTGGACCTCGAGGAGGCCGACGCAGGATTCGCCGCGGCTCCCGGATACGCCGTCAGCGAGACCAGCGGCGTCCACCTCGACCACCAGCTGCGTCTGCGCGGCGGCAGGCTCGAACTGCGCTGGGACGTCACCGAGACCGCGCTGCCCGGGGCACGGGCGGAGCGGCTGTTCAGCACGTACGTCAACGCCCTGCACCTGCTCGCCGCCCAGCGGCCCGGGGAGGCACGCACGGTCCGGCCCAACGCCTTGCAGCAGTCGTACTACGTCGCCAGGAGCGGCACCGGCGAGCCCGAGGGCTGCCACGTCCACCAGTCCTTCGTGGTGCGCGACCTCGACCTCGGCCGGCTCACGGGCGCCTGGCTGCGCCTGATGGCGGCGTACGACGTCCTGCGCACCACCGCCCTGCCGGACGGCACCCTGCGCATCGACCCCGAGCCGCCCGCCCACTGGCGCGTCCCCGTCCACGACGCCGACGGCGAGGACGCCGAGGTGGCTCCGTGGGACGCCGCCGCCGCCGCCGACGACGACGACGCCGACGCCGACGCCGTGGCGGGGACGGAGGGCGCGGGCGACGGGGCCGTCCGGGCCGGCCTCGGCCGGCCGCCGTTCCCGCTCGGCCACGGACCGCACGCCGACCTCCGGGTCGTGCGGCGGGCCGACGGGAGTGCCGCTGTGCACCTGACCGTGGACCTCGTCGTGGCGGACGCCCGCAGCATCCACCTGCTGGGCCGCGAACTGTGGCGGCTGTACGCCGACCCGGCGGCCGTCCCGCGTCCTGTCGCGGCAGCCGGTCCCGGGTGCTCCGGCACGCCGCAGGAGCACCGGGAGCACTGGCGGCGACGCCTGGACGCGCTGCCGGCCGCGAGCCCGCTGACGTCCGGCGGCCCGGCGCGCCGGGAGGGAGAGCGCAGGCCGCCCCGCCGGATCCGGCTGGAGACGCGGCTGCCCGACTGGGGACGGGTGAAGAAGCGCGCCGCCGCGGCGGGCGTGACCCCCGACGCGCTGCTCGCGGCCGCGTTCGCCGAGGCCCTGGCCGGCGCGGAGGGGACCGGCGCGACCGAACCGTTCGCCTTCACGGTGGTGCGCTGGCCCTCCCGGGCCGAGCAGTCCCGGCCCGGCGAGTACACGGCGCTCAGCTGGCTGCCCCGCGAGCCGGACGGGCGGACCGTGTGGCAGCGGGCCGCCGTCTACCAGCGTCTGCTCGCCGAGGACGCCGAGGCCGACGGGGTCCCGGCCCTCACCGAGCAGCGCCGCCGCGCCGCCCGCGGCACCGGCTTCTCGTACCCCATCGTGTACACGTCCGTCTTCGACCTGTCCGACCTGCCGCTGCCGCCGGGCGTCACCGCGGGCCCCTGGAGCACCTGCACCCCCGACGTGTCGCTGGACTGCGTCTCCCTCGACGACGGCGACACCCTGACCGTCGGCTGGGACGCCGTGCCCGGTGATTTCCCCGACGGAGCGCTCCAGCGGGCGTTCGACGCGTTCCGCGCGCTGTGCCGGGAGCTCGCCGCCGATCCTCCCGGCGACCCCGGGCACCGGCTGCGGGCGCTCCAGGCGTGGAACGACACGGCGCGTCCCTTCCCCGCGGAGGGGCCGGCGCACATCTACTTCGAGGAGCAGGCCAGGGACCGCCCCGGGCACATCGCGCTGCGGTGGCGCGGCGGGACCCTGTCGTACGGCGCGCTCAACGCCTGGGCGAACCGGATCGCCTGGACGCTGCGCGACCACGGCGTCGGGCCCGAGTCCGTGGTGGCCGTCCGCACACCCCGCGGACCCGCCATGGTCGCCGCGGTCCTCGGCGTCCTCAAGGCGGGCGGCGCCTACCTGCCCGTCGACACGCGCCTGCCCGGGCAGCGGGTCGCCGCCATGCTGCGCACCGCGGACGCCACCCTGCTGCTCACCGCCGACGGCGCACCGCCCCTCGCCGCCGTCGAGGACGTGAGTTGTCTGCCGACCGACCGGACACGGCTGCCCGACGGCCCGGAACGGCGTCTCGACCCGCCGCACACCACCGGGCCGGACAACACGGCGTACGTCATCTTCACCTCGGGCAGCACCGGCGAACCCAAGGGCGTCACCGTCAGCCACCGGCCCGTCCACAACCTCCTCCACTGGTGCCACCGGCTGCACGGCTTCGGACCGGACGACACCGGGCTGTGCGTCACCTCGCTCGGATTCGACCTGTCGGTCTTCGACATCCTGGGCCTCCTGGGCCGGGGCGCCGGACTCTACATCGCCGACGAGGAGCAGCAGCGGGACCCGGAACTCCTGCTCGACGTGCTCGTACGGGAGCCGATCACCTTCTGGAACTCGGCGCCCACCACCCTCAACCAGCTGCTGCCGCTGCTGCCGCGGTACGCGGGCCGTCCCGGCACCGACGACCTGCGGCTGGTCTTCCTCAGCGGCGACTACACGCCCCTGCCGCTGCCCGACGCGGTGCGCGCCGTCTTCCGGCGGGCGAAGATCGTCAGCCTGGGCGGCGCGACCGAGGCGACGGTGTGGTCCAACGCGTTCACCGTCGACGAGGTGGACCCCGCCTGGCGCGGCATCCCCTACGGCCGTCCCGGCGACAACGCGCGCTACTACGTCCTGGACGAGCGGCTCCAGCCGTGTCCCCCCGGTGTCGAGGGCGACCTCTACATCGGCGGCGACTGTCTCGCCGACGGCTACCGGGCGCGTCCGGCGCTGACCGCGGAGCGGTTCGTCCCCGACCCCTTCGGCCTCGTGCCGGGCGCCCGTATGTACCGCACGGGCGACCGCGCGCTGTGGGACGACACGGGCCTCATCCATTTCCGCGGACGGGCGGACCACCAGGTGAAGATCCGCGGCTTCCGCGTCGAACCGGGCGAGATCGAGCACCGGTTGCGGCAGCACGGGGCCGTCCGGGACGCGGTGGTGCTGGCCCGGACCGATCCCTCGGGGGACCGCAGGCTGGTGGCGTACGTGCAGCCGTCGGGTGACGAACTGCCGGCGACCGCGGAGCTGCGGAAGTTCGCCGCCGCGGCGCTGCCCGAGTACATGGTGCCGAACGTGATCGCCCGCGTGGACACGTTCCCGGCCACGCCGAACGGCAAGCTCGACCGCGAGGCACTGCCGTGGCCGCTGCCGGAGGCGGGCGGCCGTCCCGCCCGCGCGCAGCGGCGGGCGGGGCCCGCGGCGGACCCGGAGGGCGCTGCGCGCGCGGGCGCCGGGGCGGGGGCGGACGGCGTCGCCCGCCCGACCGGGGAGACGGACGCGGGGCGACGAGGAGAAGCGCGGGGGGAGATGACAGCCGGGGTGCCGGACGCGGACACGGTTGGCGTGAGGGCCGAGGAGGGCGCCACGCTGACGGCCGGTGAGCGGGGCGGCCAGAGGGCCGCGGTGCCGGCCCGGGAGACGACCGGGGAAGAGGCCGCGGCGCCGGCCCGGGACGGGTCCGGCGCGGCGGCCGGGACGGAGACCGGCGTGAGGCTCGAGCCGGCGGCCCGCGGGACGGGCGTCAGGACCGCGGACGCCGAGGCCGTGGAGGCGACGGCACCGGGGCGGGCGGAGCTGCGTGAGGAGATCGCCGCGCTGTTCGCGGAGCGGCTCGGTGTTCCGTCCGTCGACCCCGCGGCCGACCTCTGGGACCAGGGAGCCACCTCGTTCACCCTCGCCCAGGTCTCCACCGTGCTGCACGAGCGGTACGGGCACCGGGTGCCGGTGTCGGCGCTCCTCGAGGACCCCAGCGCGGACGCGATCGCAGCCCACCTGGCCCGGCTCCTCGGCGCGGCGGAACCACCCGCCCGGGATGAGAGCCGCAACTCCGGGGCCGGGCGAGCCGGTTCACCGCCCGGCGAAGGTCCCCGCTCTGCTCCCGCGCAGGCCGAGCACGAGCACCGTGGTACTCCTCCGGAGGGAACCGGGTCCAGGGCGGCGGACGGGCCCGGGCCGGTCGACTTCTTCTCCGCGCTCGACCGCGCCGCCTTCAAGGCGGCCGGCTGGGCCCGGCGCGGACCCGCCGACCCCGATCGTCTCCTCCCGCTGGAGCCGGTGGAGTACGAGCAGGTGCGGTACGAACGGCGGGCCGCGTGCCGTGAGTTCGGCCAGAGCGCGGTCGGCCGTGAGCAGCTGACCCGGTTGCTGGCGCTGCTGCGGCCGGTGCGCGTGGGCGACCGCGAACGCCGTCTCTACCCGTCCGCCGGGGACACCTACGCCGTCCAGGTGTACCTCCACGTCCGGCCGGGACGCGTCGCCGGGCTGGAGGCGGGGCTCTACCACTACCGGCCCGAGGAACACGCCCTGGAGCTCCTGGCGGAGGGGCCCGGGCCCGACCGCGGCGGTCATGTCTTCTACAACCGGCCGCTGTTCGACGCCGCCGCGTTCGAGCTCTACCTGATCGGCCAGCTCCGGGGGATCGCCCCGCTGTACGGCGACGACAGCGCGCGTTACCTCGCCGTCGAGGCGGGCTGCATGGCGCAGTTGCTGACGACCTCCCAGACGGAGACGGGGCTCGGCCTGTGCCCGGTCGGTGCTCGCTCCGTGGAACGGATCGCCGGTCCCCTCGGCCTGGACGACGGACACCGCTTCCTCCTGTCCTTCCTGGGCGGCCCCCTGCCCCCCGAACCGCCCGCGCCCGCGGCGCCCGGAACGCCCGAACCGGCTTTCCGGAACGCGCAGCCGCACGGACCGACGACGGCAGAACCGGCCGGGCGGGCCGCGGCGACCGGATCCGCGAGGACGCCGACGGCCGTCGCCGTGGCCGTCACCGGCGCGGCCGTACGGCTCCCCGGGGCGGACGGGCTGCGGGAGTTCTGGCGGCTGCTCGACTCGGGCCGGTCGGCCGTGGGCGCCGTGCCCGCGGACCGGGTCCGCACGCTGGGCGGCGGGAACGGGCGCCCCCGCCCCGAGGGCGGTTACCTCGGCGTCGAGGACGGCTTCGAACCGGAGCTCTTCCACATCGCACCGGCCGAGGCACGCACCCTCGACCCGCAGGTCCGCATGGTGCTGCGAGCGGTGTGGGAATGCCTGGAGAACGCCGGGCACACGCCGGAGAGCCTGCGCCGCGCCGCCCGCCGGATCGGCGTGTTCACGGGGGTGATGTGGCACGACCACCGGCAGGCCGGCGCCGACGCGCACCGCGCGGGCGGGCAGGCGACCGTGGCCGCGCTCGGCTCGGACATACCGAACCGGGTCTCCCACTTCTTCGACTTCCGCGGCCCGAGCGTCGCCGTGGACACCTCCTGCTCCTCGTCCCTGACGGCGCTGCACCTCGCGGTGGAGGCGCTGCGCCGCGGCGAGTGCGACGCGGCGATAGCGGCCGGGGTCAACGCCATCGCCCACCCCTACCACCTCGACGTGCTGACGGACCTCGGCGTCGTCGCGGCCCACCCCGCGGCCGGGGCGTTCGACGCCGGGTCGTCCGGCTGGTCCCCGGGCGAGGGCGTGGGCGCCGTACTGCTGCGCCGCCTCGAGGACGCCGAACGTGACCACGACTGCGTACGCGCGGTCGTCGAGGCCACCCTGAGCGGACACGCGGGGCGTGCCGCGCGGTACGGCGCGCCGCGTCCGCAGGCCCTCGCCGACTCCCTGCGCCACCTGCTGGACCGGGCGGGGGTGCCGCCGGAGGCCATCGGGTACGTGGAGTGCGCCGCCGCGGGAGCGGGTGTCGCGGACGCCGCGGAGATCGAGGCGCTGACCCGGGTGTTCGCGTCCCGGGCCGAACGGGGCACCGTACTGCCGGTGGGCACGGTGAAGCCCGCGGTGGGCCATCTGGAGTCGGCCGCGGGCATGTCACAGCTGGCCAAGGTGCTGCTGCAGTTCGAGCACCGCCGCATCGTCGCGACTCCGGCGGGGGACGGCGAAGGGCTGTTCTCCTGGGAGGGGCTGCCGGTGCGGCTCGCGGACCGGCCGGAACCCTGGACACCGGAGCGCCCGGGGGAACCGCTGCGCGCCCTCGTCAACGCGGTGGGGGCGACGGGCAGTTACGCCCATGTCGTGCTGCGTGAGCCCGGGGCGCCCGGTGCGCCGCGCGAGAAGACCGACGCAGAAGGAGGGACGGTGCGGTGACGGCCGGATCGTGGATCGCGGGCGGGCCCGGGCGCAGGGCCGACGCCCCTGTGCGCCTGCTGTGCTTCGCCCACGCCGGCGGGGGAGGGGGCTTCTTCCGGCCGTGGGCGTCGGCACTCCCCGGCGTCGACGTGTGCCCCGTCGTGCTGCCGGGCCGCGAGTCCCGGCTCAGGGAACATCCGTACACACGGGTGAGCGACCTGCTGCCGGCGCTCGTCGACGGGGTCGTGCCCCACCTGGACCGCCCGTACGCCCTGTTCGGGCACAGCCTGGGCGCGGTGCTCGCCTACGAGCTCGCCCGGCGGCTGTCGCACGGCCCCGCGGCGCCCCCGGTGTGCCTGGTCGTCTCGGGGCGGCGGCCCCCGCACGCGGCACGGCAGGAGCCCGAACTGCGCCACCTCGACGACGACGCCTTCGTCACCGAGGTGGCCCGGTTGGGCGGCATCCCGGACGAGGTGCTGCGACAGCCTGACCTGCTGCGGCTGTTCGTCCCGGCGATGCGGGCCGACTTCACCCTGAACGAGACGTACCTGCCGCTGCCCGGGCCGCCGCTGGAGATCCCGGTGGCCGCCCTCACCGGTGACCGGGACCCCCGCGTGACCCCCGAGGAGATCGACGGCTGGCGTGAGGTCACCCGGGGCCCCTTCACGCGCCGGGTGTTCGAGGGCGACCACTTCTACCTCAAGGGCGCCCGGGCCGACGTCATGGCGGCCCTGCGGGCCGAACTGGAGGCGGCGGCCGGGACCGCCCCGAGGACCGGCTGACGTCACCGCCCGGATCCGCCCGGCGGGACGGCCTGTCCGGCGCGCGCCACCGGAACACCGTGCAGCACGGCCCGGTGCGCCGCCACCCGCGCCCCGGCGTGCACGGCCACGGCAAGCGAGTGCGTCGGCGTGGGAGCCCACTGTGCCAGCCACCACTCCTGTGGCCGCTCGCCCAGCTCCGGTGCGAACTCCGCCCGGATCCCGGTGGTGCCACCGACCCGGTCGGCCACCGCGAAACCGCACTGCGACAGCGGCAGCGACAGGCCGCGGCCGCGCGCCTTGACGTACGCCTCCTTCAGCGTCCACAGCCGGCAGAAGGCGGCCGGGCGGGCCGCGCGCTCCAGTCCCGCGAGCCAGCTCAGCTCGCGCGGTGTGCACACCACCCGGGCCAGCCGCATCGGGTCCGTCGCCCGGTCCGCCGCCTCCACGTCCACCCCGCACGGCGCCCCCGCGGTCACCGCGCAGGCGACCAGGCCGCGGGTGTGCGAGAGGCTGAACCGCAGCGGCGGCCGGACGCGGGGGGCGGCGATCTCGGGTTTCCCGCGAGGCGTCCGCCGGAATTCCCACGCCGTGGCGGGCACGTCCGGCACACAGTGGCTCAGCGCCGACCGGACCAGCGCGTGCGCGGCCGTGAACGCCAGCCGGTCCTCGGCGCGCACCAGGCGGCGCAGCCGTGCCCGCTCCTCGTCCGACAGCGACTCCTGCCCGGCCGTGCGCCGCGCCCCGGCGGCCGGCGCGTGCGGGACGTCCACCCAGACGTGGGTCTCGTCGGCATCGATGACCGGCAGGTGCGTCACGGCGGCTCCTCGTCGCTCGGGTCACGCGCGAACGTGCGCAGCATGCCCCGCACCCGGCCCGGCCGCCTGCTCAAAGGTGAGCAGACCCGGCCGCGCCGCCCCGGTTGGATCGGTGGCGACGACGTCGGCAGCCGCAGACGAGGAGGAGGCCGTGGAGTACCGCCGTATCCGCGTGGAGCCGTCGCGTGGTGTGCTGAGGGTGACCCTCGGCGCGCCCGCGCTGGACGCCCGGACGGTCGCCGAAATCCGCGGCGCCCTGGACGCGGCGGAGGCGGACCAGGACTGCCGGGCGGTCGTCCTCGCCGGGCGGCCGGGTGTGTTCTGCACCGGGATGGACCTGCGCGGCGGCCTGGACGACGACACGGCGCCGGAGGAGTTCGGTGCGCTGCTCAGACGGCTCACCCTGGTGCCGCGGGCGGTCGTGGCGGAGGTCGACGGACAGGTGTCGGGCGGCGGGGTCGGCCTGGTGGCCGCCGCCGACCTCGTCCACGCCACCCCGCGCAGCTCCTTCGGGCTGCCGGAGGCGCTGTGGGGTCTGCTGCCCTGCGCCGTCCTGCCTTACCTGGCACGCAGGATCGGACCCGGCAGGGCGACCACCATGGCCCTGACGACCCGCCCCCTGACCGCGGCGGAGGCGTGCACCCGCGGGCTCGTCGACGAGGTCGGCGACACCCCGGAACCGTGGCTGGCGCAACTGCTCGTGCGGCTCGGGCGCATCGACCCGCGCACCCTCGACGCGGCCAAGCGGTACGCCGCCGAGCTGTGGCCGGTCACCGAGGAGACCGACCGGCTCGCCGCCCGTGAGTTCGACCGGCTGCTGACCGGTCCGGTCGCCCGTGAACGCCTGACGGACTTCGTGACGACCGGGCGGCTGCCCTGGGAGCGTGCCGGCACCGCGGCGACCGCCGGAAAGGGGGAGCGGACATGACGGTGGCGTGGGTCTTTCCCGGGCAGGGCGCCCAGCGGCAGGGCATGGGGCGGCAACTGCTCGACCGCTACCCGGACCTCGTGGCCCGCGCGGACGCCGTCCTGGACGTCCCCGTCCGCGACCTGTGCCGGGGGGACGACGAGGCCCTGCAGTCCGACACGCGGTACGTCCAGCCGGGCATGTTCGTCATCAACGCGCTTCACCTGGCCGCGCTGCGCGAGTCGGGCGAGGAGCCCCGCTGGCTCGCCGGGCACAGCCTGGGCGAGCTGAGCGCGCTGTACGCGGCCGGCTGCTTCGACTTCGAGACCGGACTGCGCATGGTGGTGCGCCGCGGGGAGCTCATGGCACAGGCCCGTGGCGGCGGGATGCTGGCGGTCGTCGGACTGCCGCTGGAGCGCATCACCGCCGTCCTGGCCGCCGAGGGGGCCACCGACGTGGACGTCGCCAACCTCAACTCCCGCGCCCAGGTGGTGCTGTCCGGGCCCCGGGACTCCCTGCGGGCGCTTCGTGACCCGCTGCGCGCCGGTGGGGCGCACAAGTGTGTGCTGCTCAACGTCAGCATCGCCGCCCACTCCCGCTACATGGCCCACGCCGCGGCCCTGTTCACCGACCACCTGCGCACGGTCGACTTCCGGCCGCCACGCGTCCCGGTCGTCACCAACGCCGACGCCCGCCCCCGGACCACCGCCGAGGGGCTCGCCGAGCACCTCGGCGCGCAGTTGCGCAGCCCCGTCCGCTGGGCCGACACCATGCGTTTCCTCATCGGGCACGGGGTGCGCACGCTGCGGCAGGCCGGGCCGAGCAGCACGCTGGACAAGCTCTGGGAGGCGGCGCTGGCGGACTCGAATGCGCACTGTTGAGCAGACAACGCCCCCGCCTCGGCAGCAGGTTGGGGAAGACACGTGTGGGACCCGGGAACCGAGGGAGCGAGGGGGACATGCAGGGCCACGGTCTGGACCGGCACGGCACGGCGGAGCACACGGTGATCCTGTCCGCGGCGGACGCCGACCGGCTGCGGCGGTACGCGGGGGCGCTGTACGACCACCTCACCGAGGCCGCGGAACACGGCACTGCGCCCTCCCTGGCGTCGGTGGCGTTCACCCTCCAGACCGGCCGGGCCTCCCTGGCGCACCGGCTCGCGATCCGCTGCGCCGGAACGGAGGAGTTGCTGGGGGCGCTGGCCGCGGCGGCCGCCGGGCGGCCCCACCCCGCGGTGTCCGCGTCGGTCGTCGAGCCCGGCACCGAACCGGGCCCCCTCGCCGTGCCGCCGCGCGACGAGCACGAGGCGGCACAGGCGTGGCTCGCCGGGCACACCGTGCGGTGGGAGGACTTCCGGCGCGAGGGAGCGACCAGGACACCGCTGCCCGGGCACCCGTTCGGGGAGGCCCGCGCGGACCGTGCCGCCACGACGCCGGCGCCGCGGGCCGGCCGCGAAGCGCTCCGCACGGCGGTGGAGGAGTACCTCAAGGCGTGCTACGCCGAGGTGTCGGAGATCCCCGTCGAGCGGCTGCACGCGCACGTGCCGCTGGACCACTACGGGCTCAGCTCCGCGCTCGTCGCCCGGCTCACCGCCCGGCTGGCCGATGACCTCGGGACGGTGTCGCCCACGCTCTTCTTCGAGCACCGCGACCTCGCCGGAGTGGCGGGCGCACTGCTGGACCGCGACGGGCCGTGGCGCCACCGGGCGGAGGAGCGGGCCGGGCGGGCCCCCGCGCACGAGTCCCGTGCGGAACGGACCCACGCGGAACGGGCCCCTGGACGGAGCGGCGTCGCCGTCCCCGCCGGTTCCGGTGAGCAGGCCGTGGCCATCGTGGGGATCGCCGGGCGCTATCCGAAGGCGCCGGATCTCGAACGGTTCTGGGACAACCTGGTGGCCGGACGCGACTGCGTCGACCGGCTGCCCCCCGAACGCCACCGCCCCGGCTGGCCGGTCGACGACATGTGGGGCGGATTCCTCGACGGCGTCGACCTCTTCGACCCCCTGCTGTTCCAGATCACGCCGCGCGACGCCGCCCTGATGGATCCCCAGGAGCGCCTCTTCCTGGAGACCACCTGGAGAGCGCTGGAGGACGCCGGGTATCCACGGACCCGGCTCCGTGAGCAGCACGGCTCACGGGTCTCGGTGTACGCGGGCAGCATGTACAACGAGTACACGTACTTCGGGGTGGAGAGCACGCTGTGCGGCGTCCCCCGGGACACCGGCTGCGCCATCGGCGGCATCGCCAACCGGGTGTCGTTCCACTTCGACCTGCGCGGCCCCAGCATGACCGTCGACACCATGTGTTCGTCCGGCCTGGTCGCCGTCCATCTCGCGGTGCAGGCGCTGAGGCGCGGCGAGTGCGAGATGGCCGTCGCGGGCGCGGTCAACCTCTCGCTCCACCCGAACAAGTTCCTCCAGCAGCGCAGGATGCGGCTGACCGCGTCCGGCCGCCGCTGCCGCAGCTTCGGTCGGGGCGGCGACGGTTTCGTGCCCGCGGAGGGCGTCGGAGTGCTCGTGCTCAAGCCGCTGGACCGGGCCCTCGCGGACGGCGACCGGATCCACGCGGTGGTCCGCGGCAGCGCGGTGCTCCACATGGGCCGCACCAACGGCTGGATCGTCCCCAACCCCGCCGCCCAGGCCGAAGTGGTCGCCGAGGCGCTGCGTGACGCGGGCCTCGCCCCCGCCGACATCGGCTACATCGAGGCGCACGGAGCCGGTACCGAACTCGGTGACCCCATCGAGATCGAGGGCCTGACCAGGGTGTTCGGCGCCGCGGGGCTGCCGCCCGGGAGCATCCCGGTCGGCTCGGTGAAGTCGAGCATCGGCCACGTCGAGGCCGGGGCGGGCATCGCGGCGCTCACCAAGGTCCTGCTCCAGATGCGCCACCGCCGGCTGGCGCCCTCCCTGCACGCCGAGGAACTCAACCCCGGCATCGACTGGGACGCGGTGCCGTTCCGGGTCCAGCGGTCCGCCGACGAGTGGCGCGCCGCGCCGGGCGCGCCGCTGCGGGCCGGCATCAGCTCCTTCGGCGCGGGCGGCACCATCGCCCACCTGGTCCTCGAGTCCCACGAATCCGCGCGGCCGCGTCCGGCCCCGGCCGTGCCGGACGGCCGGCCCCGGCTGCTGGTCCTGTCCGCCCAGGACGAGCGGCGCCTGCGGGAGTACGCCGGGGAGCTGGCGGAGCATCTGCGCACCGTTGCGGGCAGCGCGGCCGAACCCGCCCTCGACGACCTCGCCTTCACGCTGAGCACCGGGCGCGAACCCCTGCGCGAGCGGCTGGCGTTCGTCGCCCGGGACACGGCCGGGGCCGCCGAGGTGCTCGGCCGCCAAGCCTCCGGCGACGACTCGTGCGTCCTGCGCGGGCGCACGCCCGGCCCCGGCGCGTCGACCGGCCCCGTCCTGCCCGCGGAGGACTTCGCGGAGGGTTCCGCGGGGGAGGAGCACGAACTGCGCGCACTCGGCGCGCACTGGGTCGCCGGCGGCCCCGTGGACTGGGCACGGCTCCGCCCGGCCACCGGGCCCGCGCCGCGGATCGTCCCCCTGCCGGGCCACCCGTTCGCCAGGATGCGCTGCTGGGCGGAACCGGGTTCCGCGGCCGGCCCGGCCGCGCCCTCGCCGAACGCGCCCGAGCCGTACTCCGCATCCGCCGGCGCACCGGTGCCCCCGGCGGCGGGCGCGGGAGCCGTGCCCCACGACCGGGCGGAGTACGGAGCGGCCGGGTCCGGACCCGAGCACGCTCCGGCGCACGACCACCCCGGCCGGACCCCCGAGATTCCGCTGTTGCGCCGTACCTGGGCCGAGAGCGCGGCCGAGCCGGACCCGGCGGTGGTCGACGGGCCGCTGCTGTGCCTGTTCACGGACTCCACCGAAGCGGTCGCCCGGGAGCTGGTGCGGGCGGCGGGTCCGGAGCGGATCGTGCTCCTGCGCCGGGGAGCGGACCGCGGGGACGGCGTCCCCGCGTACACCGGCGAGGCGGGCGCGGTCACGGCCGTCGGCGAACTGCTCGCCCGCCACCCCGACCTGGCCGGCTGGATCGACCTGTGCGACCACACGGCCGACGCGGCCGACGGCGGGGAGGACACGGACGGCGACTGGACCGCCCGGCTCGCGGCGCTGCGCCGACTGGTGTCCTACCGGGCGGGGCACGGACTGCGCGTGCTCCACGTCACCCGCGGTCTGCGCGGTGTCGGAGGAGTGCCGCCGCGGCTCGCCGGTGCCAGGCTCGCGGGGTACGTGCGGATGCTCGGTGCCGAATACCGGCGGGTCCGGGCCACCACGGTGGACACCGACCTCGGTGCGGCCGACGCACCGGCGCTGGCCCGGCAACTGCTGGAGGAGGTGGCGGCGTACGACCGCTACGGCGAGGTCTGCCACCGCGCGGGCGCCCGTCTGGTGCCGTCCCCGGTGCCGGTGGTCGCCGAGCACCGGCCGCTGCGGATACCCGGGCACGCCGTCCAGGTCCTGACCGGCGCCACGCGCGGAATCGGCGCCCGGGTGGCGCGCCACCTCGTCGCGTGCGGCGCGCGGCGGCTGGTCCTGCTCGGCGCCCGTTCGCTGCCGCCGCGCGAGCAGTGGTCGCGGCCCGACCTGTCGCCGCGGGCCGCCGAAGCCGTCGCCACGGTCCGGCGGCTGGAGGCCATGGGGGCACAGCTGCGCCTGCACGCGGGTGAGCTGACCGATGCCGCCGGGGTCGGCGCCTTCCTGGACGGCGTCCGCCGGGAGTGGGGTCCGGTCGCCGGGGTCGTGCACTGCGCGGGCCGGGTGGCGGAGGGCGATCCCGCCTTCGCCCACCGGGGGGCGGTACTGGCCCGCCGGGTGTGGCGGCCGAAGGCGGACGCGCTGGCCGTGCTCGCGGACGCCTGCGCGACGGACCGGCCCGCGTACTTCGTCACCTTCTCCTCGGTGTGCGCGGCGGTGCCCCGGCTCGCCGCGGGCGTGTCCGACTACGCCGCCGCCAACGCCTACGCGGACTTCTTCACCGAGGACCGGGTGCGCCGCGGCCGGACGGAGTTCCGCAGCATCGACTGGCCCATGTGGGCGCAGAGCGGACAGGGCGCCGGAGGGCCCAACGTCTGCGAGCCCGTGGGCCTGGCCGCGCTCGACGACGAGGCGGCCCTGCGCGTCCTGGAACGCGTGCTCGCCCTGCCGGACGGCGGCACGGTCCTGCCCTGTCCGCCGCTGCCCGGCGTGGACGTCGATCGCACGGCACTGCTCGCCGTCCGGCCGCACGAGCCGGGCAGCGCGCGCACGGCGAGTCCGGAGCCGGCGCCGGAACCGCAGCCCGTGCCGGTCCGGGACACCGACCCGGTGCCCGCACCCGCCTCCCCGGGCACGGGCACGCCCGTACCCCCCGGCACCGGCCGCGACCTGCCGCCGGCGCCCTGGCTGATGGAGCTCTTCGCCGAGAACCTCGGTATCCCGGTGGGGGAGCTCGACCCGACGGCCGATTTCGCCGAACTCGGTGTGGAGTCGGTCCTGCTGGGCGACCTGCTGCAGCAGATCGAGGAGCGGGTGGGCCGGCCGCTCGAACCCTCCACCCTGCTGCGCCACAGCACCGTGACCGCGCTCACCCGCCACCTCGCGACCCTGCGAGAGCCCGACCCCACGCCCGGGCCCGGGAGCGCGGCGGATCCCGAACCCGTCACCGTACGGGGACCCGGACACGACACGGGGCCCGGGCAGGCCCTCGTCCCCGCCGCTGCCGACCCGGTGCCGGCGGCCGTCCCGGCCGCGTCCGATGCGCCGTCCGCCCCTGCCCCCGCCTCCCCGGGCGCGGACACGGCCGCCGCCCCCGGTGGGGCCCCGGACCCTCTCCCGGCCACCGTCCCCGACGGCAGGATCGCCGTGATCGGCCTGGCCTGCCGCTTCCCCGGCGCGCCCGACGTCGACGCCTTCTGGGCGGACCTGGTGGCGGGGCGCTGCCGGGTGACCGAGGTGCCGCCGAGCCGGTGGGACCACCACACGCTGTATGCGCCGACACCGCAGCCCGGCAGGTCGCTCAGCAAGTGGGGCGGTTTCCTCGACGGCATCGAGGACTTCGACCCGGACTGGTTCGGGATGACCGACGACGAGGCGACCGCCCTCGACCCGGCCATCCGCCTCTTCCTCGAGGCGACCGCCTGCTGCCTCGCCGAAGCCGGTTACACCGACGGCGAGGTCTGGGGCCGGCGGGTCGGGGTCTACGTCGGCGGCCGCACCACCCCGTACGGGGAGCGGGCCGGGATACGCCCCGACGGCCTGCAGTCGGACCCCAACTTCATCGCCGCCCAGGTGGCCCACCGTTACAACTTCCGCGGACCGTCCATGGTGGTGGACAGCGCCTGTTCCTCCTCGCTCGTCGCCGTCCAGCTCGCCTGCCGCGCGCTCGCCGCGGGAGACGCCGAGATCGCGGTCGCCGGCGGCGTGGAGGTACTGCTCGACGAGCGTCCCTACCTGGAGTTCAGCGCCGCCCGCGCCATCTCGCCCTCCGGCCGGTGCCGCACCTTCGACGAACGCGCCGACGGCTTCGTCCCCGGGGAGGGCTGCGGGGCGGTCCTGCTCAAACCGCTGCGGGCGGCCCTCGCCGACGGTGACCGGATCCACGGGGTGATCGACGCCGCGGAGGTCAACAACGACGGCAACACCATGGGCGTCACCACCCCCAACCCCGACGCCCAGGCCGAGCTGTTGCGCCGGGCGCTCGCCGCCTCCGGGCGCCACCCGGAGGAGATCGGCCTGCTGGAGGCGCACGGCACCGGCACGCTGATCGGCGACCCGATGGAACTGCGGGCCCTGACCGACGTGTTCCGCGAGCGCAGCCGGCGCGAGGGCTGGTGCGCGATCGGGAGCGTGAAGTCCAACCTGGGGCACCTGCTGTGCGCCGCGGGCATCGCCGGGCTGCTCAAAGCGGTCCTCGCGGTACGGCACGGGCAGATTCCGCCGACCCTGTTCTGCGAGACGCCCAATCCCCGCTTCGACTTCGCCCGTTCGCCGTTCTACCCCGTCACCCGGCTGACCACCTGGGCACCCGACGGGGCCAGGGTCGCCGGCGTGAGCTCGTTCGGGCTCGGCGGCACCAACGCCCACGTGATCGTCAGCAGGCCGGACCCGGCCTGGCGGGCCGGAGGGCCGCCACCGCGGGAGCCGCTGCCGCTGCCCGCCTTCCGGCGGCGCCGGCTCTGGCTGGACGCACCGGGCCGGACCCCCGTGGTGGCGTCCCTGCTCGACCTGGACTTCTCCCCGGCGGGCACGGGCTGACCCGGCGGTCCGCGACGACCCCCGCAGCACCGTACGAACGAGGCGACACGAGGTGAGTGATGAGCGCACGGCCTGAAGGCACCCCGACGAGCACCGTCCCCGCACCCGCGGAGGCGGCGGGGATGCCCGCACGCCGGGCCCGGCTGGTGGTCGGCGGCGTGATGACGGGCATGATGCTCTCCGCCCTGGACCAGACCGTGGTCAGTACCGCGCTGCCACGGATCGTCAGCGACCTGGGCGGTCTGTCCCGGCTGTCCTGGGTCGTCACGGGCTACCTGCTGACCTCCATGGTGGTGACACCGCTGTGGGGCAAGCTGTCCGACATGTACGGCCGGCGCCCGGTGTACCTGGCGGCGATCGGTGTCTTCCTGGCCGGTTCGCTGCTGTGCGCGGTGGCCCAGGACATCACGCAGCTGGTCGTGTTCCGCGCCGTGCAGGGCCTCGGCGGCGGTGGCCTGTTCGCCCTGGCCATGACCGTGATCGGCGACGTGGTCCCCCCGGCCGAACGCGGCCGGTACCAGGGCTGGTTCGGGGCCGTCTTCGGACTGGCCAGCATCGGCGGCCCCGTCCTCGGCGGATGGCTGGCCAACGGACCGGGCTGGCGCTGGATCTTCTGGATCAACCTGCCCATCGGTCTGTGTTCCCTGCTGGTCGTGGCCAGGCTGCTGCGCGTCACCACGGTGCGCGGGCCGCAGCGCATCGACCTCGCCGGCGCCGCGTTGATCACCGCGGGCGTCACCGCCGTACTGCTCTACCTGGACCGGGCGGCCGACGACCACGGCTGGGGCTCGCCGGCCGGGCTCGGCCTGCTGGCGGCCGGAGCGGCCGCCGGGGCGCTGTTCGTCCTCGCCGAGCGCCGGGCCGCCGATCCGGTCATCCCGCTGCGGCTCTTCGCCAACCGGGTGTTCCGCGTCGCCGGGGTCTTCGGCTTCCTGGCGGGCGCGGCCATGTTCGGCGGCATCGTCTTCCTGCCCGTCCACCTCCAGGTGGTCAGCGGTTTCTCCGCCACCCGGGCCGGCCTGGCGATGCTCCCCGCCATGCTCGGCATCGTCGCGGGCACGACCGTGGCCGGACGGCTCATCTCCAGCCGCGGACGCTACAAGGCGTATCCCGTCGCGGGCTCCGTCCTGCTGGTGGCCGCCACGGCGCTGCTCGCCCGGCTGCGCCCGGACACCCCGTACCTCTGGACCGCGCTGCTCGCCCTCGTCTTCGGCGTCGGCGTCGGCCTGACCACCCAGCCGGTGCTGACCGCCGTGCAGAACAGTGTGGAGCCCCGCGACATGGGTGCCGCGATGGGCACCGCCAACTTCTTCCAGCGGATGGGTGCCGCGATCGGCACGGCCGTGCTCGGCGCGGTCTTCGCCGCCCGGCTGGAACACCACCTGGGCAGCGGGACGGCGGCCGCACGGGTGGACTCCCAGTCCGTGGAAGCCGTCCGCGGGCTGGCCGAACCCCTCCGCTCGGAGGTCGTCACGGCCTTCAGCCGCGCCCTCGACGACGTCTTCCTGGCCTGTGTGCCCTGCGCCGTCGTCGCGTTCGCCGTCTCCCTGCTCCTGAAGGACACCCCGCCCCGCGACCGGGCCCCGTCCCAGTGAGCCCCCGTCAGCAACCACCTCTCGCAAAGGAGTGCACACCGTGACCGACAGCCCCGCCCGCGCGATCCGCCCGGCCCTCCACCAGACGCCCGTCTCCGCCGACAAGGTGCTGCACTCGGGCAACGCGGGCTTCATCATCGCCCGCAGCTGTCAGCTGAAGAACCGCTACGTGGCCGAGGGGCGGAAGTTCTTCTCCGACGTCATCGGCTACATGAACCAGTCCGACCTCAACGGCGCCTCGTTCTTCTGCTACGAGGAGCTGGCCGGCACCCGGCACAAGCTGCACTGGCTGATCCACTGGAACAACCCCAACGACTACGCGATCAGCCTGGAGATGGTCGACCACGACAAGGGCATGATCGACCTGCTGGAGTCGGACCGGGTCAAGGACGACGACGGCATGGGCGCCTGGGGCCGCATGGTGGTCGACGGCACCATGCGCGAGGACATCCTCGTCCCGCAGCACGGCGCCCACCACGAGAGCGAGGAGGAGGCCGACCACGGCGACTGCTGGGTGGACCCGGCCTGGGTGCAGTGCGCCCAGCCGCGCGACGAGCAGCTCAACTCCGCCACCGCGCAGCTGGTGGTGCACCGGGTCGGCGAGGCACGGCACGAATTCCGCAAGGAGGCCCGCTACTTCGCCTTCGCCTGGCAGAACCACGTCAACAAGGTGTTCGCCGGACGCGCCACGGCCTACCTGTACGAGGAGACCTTCGGCGTGATGGACCGGCTGCACTGGCTCGTCCACTTCCGGTCGTTCGAGGACTACCACGCGCTGCAGACCCTGGCCGACCACGACGAGGAGTACCGGGCCCTGTTCGAGCGCCCGTTCATCCCCCAGCACCGCGGCGGCGGCACCTGGGCCCGGACGTTCTCCGACGGCGGCCTGCACGACACCCTGCTGGTGCCCTACCAGCTGCCGGCCTGATGCGCGCCTGGCTGTTCCCGGGACAGGGGGCCCAGCGCGTCGGCATGGGCGGGGAGCTGTTCGACCTCTTCCCGGCGGAGTGCGCCGCCGCCGACGACGTGCTGGGCTACTCGGTCCGCGAACTGTGCCTGCACGACCCCGAGGGACGGCTCGGCCGGACCCGGTACGCCCAGCCGGCCCTGTTCGTCGTCGAGGCGCTGAGCCTGCTGGCCCGCCGGCGGAGCGAACCGGAGCCCGACTGGTACGCGGGACACAGCCTGGGCGAGTTCACCGCCCTCTGGGCGGCGGGCTGCTTCGACTTCGCCACCGGGGTGCGACTGGTACGGCGCCGGGGCGAGCTGATGGGACGTGCCGACGGCGGTCTGATGGCCGCCGTCCTCGGAGTGCCGGCGGAGCGGGTCGCCGAGGAGCTGGCGGCGGCGGGCGGCGAAGCGGCGGACGCGGAGATCGCCAATCACAACTCCGCCCGCCAGGTCGTGCTCTCCGGCACCCCCGGCGCGGTGCGTGCCGCGACGGGCCTGCTGACCCGCTCGCTGGGGGCCCGCTGCGTCCCCCTGAAGGTGAGCGCGGCCTTCCACTCCCGTCACATGGCGGACGCGGCCCGGGAGTTCGCGGACCACCTGCACGGCTTCCGGTTCGCCGACCCCCGGGTCCCCGTGGTCTCCAACGTGACCGGACGCCCGTACCGTCCCGGAGACCTGCCGGAGCTGCTGGCCCGTCAGGTCGCGGCCCCGGTGCTGTGGTGGCAGTCGATGAGCCTCCTGGTCCACGAGGGCGTCGACGAGGTCGCGGAACTCGGCCCCGGACGCGTGCTGACCGGCCTGTGGCGCGAGGCCGTACGGGAACCCGCGCCCCGCACGCCGTCCCCGGCCGGACAGCCGGGGACGGCACCGGGCGCCGGGCGCGAACCGTCCGCCACCGTGCGGGGCGCGGCTGTCACCGAAGGGCGCACCGCCGCCGGGAGAGCCGCCGCCACGGACGGCCGGAACGTGGCGGAGAGTCCGGGCGCACCGAACCGGGACGACGCGCCACCCCCGGTGATCGTCTCCCGGGTGCCCGTCGGGACCGGCGCGGCGGAACTCGGTTCCGCCGCGTTCCGGCGGGCGTACGGGCTCCGGCTCGCCTATCTGGCCGGATCCATGTACCGGGGGATCTCGTCGGTGGACCTGGTCGTCCGGCTCGGCGAGGCCGGGCTGATGGGCTTCTTCGGCACCGGGGGTCTCGACCTCGGTGAGATCGAGAAGGCGATCGGCCGGATCCAGGAACGGCTCGGCGCGCACGGCCGGTTCGGGATGAACCTCCTGCACGACCTGGACGACCCGCGGCGCGAGCGGGAGACCGTCGAGCTGTTCCTGAACCGGGGCGTGCGGCACGTGGAGGCCGCCGCCCACCTCGGTGTCACCGCACCCCTGGTGCGCTTCCGCTTCAGCGGCGCCCGCCGCACGGCGGACGGACGCGCGAGCGGACTGCGCCACGTCATGGCCAAGGTGTCCCGGCCGGAGGTCGCCACCGCCTTTCTCTCCCCGCCGCCCGCGGCCCTGCTGGAGCGGATGGTCCACGACGGCGACCTCACCGCCGAGGAGGCCGGGATCGCCCGGCGGCACCCGGTCGCCGGAGAGATCTGCGTGGAGGCCGACTCCGGCGGGCACACCGACGGCGGGGTGGCCCTCACCCTGGTGCCGTCCCTGGTGCGGCTGAGGGACCGGATCTCCGCCCGGCACGGCTACCCCGCCCCGCCGCCCGTGGGCGCCTCGGGCGGGCTCGGCACACCGGAGGCGGTCGCCGCGGCCTTCACCCTCGGCGCCGACTTCGTCCTCACCGGCTCGGTCAACCAGTGCACGCCCGAAGCGGGAACGTCCGACGCGGTCAAGGAGATGCTCGCCGGGCTCGACGTCCAGGACACCGCGTACGCCCCCTCCGGCGACATGTTCGAGCTGGGCGCTCGCGTCCAGGTGGTCCGCAAGGGGACCCTGTTCGCGGCCCGGGCGGGCAAGCTGTACGAGCTCTACCGGCGCCACGCCTCCCTGGCGGAGATCGACGAGCGGACCCTGCGGTCCATCGAACGCTCGTACTTCCGGCGCAGCGTCGACGAGGTGTGGGAACTGACCCGTGCCCACTACATCGGGACGGGCCGCCCGCACGTCGTGGAGAAGGCGGAGAACGATCCCCACCACCGGATGGCGCTCGTCTTCAAGTGGTACTTCGCGCACACCAACCGTCTGGCACTGGCCGGCGACACCTCCCAGCGGGCCAACTTCCAGATCCACTGCGGACCGGCCATGGGCGCGTTCAACAACCTCGTCCGCGGTACGGCGCTGGCCGACTGGCGCCGGCGCCACCCGGACGCCATCGCCGACCTGCTGATGTCGGGGGCCGCCCGGATCCTCGGCGGGCCCGAGGAGGAACCGGGCACGGCTCCGAAACGACCGGGAAGCGCGATGTGACCAGGACCGCGAGCAGATCCGTGACCAGGACCGCGAACAGAGCCGCGAACAGGGCCGTGACCAGGACCGCGAACAGGAGGAAGACCCCATGACACAGACCACCGCCAACTCCGCCCCCGCCTTCCGTCCCGCCGCCCACCAGACCGCGCAACCTGCCGACCGCCTGCTGCACTCGGGCAACGCGGGGCTGATCGTGGCGCGCAGTGCGCAGATCGCCCCCGGATACGGCGTCCGCGCCCGCGAGGCCACCCGGAAGATCGTCGAATCCTGCAACGAGCGCTGTGCCGGGGAGGCCACGGTCCTCGCCTACGAGGAGGCCTTCGGCGTCCGGGACCGGCTGCACTGGCTGGTCCACCTGCCGTCCCTGGAGCAGTACGGGGCGCTGGCGGCGGGTGGGGACGCCTCGGGCCTGTTCGGCGGCCAGGAGAGCGCCACCGGCGTCTGGGACGAGATGTTCGAGCCCGGCAGCGTCCGGGACACGCTGCTCATCCCTCACCGGTGGGGGATCTTCGGTACCGCGACGGAGGCCATGGCCCAGGACGAGTCCGTCAGCCCCGTGGTCACCGACCCGGTCCGCGGGCTGCCCCGGTTCGAGGTGCGGCCGGCGCGGGAGCAGACGGCCATGGCGCCCGACCGCACCCTGAACACGGCCACCGCCGGCGTGGTGATGCGCCGCACGGTGGACTTCGACTACCGCTTCCGCGCCGAGGCGAGGGTCTTCGCCCGTACCGTCGCGGAGAACATGAACCTCAACATGGAGGGCCTGGCCACCGTCTACCTCTACGAGGAGATGTTCGGCCGCATGGACCGGGCGCACTTCCTGATCCACATGGCGTCACTCGACGTGATGTACCTGCTGATGGGACTGGACGCGCGCACGGACCCGGACGCGCCCCGCGCCTCCTTCGTCCAGGACTGGGTGTCCATGGAGAAGGGCGGGGGAGCGTGGGACCGCATCATCGTGCAGGGCAGCACGCGGGACACCCTCTTCACCCCGCAGAACTGGAGCTGAGACCGGCACACGCCGCGGGGCGGGGGCCGGCCCGGCCCC
>NZ_JAPSKQ010000093.1 GCF_031181555.1 Streptomyces sp. | reverse complement strand
CCGGACGGTTTCTCTTGGCTGAGTTCATTTACACCATGCGCAAGGCGCGCAAAGCGCACGGCGACAAGGTGATCCTCGACGACGTCACCCTGAGCTTCCTGCCGGGGGCGAAGATCGGTGTCGTCGGCCCGAACGGTGCCGGTAAGTCGACCGTTCTGAAGATCATGGCGGGACTGGAGCAGCCGTCGAACGGTGACGCCTTCCTCACGCCCGGTTACACCGTGGGCATCCTCCTGCAGGAGCCCCCGCTGAACGAGGAGAAGACCGTCCTGGAGAACGTCCAGGAGGGTGTCGCGGAGATCAAGGGCAAGCTCGACCGGTTCAACGAGATCGCCGAGCAGATGGCGACCGAGTACACCGACGAGCTCATGGACGAGATGGGCAAGCTGCAGGAGCAGCTCGACCACGCGGGCGCCTGGGACCTCGACGCGCAGCTGGAGCAGGCCATGGACGCGCTGGGCTGCCCGCCCGGCGACTGGCCCGTCACCAACCTCTCCGGTGGCGAGAGGCGCCGCGTGGCGCTGTGCAAGCTGCTGCTGGAGGCGCCCGACCTGCTGCTGCTCGACGAGCCCACCAACCACCTCGACGCCGAGTCGGTGAACTGGCTGGAGCAGCACCTCGCCAAGTACGAGGGCACCGTCGTCGCGGTCACCCACGACCGGTACTTCCTGGACAACGTCGCCGGGTGGATCTGCGAGGTGGACCGCGGCCGCCTGCACGGCTACGAGGGCAACTACTCCAAGTACCTGGAGACCAAGGCCGCCCGCCTCAAGGTCGAGGGCCAGAAGGACGCCAAGCGGCAGAAGCGGCTCAAGGAAGAGCTCGAGTGGGTGCGGTCGAACGCCAAGGGGCGGCAGGCCAAGTCCAAGGCGCGTCTCGCGCGGTACGAGGAGATGGCCGCCGAGGCCGAGAAGATGCGGAAGCTGGACTTCGAGGAGATCCAGATCCCGCCGGGCCCGCGTCTGGGCAACGTCGTCGTCGAGGTGAACAACCTCAGCAAGGCCTTCGGCGAGAAGGTCCTCATCGACGACCTGTCGTTCACGCTGCCGCGCAACGGCATCGTCGGTGTCATCGGGCCGAACGGCGCGGGCAAGACCACGCTGTTCAAGATGATCCAGGGCTTCGAGCAGCCCGACTCCGGCACGATCAAGGTCGGCGAGACCGTCAAGATCTCCTACGTCGACCAGAGCCGCGAGCACATCGACCCCCACAAGACGCTGTGGGCCGTCGTCTCCGACGAGCTGGACTACATCAACGTCGGCCAGGTCGAGATGCCGTCGCGGGCGTACGTCTCCGCCTTCGGCTTCAAGGGCCCGGACCAGCAGAAGCCGGCCGGCGTGCTCTCCGGCGGTGAGCGCAACCGCCTGAACCTCGCGCTCACCCTCAAGCAGGGCGGCAACCTGCTGCTCCTCGACGAGCCGACGAACGACCTGGACGTCGAGACCCTGTCCAGCCTGGAGAACGCGCTGCTGGAGTTCCCCGGCTGCGCCGTGGTCGTCTCCCACGACCGGTGGTTCCTGGACCGCGTCGCCACGCACATCCTCGCCTACGAGGGCGACTCCAAGTGGTTCTGGTTCGAGGGCAACTTCGAGTCGTACGAGAAGAACAAGATCGAGCGGCTCGGCCCGGACGCGGCGCGTCCGCACCGCGCCACCTACAAGAAGCTGACCCGGGGCTGATCTCTTGCGGCACCTCTACCGCTGCCCGCTGCGCTGGGCGGACATGGACGCGTACGGTCACGTCAACAACGTGGTCTTCCTCCGGTACCTGGAGGAGGCCCGTATCGACTTCCTGTTCCGCCCGGACAAGGACTTCCAGCAGGGGTCGGTGGTGGCGCGCCACGAGATCGACTACAAGCGGCAGCTCGTCCACCGGCACCACCCGGTCGACATCGAGCTGTGGGTCACCGAGATCAGGGCCGCCTCCTTCACCCTCTCCTACGAGGTGAAGGACGGCGACCAGGTCTACGTCACGGCGTCGACGGTCATCGTGCCGTTCGACTTCGAGGCGCAGCGCCCGCGCCGGATCACCGCCGAGGAGCGGGAGTTCCTCCAGGAGTACACGGACGACACGGCCGACAAGGCCGACGACGGCGAGGAGGAGGCCGTCGCCGCATGACGGTCACGGTGCTCCACCTCGCCGACGAGGGGGAGGCGGCGGATCTCGCGGCCTTCCTCTCCCGGCTGCTGCACTACGACCGTTCGGCCGCGGTGCGGCTGCAGGCGGCCGGTACCGCGCTGGCCGTCTTCGGGCGGCCGCCCTCCTTCGAGGTGCTCGCGATCCGCGCCGTGCGGCTCGCCAAGCCCTACGAGAGCGGGCTCGACGTCACGCTGGACGTGACCGTGTCCGCCGGTGAGCTGCTGGAGTCGGTGGACGAGGCCGCCGCCACGGCCGTCGTGCCGGGTGCGGTGACCGGGCCGCCGTGGGCCGGGGTGCTGCCGCCGCGCGGCGGCTGGCGGGCCGTGCCCGGGCTGCCGGAGCCCCCGGCGCTGCGGGAACTCGTCGCCGCCTCGGTCGCGGAGTTCCGCTCCCGTACGGAGGAGCTGGAGCCGGAGCGGCGCACCCGCGCCGAACTCGACCGGATCGGGCGGGAGATCTGGTCCCGCACGGTCGCGGGGACCGGCCTCCCGGTGCGGGCGGTGCACGCGGCCCAGTCACTGGGGTTCCTGCGCGGAGACGAGCTGGGGCTGTTCTCCTCGGGCGCCTGGCTGCGGCTGCGGACGCCGTACGGGTCGGTCGCCGTGCGCAGGGCCGGGCTCGGGGCGCTGGGCCTCAGCGTGCGCTGAGACCGCCCGGCCCCTCCCCGTGCCGTCCGGCCCCTCCCCGTCCCGCCCGGCCCCTCCCCGTGCCGTCCGGTCCCGGTTCCCGGTTCCGTTCAGTCCCGTTCGCTGTCGTCCGGCCACACCCCGATGTGGTCGGGTTCCAGTTCCAGTGCCACGCGGTCGCGCATGCCGAGGGCCCGCGTGTACTCGGCGGGCAACTGGAGGCGGCCGGCGCGGTCGAGCATGGCGTACTCGCGGGCGACCACGGTCTCGTGACCGGTGGCGGCGTCGACCTCGCTGCGGCGCAGTACCTCGGTGGAGGTGCGGCCGTCGCGGATGGCGACCGTGCGGCGGACCTCGCTCGCGACCGCCTGGTCGTGGGTGACGATCACGACGGTCGTGCCGAGCCGTTCGTTCGCGGTGCGGAACGCGGCGAAGATCTGTTCCGCCGTCCGGGAGTCGAGTTCGCCGGTGGGCTCGTCGGCGAGCAGCACCGACGGATCGTTCGCGAGGGCCACGGCGATGGCGACGCGCTGCTGCTGGCCGCCGGACATCTGGTGCGGGAAGCGGTCGCGGCAGTCGGCGACCTCCAGCAACTCCAGAAGCTCCAGGGCGCGTTCGTCGCGGGCGCGGCGCGCGCCGCGGGACCGGCCCCGGAAGCCGGCGAGCCGCATCGGCAGGGCGACGTTCTGCGCCGACGTCAGATAGGGCAGCAGGTTGCGGGAGGTCTGCTGCCAGACGAAGCCGACGACCTCGCGGCGGTAGGCGAGGCGGTCCCCGGCGTTCATCGTGAGCAGATCGCGGCCGGCCACCCGGGCCGCGCCGGCCGTGGGGGCGTCCAGGCCGGCCAGGATGTTCATCAGGGTGGACTTGCCGCTGCCGGAGGCGCCCACCAGGGCCATCAGCTCGCCCTCGCGCACCAGGAGGTCCAGCCCCTGCAGGGCCTGCACCTCCACGCCGTCCGCGGTGAAGACGCGGACCAGGCGGTCGCAGGTGATGAGCGCGTCATGGCCGAAGGCCGGGCGGTCGCGGTCGGCCGCGGCGCGGTCCGCCAGATCGGCCAGCGTGGGGTGCGAGGTCATCGGGGCCTCCTGGGCGGGTGTCGGTCGGCCGAGGCCGAAGGTGTGCGGGAGGCGGGGGAGCCGCCGGGTCCGGGTGCCGCCCGCCGTCGTCCGGCCGTCTCATCGGGCATCGCCCGCCCTCAGCTCCCGCACCGACCCCCTGCGCCCCGTCCACCACGCCTGCGCCACCGCGGTCCCGACGGTCAGCGCCACCACGGCCGCCGCCGGCACCAGCAGCGCCACCGGATCGGTGCGCAGCACCGCCCGCCCGGCCGGGGACGAGGAGGCGTTGACGGCGATGGTCGTCAGGTCGATGCCGGGGGAGAGCAGCCGGATGGTGGCCCAGGCCGTGAGGACGCCGCCGGCCGCCGCGAGCAGGGCCTGCGGAAGGGACTCCAGGACGAGCAGGCGGCGGCCCTGGGCGCGGGTGAGGCCCATGGTGCGCAGGCGGGCCAGCAGCGCGGCACGTTCGGGGGCGGCGCGCAGCAGGGTCAGCAGCAGGGCGAGGACGGCGTATCCGGCGCCCGCCGCCACCGCCGCGGTGTAGACGCGCTCGGCGCCGGACCGGAGGGGCGAGTCGACGTACCCGGCGAGTTCCTCGGCGCGCAGCTGGACCGGTGCCGTGCCGCCCGCCGCCCTGCGCAGCGCGGCCGCGTCCGGGCGGTCGCCGGTCACCAGCAGCGCGGTCGGCCGGGCGGACCGGGCGGGGAGCCCGGCCCGGTCCACGACGAGGAACTCCTGGCCGGCCACCGCCGGGGTCCGCTCCCGCACCTCCACGATCCGTACGGTGACGACGTCGCCGTCGTCCAGGCGCACCGGGAACGGCCGGGTGCCGTACTGGTCGGCGACCGAGGGGGAGGCCAGGGCGGGCAGGGCCGCGGAGCCGGTCGCCCGCAGCGCGTTCCGGTCGAAGGCGCCGATGCCCGTGTCCCGGGCGAGGGCCGCGTAGCCGGCCGGGTCGACCCCGGCCACCGGGACGGGCAGCCTGCCGTCCGCGGGGTGGGCGTAGTGGGCGATGCTCAGGGCGGTGACGTCCCGCACGCCGGGTGCCCGGCGGACGCGGTCGGCCAGACCGGACGGCAGCGGCCGGAGCGATTCCACGCGGGCGTCGGCGCCGACGGCGAGCAGGGCCGCGCGGTCCCGGGCGTCGGCCACGCCGCTGAGGACGCTGCCGCCGAAGGCCGCGGTGGTCAGCGCGGTCAGCAGGGCCAGCAGGGGCAGCACCGCGGAACCGGACGTGCGGCTCGCGCGGGCCAGGGACAGCGGGCCGACCACCCCCCGCAGCCGCCCCGCCGGGCGGGCCAGCCCGCGCAGGGGCAGCGGGTACAGGCGTACCAGCACCAGGGCGGCGATCATCCCCACCAGCACCGGGGCCAGGGACACCAGGTGGTCCCCGGACGCCGCCGTCCCGTCCGCCGTGCCGCGCGTGCGCAGCGCCACGACCGCGCCCGCCGCGAGCGCGAGCAGCGTGAGTTCGGCGACCGTGCGACGCCGTGACGGGCGGGCCGAGGCGATGTCCCCGCGGGCGGTGTGGACGCGTACGGCGCGGTGCGCGGCGACGGCCCGCAGCGGCAGCGCCGCGCAGGCGAGGAGGGCGACGGCGCCGGCGGCGGCCACGGCGTACGACGGGCGGGCCCCGCGGACCGTGAGGACCGCGGCGGCCAGTCCGAGGGCGGCCGCGGGCACGGCGACCACCGCCGTCTCGGCCAGCAGCCGGCCCGCGACACCGCGCAGGGAACCGCCGCGGGCGCGCAGCAGCGCGAGTTCGGCGCGGCGCCGGTCGGCGGCGAGTCCGCCCGCCATGAGCAGGACGACGGCGGCGACCGTGCCGGTGCCGAACACGGCGACGGCGACCAGCGGGCCGATCGCGGAGCGCTGCTCGGTGTACTGGGTGAACACGTCGTCCAGCGAGGTGTCCGCCTCCAGGGTGGGGGAGGCGGCCGCGCGGGCCCGCTGGAGCAGCGGGCCGGCCTCCAGGGAGGCGACGGCCGACTTCAGCCGCGCCAGGTCGTGGCCGTGCACGGCGGAGCGGGACGGGGCCAGGTGCCAGTACCGCTCGGGCTGCCCCTCCGTGCCCAGCATCGCCGGGGCCGCGTCCGGGGGCAGCAGCAGCGCGCCGACCCAGAACGTGCTGCGCTGCGGATCGTCGGGGACGGTCGCCAGGTGCGGGCCGCGCAGCACGGGGGTGGTCGACCAGTACGCCTCCCGGGGCGCGCGCGGGGCGACGATGCCGGTGACGCGCACCGCGAGCGGGGCGCGTTCCACCCCGGGGACGTGGAGGACGGAGCCCACCCCGATGTTCAGTGTGCGGGCCGTCTCGGCGCTGACGGCGGCCTCGACCGTCCTCGTCGCCGCGGTGACGGCGTCCGGGGCCTTCGGCAGCCGGCCCTCCCGCAGCCGGGCGTGGTCGGCGAGCCCGTCCTGTGCGACGAGGAAGAACTGCGGGGGCAGCCCGTCCGGCCGGGCCAGCCAGGGGTCCGGGGCCACCAGCCGCTTGGTGGTGCGGACGCCGTGGGAGGACTGGTCCGGGTCCAGGGGGAGGGACCGTCCGGCCGACGCGAGGATCTCGGCGTGGGGACCGCGCAGCGCCTCCGGGCGCAGTTCCGCCTCCCACTCGTCCCGCGGCAGGCCGGCGACATCGGCCAGTGAGGTGTACAGCTGCACGGTGGTGCGGTCGGGTCCGGCCGTCTCCAGGGCCCGGCGCAGCCCCGCGTCGCCGTACCGGTCGGCCGTGAGCGGCAGCGCGGCCGCCAGGAACGCGGTCACCGCGACCAGCACCGCCAGGGCCGCCGCGGCGCCGGGCGCGGACCGCAGCCGGGTGCGCACCCAGGGCACGGACACCCGCCGCTTCGGGGGCCGGACGGTCACCTCACGCACCTCCCCGTTCCCGCAGCGACGCCACCGGGTCCACCCGGCGCAGCGCCAGGACCGCCGTGACCAGCAGCGGCGCCGCCGACACCGCGGCCAGCAGCGCGGCCACCCGACCGGCCGGCAGCTCCACCAGCACCCGGGGCACCGGACGGGTGGCCTCGGCGGTCAGCATGATCAGCGGGATCACGGACCGGGCCAGCACCGCGCCGAGCAGCACCCCCACCGTCAGCGCCAGACCGACCAGCACCCCGTGCTCGACGACCACCACCCGGGCCAGCCGCCGCCGTGAGGCGCCCAGGGCGCGCAGGACCGCGAACTCGGCGGACCGCTCCCGCAGCGACCCCGCCGCGCTCACCGCGAACCCGACCGCCGTCAGCGCCGCCGCCGCGAGGGCCGCCGCGCCGAACGCCGCCCCGGGCCCGGCGCCGAACGGGTCGTCGCGCAGTTCCTCGGCGATCTCGTCCCGCACCACCACCCGGGAAGGATCGACGTCGGGCCGGTCCCGCAGCGCCTCGGCCACCCGCGCCGACGCGCCCGGCGCGGTCGCCAGCCACCACTCGGTGGGCGGCACGCTCTCGCCGTGGCGTTCCTGGAGCACCCGGTTGACGGACCGCAGGTCGACCAGCAGGGCCCCGCCGTCGTCCGCCCCGCCGGTCGGCGCGGACGGCAGTTCCCGCACCGCCCGCACGATCCGCACCGGGACGGCGGAGCCGCCGATCCGCACGTCCACGCGCTGCCCGGGGCGGGCGCCCGTCGAGGCGAGGTAGCGGTCGGTGGCCAGGGCGGTGACCTCGGACGCCGCCGGCTGCGGCACCTGGAGGCCGACCGTGAGCGAGGAGGCCTGCCAGGACAGGTCCTCCGGGAGGTGTCCGGTGCCGTAGGTGATGGTCGCCGGGTCGTCCGGGTCCGCGCGGGGCCGGGTCGGGCCGGTGTCCCCGTCGCCGGAGGGAGAGGTGTTGCCGGCGCGCGCCGACAGCTTCCAGGTGCCGGGCAGCGGCAGTGTCCGGTCCCGGCCGTCGGCGTCCGTGGCGGTCAGGGAGGCGAGGGTGAGGCGGTGCTTCTCGGCGTGCCCGACCGGCTGGTACGAGTCGAGCCGGATCCCGGTCAGCGTCAGCGCGCCCGGCGGCGCCTCGGCGGCCGCGCCGAGGTCGAGGACGAGGGCGTGGGGCCGGCCGTCGGCGGGGAGCCTGCCGAGGGGGAGCCGGTACGGGGTGCCGTAGGAGTCCTCCAGGGTGGCCGTGACGTCCGCCGTCGTTTCCGCCTCCGCGCCCCGGAGCCGGGCCGTCAGTGCCAGACGGCCGGTGCCCGCCGGTATCCGCACGCCCGCCGTGGCGCCCTTCGGCGCCAGGTCCGCCGCCCAGGTGCGCACCGGCGCGGAGGAGGCCAGGTCGGAGCGCATCAGCACGGTGCCCGCGCCGTGCCCGGTGTCCAGCGCGAGCACGGTCGCCGTCCGGCCGGCGGACAGCGGCACGGTGGTACGGACGGCGGGGGCGGCCCGGCGCACGCCGGGTACGGCCGCGTACGCCTGGGAGCGGCCGAACCCGCCCTCCCCGGAGGCCATGACCCGGACCTGGGCGCCGGCCCGGAAGTCCGCCCGGTCGTCCTGCGAGCGTTCCCAGGAGGAGCCCTGGCCGATCGCCAGCATGCCCAGCGCCACGGCGAGCACCAGCAGCAGCACCGGGCCCGCGCCGCGCGTCGGGCGGCGGCTGAGCCGCCAGCCCGCCAGTGCCCCGGGGAGCCCGCGGCTGCGGGCCGCCCGGCGCTCGGCCAGCCGCGCCACCGGCGGCAGCAGGCGCAGCGTCAGCACCGTGCCGGCGAGCAGGGCCAGCGCCGGTGCCGCGACGAGCAGCGGATCGACGCCGGGGTCGCGGCCGACGGCACCGGAGGGCCGGCGGCTCAGCTGCCAGTACGCGACGGCGGCCACCACCAGCAGCCCCACGTCCGCGCCCGCGCGCACCGCGCCGGGCAGCGGCTTGGCGCGGCCGGCCGAGAAGGAGGAGGTGAGCGCGGGAACCGTGACGGCCAGCGCGCAGCCCAGGGCCACCCCCGCGGCCACCAGCCACACCGCGCCGCGCCCGGCGACCGAACCGACGGAGGTGTCCGGATCCAGTCCGATCCGGGCCAGCGGGCCCTGCCCGGCGAGCAGCGCGGTGAGCGGGCCCGCGAGCAGCGGGGCGCAGGCCGCCGCGGGCACGGCCAGCAGCAGCGCCTCCAGTGCGGCGAGCCGGGCCACCTGGGCGCGGGAACCGCCGCGCGCCCGCAGCAGCCGGGTCTCGGCCGCGCGTTCGGCGCTCAGCAGCCGGGCCACCAGGAGCAGGGCGCAGCCGGCGAGGAGGACGAGCTGGAGAGCGATGACCAGCAGGGTCGAGCGGGAGACGAGCAGGGAGCGCTCGAGCCGGTCCAGCACGGTGGGCAGCCCGCTCGTCGCCGTCGCCGTGCCGCCCAGCGCCTCGGCCTCGGGCAGGGCGGCGGTGCCGCGCCGCACCGCCTCGCGCAGCGCGTCGATCCGCTCGGTGTCCACCGCCGAGAAGTCGGCCGACACCAGCCAGCCGGACGCGCCGGCGCTGACCCGGTCCCCGGTGAGCACGGCGGGGTCGGCGAGCAGCGGGCCGTACGTGGTGAAGTGGACCTCGACGACCCCGCGGCCCTTCAGGTCGTCCAGTCGCCAGTAGGGCGCGGCGGTGTCCACGGGCCGGTACAGGCCGGTGATCCGCACCTTCGCCGCCGGTCCGTCGAGCCGGTCGGTCAGGGTGAGCCGGGCGCCCGGCCCCAGGCCCAGGCGGCGGGCGGCGGTCTCGGGCAGCGCGGCCTCGATCGTCGTTCCGCCGGCCGCCCGGGGCATGCGTCCCCCGGTGATCCGCACCTGGGTGCGGTCCAGCGCCGCGAAGTGCGTGAGGTCGGGATCGTCCGACCGCGCGCGCTCGTCGGGCGGGCGCAGCGAGCGGGGCAGGGCGTACGGGCCGGACCGGGTCAGGGTGCGCAGGGTCACCGGCAGCCCGTCGAAGGCCTTTCGGGCCCCCTCCCGTACGGCGGTGCCGGCCGCGGCGCGGCGGTCGGCGGGGACGTCGGCCTTGACGGCGAGCGTGGTGTCCGCGGCATTGCGGGGGTCTCCCAGGGCGTGGCGCAGGGCCGCGTCGCCGATCGACGAGGAGTAGGCCGTGAGGGCCGCCAGGACCGCCGTGGTCAGCAGGACCGTGAGCAGGGCGGCCGCGAGGAGCGGCCGGTGAGCCCGTGCGCGGGCGAGGACGAACCTCGCCGACCCCCCTGCGGCAGCCACCCAACCCCCCGTGGTCGTCCGGTCCTCCGGGTGATGCTGTCAGAGGTGACCGACCGCAAGTAAGCATCTGGGGCGCGGGTTTGACCGGATCGTGATCGGATTCCGGCGGCGGATCTCCGGATTCCGGTGGGGAGGGGGTGACCTCCGGCCGGTCGGGGACGCCGGTGTCAGTCCGGGGTGTTGATCATCGAGGCCGCCGCGTACGTCAGGTACTTCCACAGCGTCTGCTCGTGCTCCTCGGACAGGCCGAGTTCGTCGACGGCGTCCCGCATGTGCTTCAGCCAGGCGTCGTGCGCCGCCCGGTCGACCTTGAACGGGACGTGCCGCATCCGCAGCCGCGGGTGGCCGCGCCGCTCGCCGTACGTCGTCGGACCGCCCCAGTACTGGATCAGGAACAGCCGCAGCCGCTCCTCGGCCGGGCCCAGGTCCTCCTCGGGGTACATGGGCCGCAGCAGCGGGTCCTCGGCGACCCCCTGGTAGAAACGGTGGACCAGCCGACGGAAGGTCTCCTCCCCGCCGACCTGCTCGTAGAAGGTCTGCTCCTGAAGCGTGCCGCGCCGAATCTCTGTCACGCCGTCCATGGTCTCAGACGGCGCGGCATAGGACTCAAGCCCTAGGACCGCCCCGGGACCGTCCGCTCCCGCGTCCGCGCTCGCAGCGTGGAGGCACGGGCGAGCACGCTGCCCGGCGGGACGCCGGCGACCGGACGACCTCGCCGTCCCGCCGCGGGCCGGTCGCGGCAGGAGCCGCCCGGCCCGGACGGGCTGCCGGGCCCGGCCAGGGGAAGCGACCCGTTCCGGTTCCGGCCGGCGCCGGCCGCCGGCGCCCTCGACCCGCGGGAGGCGTACGCCCTGTGGGAGCGCGAGGGCAGGCCGCGGCGCGAACGCTACGGCCTCACGGTCGGCGACGAGGGCACCCGCGCGTGGCCGGACGACCCGCGGGGGCCCCACGTCTGGCCGCTGCCCTCCTGAGGGCGCCCGCCGGAGCGGCTGTTCCCTCAGCCCCGGCGGATCGTGATCGTCGTCCAGGCGCCCACGTGGACCCGGTCGCCGTCCTGCAGCGGGACCGGGACGAACGGCTGGATCGGCTCGTCCGAGCCGTTGACCGTCGTGCCGTTCGTCGAGTTCTGGTCGACGACCGCCCAGCTGCCGTCCGGCTGCTGCACCAGCACCGCGTGCTGGTGCGAGACGCCCGGGTCCTCCGGCGGCGTCGACAGGTCGATGTCGGGGGTGTCGCCGGTGGAGTGGCGGCGGCGGCCGATGGTGATCTGGTTGCCGGTGAGCGTGCGCTGCTGCTCGGGCGAGTACGCGGGCAGGTTCAGGCCCGCGGCCTCGGGGCCGGAGCGCTGCATCATCGCCATGAAGTACTCGCGGTCCGGACCGATGGTCGCGGTCCAGGTCGCCGGGCCCTGGGGCCGAGGGGGCTGCTGCGGGAAGCCTCCGGGTCCGGGCGGCGCCTGGGTCGCGCCGGGCTGCGGGTAGCCGTAACCGCCGCCGTTCGGACCACCGGGACCGCCCATGCCTCCGGGGCCTCCGGGACCACCGGACGGCGGGGAGATCACCCAGTCGTCGTCACCGCCCCCGAAGGACGGTCCGCCCTGCTGCGGACGGCCGGTCTCCTGCGGGAATCCGGGCGGCGCGGGCGGCCCGGACCGGAACGCCTGCGGAGCACCGGGGCCGCCGGGTCCGCCAGGAGCACCGGGACCACCCGGTCCACCCGGTCCGCCGGGACCACCCGGTCCGGGCGGCGGCGGTACCGGCCGCGAGGGGTCGCCGCCGAAGCCGGGCGGGCCCGGCGGCATCGGCTCGGCGGGCCGGTTCACCTGCGAGGGACGCGAGCCCTGGTAGTCGAAGGAGTCACCGCCGCCGTACGACGGGCCGGGCGGCTGCTGGAACGGTCCGCCCGGGCCGGGGGCCGGCGGACGCGGGGCGGCCGGGGTGTACGAGGTCGCCGTGTTCGTCAGGAAGTTCCACCGGCACTCCTCGCAGAACGGCGCGGCGCCCTCACGGGGCGTGCGGCACTGCGGGCACAGCTCGGGGGGACGGCCACCGGGGCCGCCCGGACCGCCGCCGAAGCCGCCGGGGCCTCCCGGGCCACCGGGACCACGGGGGCCTGCGGGCGGCGGGAATCCGTAGCCACCGCCGGCCGGGGGCGGCGGGGGAGGAGGTGGGGGTACGGCACCCGCCATGCGGTGACCGCACACCTCGCACCAGTCGTCGGAATCCGACTGGTGTCCGTTCGGGCAGGTCGGCATGTCGGCGCTTCCCCCTCTCCTTGTCCGGCCGGTTCCGGCCGGGTTTCTCCAACCCCAAGGGGTCAGGCTCGGTTACTTCCGGATCACTTCTTTACACGAACAGTCTTGGTGGACCGAGTCTCGAGCGTCATCTCGTCGGCCTCCTCGACCTTCGCCTTCAGTCGCACAGTACCGGTCGCGGCGTCGACCACGTCCACCACCTTCGCGAGCAGTTTCGCAGTATCCGCGTTGCCGGAGGCACTCGCGAGCTGAACGGCGCGGCCCAGTTTGGCCGTTGCTCCGTCGATGTCTCCCGCTTTGCGCAGATCGAGCCCCTCTTGGATGACTTCCGCCAGTTCCGCCTGCCCGGTGTAGTGGGCGACCTGGGGGTTGATCGACGTCGAGGCGGCCATGTCGTCCGTCCACACGGCCCGCACCAGACCCTGCGCGCCGAGGTTCTGGACACTGCCGTCGGACTGCGGAATCACCAGGGAGATCCGGGCCGCCAGCATCTCCTGGCCGAGGTTCGCGGGCGGGACCTCGACGCAGACGTGGTAGTCGCGGGACTCGTCCCCCCAGGAACCCAGGGGGTAGTCGCCCGCGCGCGGGCCGGCCCCGGTGCGCCGGTCGGTGAGCTCCTCGACCGTCGGGGCGACCTGTTTGACGAACCTCACAGTCGTGCCGACCGGGGTCCACAGCCGCAGGGAGACGTCCGCGACCTCCTTGCCCATCGCCGTCTCCATCATCTGCGTGAAGTCGGCGGCGAGCCCGGCCGGGTCGGCGACGATGTCGGCGGTGCCGAGGAGGGCGGAGGCGATTCCTGTGACTTCTTTCACCTCCCAGTCGGTGCCCACACCCCGGGCGTCACAGGTGAACCGTCCGGCGCACGCGTCCAGGGCCGCCTTCAGGTCCTCCGGCGACTCGTGCTCGTTGCGGCCGTCGGTGAGCAGGATGCCGTGCCGGATCGCCACGTCCGCCGACGCCAGCAGCCGGTCGGCCAGCCGCAGCCAGGTGCCGATGGCGGTGCCCCCGCCCGCGCTCAGCCTGCGCAGCGCCTGCTTGGCCTGGTCGCGGGTGGTGGCGTCGGCGACCGCGAGGCGGCCGGCGCCGGGGTAGACCTCCTTGGCCACGTGCGTGCCGCCGACCACCGCGAAGTGCACGCCGTCGCGCAGGGCGTCGATCGCGGCGGCCGTCGCGTCGCGGGCGTTGCGCATCTTGGTCGGCGGGTAGTCCATCGAGCCCGAGCAGTCGACCATCAGGACCACCCCCGCCGACGGCCCCTGGCCGGGCGAGTAGAGGTGGGGCGCCGCCACCGTGCTGCCGACGGTGCCGCCGCCGGTCGCGGTCACCGTGACGATGGCGTTGACCTCGCCGGCGCCCTCCGGCAGGTACTCGTTCTGGTAGACGTCCACCGAGAACTGCGGCACGTTCGATTTCGAGAAGTTGGCCATGCCTGCTTCGATCCCCCTCGGGTGCCCCGGCGGCGCGGGGCGACGACGGATGACGGACCGGTCCCCTCCGGTCCGTTGAGGCTCCCCGCACAAGACTTCCCGTACGCGGGCTCAGGCCGATCCTGCCCCCGGGGGGACGGCCGGGAACGGCACGAGGGCCACTGTTACGTTGTCGTGGCCCCCGCCGTCGAGGGCGTGACCGACCAGCACCCGGGCGCTGTGCAGCGGGCGCACGGCGGCGTCGGCGGGCACGGCCCGGGCCATCTCCTCGGCCGACTCCGCGTAGTTCCACAGGCCGTCCGTGCAGACCACGACCACACCGGGGCGGTCCGGCTTGAACGACGCGGTGTGCGGCTCCAGTTCGTAGGCGTCCGCGCCGAGCCAGCCGGTGATCGCGTGGGCGCGCTGGTCGGCGTACGCCTCGGCCTCGCCCATCAGGCCCGCGGCGACCATCTGCGCGGCCCAGGAGTCGTCCTCGGTGAGCCGGGCCGCCGGGGCGGAGCGGTCGACCGGCACCCAGTAGGCGCGGCTGTCGCCGACCCAGCCGACGACCAGCAGACCGTCGGTGACCACGGTGCCGACGATGGTGCAGGCCGGGGCGTTCTGGTGCGGGGCGTGATCCCGGGCCGCCGCGGGCTCGTCGGCCAGCGCGTTGACCGCGTCGGCGGCGGCGACGATCGCGTCGTGCATCGCCTGCTGCGGGTGCGTGCCGCGCGGCAGGGCGGCGAGCAGCGACTCGCTCGCCGCGCGGGAGGCGGCCAGTGACGCCTCGTCGGGGCGGGTCGCCGAGGAGACGCCGTCGCAGACGATCGCCACGCAGGCGGGGGCGCCGTCCGGCAGCGCGGTGGTGCCGACGGCGAAGGCGTCCTCGTTGCGGTGGTGGCGCAGGCCACGGTCGCTGACCGCGGCCACGGGGCCGCATTCCTGTTCCATGTGGTCCCGTTCGCGCGGCTGGGCGTGGCCGCAGTTCTCGCAGTAGCCGTCGTCGTCGACCCGGCCCGCGCGGCAGGCCACGCACACCGCGCCGCCGGCGGCCCGCACCGGCTCGGCGGCCACCCGCGGGTCCGGTGCCTGGAGCGGGTACTCGTCGGGCTGGGCCGGCTGGTACACGCCGCCGGGCCCGGGGGCCGGTTGCGCGTCCGGCCGGGCGGGGCGGTCGAAGCGCACGCCGGAGGACGGAGCGGGCGGCGCCACCGGCGGGGGCGGCGGCACGGGAGCCCCCTGAGCCGGGGGGCGGGGCGGGGTGGGGGCGGGCCGCGCGGTCCCGCCGGCCGGCGGGGAACCGTCCGGGCCGGCCGCGGACCAGACCGGCCCGGCGGGCGGCGCCGGCGCCGGCGGCCGGGGACGGCCCTGGTCCGCCGCGCCCTGGGGCGGCACCGAGCCGTTCAGGGCGACCGTCGGTTCGTCCTTCGGCCGGGCGGGAACCGCGGACAGGTCGTATCCGCACGCACCGCAAAAACGATCACCCGACTCGAGGGGTTCCTCGCAGCTCGGGCATTTCGACAGAGCGGCCTGCTGAGGCATCTGCGACATCAACTACACCCACGTCCGGGGGCGGTAACGGTTGGCACGTTCCACCAGGTCGATCCTCTCCTCGCCGCTCGACGCCAGCCGGGCCAGCGTGCGGTACGAACGCTCCAGCCCGAAGCGCAGCCCCCGCTCGTCCAGGTCGCTGCCGAGCAGCGTCCGTCCCCCTGCGGCACGGGGGTCCCCCTTGCTCGAACCAAGCCGAGAGCCCGGGGGAGGGACGGAACCCTGGCCCCCGGAGAGTACCCAGTCCAGCCCGCAGCCGAGGACTTCGGCCGACAACTGCTCGCGCCGTGCCGGATCCAGACCGTACGCCCCCAGGGCCTCGACCTGCCCGGCGGCGGCGGTCAGGTCGTCCAGGAACGGTACGTCACCGGGGGCGGCGGTGCGTCCGCGCAGCCGCGCGCGGACGGCCGCCACGCGCGCGGCGGTGTAGTGGATGGACGACTCCGGCACCGACTCCAGCGTCCGTACGGCGCCGCGCCGGTCCCCGACCGCGAGCTGGACGCGGGCCAGCCCGAACGCGGCGCTCACATGACTCGGATCGGCCGACCACACCAGGCGGTAGTACTCGGCGGCGTTGTCCGACTGGCCCAGCACCTCCGCGCACAGACCCAGCGCCAGCTTGGGCGCGATCTCGCCGGGGAAGGCGTCGTAGATCGCGTCGAAGGCGAGCGCGGCGCCCTCGTGGTCGCCGGTGACGAGGGCCGCCACGCCCCGGCACCAGATCACCCGCCAGTCGTCGGGGTCCTGTTCCTCCAGGGTGCGCAGCACCTCCAGCGCGGTGGCCCACTCGCCCGCCTCCAGCCAGGCGCGGATCTGGCGCAGCCGGGTCTCGGCCGACGGGGCGGGCGCGGCGGCGAGCGCGTGGACCAGTTCCCCGGGCGCCGACGCCAGCAGGCCCGCGAGGAAACCGGCGTTGGGGTCGGAGGGGTCGACGTGCGGCACCGGCAGGGCGAGCGCGGCGGCGGGGCAGTCGACGGGCTCGACGAGGCCCGGCGCGGCGGCGGGGGGACCCCCGGCATGCGGGAGGGCGGGCCGTCCCCCGCGCGAGCGGGCCGCCCGGGCCCCCAGCCGGGAGACGTCCCCGTGCAGCGCGGGGAACAACTCCGTGTCCGTCACCCGCAGTTCCGGCCCGAACAGCGTGGACAGGGCCGGTCGGGGGCGGCCCGACTGGAGGGAGACGACCTCGCGCAGGACACCCGTCAGCTGCTCGGCCATCTCCTGCGCGGAGGCGAACCGGCGGGCCGGGTCCGGGTCGGTGGCGCGGACCAGGAGCCGGTAGAAGGACTCGTACTGCCGGAAGACCTCGATGGTGTCGGGGTCGGGCAGGGAGTCCGCGTAGACGTTCGTGTAGCCCTGGAAGTCGAACGTGAGGACGGCGAGCGTCCGGGCGACCGTGTACAGGTCGGACGCCACCGACGGGCCGACCTCGGCGACCTCGGGCGCCTGGTAGCCGACCGTGCCGTAGATGGCCGACTCCTCGTCGTCCATCCGGCGCACCGCGCCCATGTCGATCAGCTTCAGCTGGTCCTCGGTCTGGATCGCGTTGTCGACCTTGAAGTCGCAGTACAGCAGGCTGCGGCTGTGCAGATGGCCGAGCGCCTCGAGCGCCTCGATGCCGTACGCGCACGCCTGCTCCACCGGCAGCGGGTCGCGCCTGCCCTCCGGTGTGCGGCGGGCGTTGGCGATCTCCTTCAGGGACTTGCCGCCGACGTACTCCATGACGATGTAGCCGTCGAGGGAGCCGGTGCGCTGGTCGAGGTGCTCCACGAAGTTGTAGATCCGCACGATGTTGGCGTGCTCGATCTCCGCGAGGAAGCGCCGCTCGGAGATCGCCGCCGCCATCGCGTCCTGGTCGCCCGTGTCCAGCAGGCCCTTGAGGACCACCCAGCGGTCGGAGACCGCCCGGTCCACGGCGAGGTAGATCCAGCCCAGGCCGCCGTGCGCCAGACAGCCGACCACCTCGTACTGGCCGTGCACGACGTCCCCGGCCCGCAGCTTCGGCACGAACGAGTACGGGTGGCCGCACTTGGTGCAGAAGCCCTCCGTGCGCCCCGGCCGGCCGCTGCGGGCCCGGCCCACCGGCGCCCCGCAGTCCGAGCGCGAGCAGAACCGCTTCCGCTCGGGCACCTCGGGGGTCTCCAGCACCATCGCGCGCGGATCGGGGCGCGGGATCGGCGGCACCTGGACCAGCCCGGCACCGAGCCGGCTCCGGCCCGAGGAACCGGCGCCGGAGCCGGAGCTGCGCACCGACACCGAGCGGCCCGTGGTCCGGCCCGACAGCGAGCGGGAGAGCCGTCCCGAGACCGAGCGCCGGGACTTCGACGACTGCGACGACGTGCGCGCGCTGCGGCCGCTGGAGCGGGAGCCGCCGGTGCCGCTGCCGGACGAGCCGCGCGAGTCCCGGCCGCCGCCCGTGACGCCGGTCGGGGGCGACCCGACCATCCCTTCCCCGAGCTCGCGGCTGCGCTCGTGCGGGGGAGACCCCGATGCCGACACGACCGGGGCGAGACCGCAGGTGTCGCAGTACAGCTCGCCGCCGCCGACGTCCTCGTACGCGCCGCCGCAGCCGGGGCGCTGACAGGCGCCCGGCACCGGGGACGGGGTCCGCGGCCGGTTGCGGGTCTGCGCCCCGCGCGGGTCCTGGCCGTGGGTCCGGTTCTCCGTCCCGTTCTCCGCCTGGCTCATGGGACTGCCTCCCCCTCGTCGCTCATGCGCCGGGCCCCCTCCGGTCGTCGGGCGTGCCCTGGCCCGGTACGCCCTGACCGGGGACCCGCGGTGCGGTGCCGAGCAGGTCCGCGGCCGCCTGCTGGTAGCGCAGCACCGCCTGTTCGGCGGCGCGCAGATCGCAGGGCGCGCTCCACAGCATGCGGCGCGCCTTCTCGTACCGCTCCACCAGGAGGGGGTCCTCCGCGAGGCCGTGCCGGGCCACCTTCGCCTTGTACGCGTCCAGGCGCCCGCGCAGCTCGGCGCGGACCGCCAGGGGCGCGGTGACCGCGGTCAGCGACTCGCGGGCGCGCAGCAGTTCGTCCTCCGCCTTCCGCTCCAGGGACTCCAGGAGGGGGGACAGGCGGTGCCACTGGGCGTGCCTGCGGTACTCGGCGGCCGTCGACAACTGCTCCTGCAGCGCGGTCGGCGGTCCGCTGACGACCGGCACCTCCGTCGCGGCGATCTTCGCGAGCACCTCGCCGCGGGCGGTACGGGCCTCGGCGAGGGTGCGGTCGGCCCGGGACAGCACGTCACGCAGCCTGACGATGCGCTTCTCGGCGTCCTGGCGGACCGTCAGAACCGCGTCGATCTCGCGGCGCACGTCCTCCAGGGCGCGCGCCTCGCGGTCGTACACCGTCGTGTCCGGCCTGCCGCCGCCCGGCGCCGAACTGCCCTCGGCCGGCTGCCAGAACGCCAGCGGATCGGAGATCACCTGCTCCCGCAGCCGGGTCAGGGCGCGGGTGATCCGCTCCAGGTCGTCGCCCGCCGGATGCTCGCCGGGGCGCACACCGACGGAGTGCGCGAGCTTGCGGGTGCGCTGGAGCTCGGCGGCCAGTAAATCGATCCGGGCGGGCAGCGCCGACCACACCGCGTCCGCGGCGACGACCATGTCGAGCGAGGACGCGTACAGCTCGTTCATCCGGTCGACGAGGGCGGCCAGGGAGTAGCGCTCGCTGAGGCGTCCCCTCGATCCGTCCGGTGACGGGGAACCCGCGGCGGCGGCCGCCGAACCCGCCACCGTGACGCACTCGCCGCGCAGCAGTTCCGTCAGCTCCACCAGGTCCTCACGGCTGGACCAGCGGCGGCGGGCCCGGATGTCCCGGGCGGTGCGCAGCGCGTCCGTGTACGCGTCGAAGTACGTCCACAGCAGCGTGATCGCCGCATCCGTGGCCGTCCAGCGCTCCTGGGTGAGCCCGGTGAGCCGCGCGCCTTCCAGGAGTCTTCGGCCCGCGTGGTCCTGCAGGGCGAGGAGCGATGTCTCGATCGCCTCGTGCTCCGCGCCGAGCCGTGCCAGCGCACGGTCCACCTCGTCCCGGTCCATCACCGGCCCGGCGGGGTCCGTGTCGCCCATCGATCACCTCTCGCTGCGGGGGGTTGGTGGTTGGTGGTTGAAGGGGGTGGAGGGGGTGGGTGGGGGCTGCGGTGCGTCGTCGGCCTGGTCAGGGGTCAGTCCTTGCGTGCGTACACGGGTGCCGGTGGTTCCGACTTCGATGGATCCCCGCCCAGCGTGGCCGACAACCACTCCTCGTACGAGGCCTGCCAGCCGTCCTCGGTGTCCTCGCGGAAATCCACCAGGATCTGGTTGACCCGGCGGACCAGATCGTCCGCGTCCTTCTTCATCGCCACGCCGTAGTACTCGGTCGTGAAGGCCTCGCCCTTGAGCTGGACCGTCGGATCCTGCGCGGCCTGGCTCGCCGCGAGCGCGCCGTCGGTGACCACCGCGTCGGCCTCGCCGAGCTGCAGACGCACCAGGCAGTCCAGCTGGTTGGGGACGGTGGTGCGGATGTCGGTGGACTCCGGGAGCCGGCCGGCCTTCTTGTCCTCCTCCAGCTTCGCGTACGCGGTGGAGCCCGCCGCCGTGCAGATCTTCCGGTTCGCGAGCGTCTCGTCGTACCCCTCGACCGGCGACGACTTCGGGGCCAGGACCTGCTGGCCCGTCTTGAAGTACGGCGCGGAGAACGCCACTTCCTGCATGCGCGCGCAGTTGATCGTCATGGTGCGGACCACCATGTCGACCCGGCCGTCCTGGATCGCCGGGATGCGCTGGTCGGTGGGGATCGCCTTGAACTGGACCGCGTCCGGGTCGCCGAGTATGTCCTCGGCGATGCGGTGCACCAGGTCGATGTCGAAGCCCTCGAGCCGCCCGCTCTCACCGCTGTTGGGGTCCCGGTAGCCCCAGCGGTAGCTGTTCTGGTCGACACCGACGACCAGCTTGCGCTTCTCGCCCCGGCGGTTCTTGATCGCCTCGATGGTGTCGCCGTCCGCGCGGGAGGGGGACAGGGTCTGCTTCTCCGGGTCCGTGCACTCCTCGTCCGTCTGGGCCGGGACGACGTGGGTCACGGGCCGGCCGGTGGTCCCGGCGGCGTCGTCGGCCGGGGTTCCGGTGCAGGCCAGCACCAGCGCGAAGACCAGCGCCAGGGCGCAGGCGACGGCCATCGCGCCTACGCCGCCCCAGCCCCTCAGCCCGGCCCGCAAGCGTCGTGCGTTCATCACCACGCCCCCTTTCACCGGTACTCCGACAGCCTGCGGCCGATGCCCAGCACCGCGCCGGCCGCGCCCACGACCGCGAGGACGGCCGCGCCGGCCGGCAGGCCCGTCAGCGCGTCCCGGCCGTCGCCGGCCGCCTGCCTGAACTCGCTCTGCTCGTGTGCGAGCGCCGCGGCCAGGTCCTCGTCGACGTTGTCGAAGCACTCGCCGGTCGCGCCCTCGGCGCCGATCACCATGGCCAGTGCCCGCCGGTAGTCGCCGTTCTCGTCCTGCTCGCGGGCGGCCTCGTGACGCTTGAGCCACTCGGTCATGTTGCCCACCGCCGAGGTGACCGGCCGCGCGCCGCCGTCGTCGTCCGCGAGTCGCTCCGCCCGGGCCAGGCCCCGGGCGAGGGCGTCCATGTCGCGCTCGAAGGCGTGGTCGTACGCGTCGACGGTCTTGTCGCCGACCTTCCTGGTCTCGGCGCCGCGGGCCACCAGCGTGAGGTTCTCGTTGCCGCGGGCCTTCAGCGAGGCGATGCGGGCGTCGTGCAGCACGTTGAGCGAGCGGACGCCGTGGTCGTAGGAGTCGTCGAGGCCCGAGCGGGCGACGCTGTGACCGACGGTCAGCCAGAGGAGGACCACCGTGGTCGCCGCGGTGGCCGCGACCAGGCCGTGGTTGAGCACGCGGTTGGTGCGCAGGTAGGTGCGGCGCTGGGCCCAGGCGAGTGCGGCCAGCGCGAGGAGGCCGAGGGCGATGGCGGCCCAGGGGTACGGGGTCGCGTCCGCGTAGTCGGCGCTCAGGCGCTGGTTCTCCTTCTTGTAGAGGTCCTCCGCCGCCGGGAGCATCTCCTTCTGCATCTTCTCGTTCGCGTACCGCAGGTAGGCGCCGCCCACGGGGAAGCCCTGGCGGTTGTAGGTGCGGGCGCGCTCCACCAGGCCCTTGTACTCGGGGAGCAGGCGGTTGAGCCGGGCGATCGTCGCCGCGGACGGGGAGCCGGGGTCGGAGTTGGCCGCGGCGCCCACGAGTTTGGCGGCGGCGGTGCGGATGTCCCGCTCGTAGCGGTCCCGGGAGGCGGCGGTCTCCTGACCGCCGGCGAGGAAGCCGCTGGAGGCCGCGGTGTTGGCGTCGGCGAGGGAGCGGTAGATGTCGGCGGCGTCCGAGGCGAGCGGCTGGCTGCCGGTGAGGACGTCGTCCGCGGCGGCCGTGCGGCCGGTCGTCTGCCAGGCGGTGACGGCGCCGAAGGCGAGGACGAGGGCGGCGAGGACCGCGCCGATGATGCGGAGGCGGCCGGGTTCGGTGGTGGCGGCCCTGCGCAGGCGGTCCGCGCCCTCGGCGAAGGCGGTGCGGCGCGCCTCCGGCGGCGGGGGCGTGGGGCGGGGAGAGGCGGGGGCGGGGTGCGGTGGTGTCGCCGGCAAGGCGGGCGGCGGTGGCAGGGCGGAGCCCGGTGGTGCCGTGCTGCTGTCCGGCGTGTGTGTCACTCGACCTCCCCCGCGGCCATCCGTCGCGGCAAGTATCGCCGCCGGGACCGGCGTTCGCACCGGGCTTGGCGCGATCTTGATCCGATTGCGGCGTGGTTGCCGGAAATTCCGGCATGGTCCCCTGTCCCGCACCACCCCTTGCCCACGAACACGCGGGAGGAATCCGTCCGGTTCCCGGGTGCCGTCACGGCTCGAAGTGGGCTCGCAGGCGGTGGTGGGATTCCGGTGGGGCCGCCAGGCGGTCGAGGCCCAGGAGGGCCGCGCCCAGGACCGGGCCGGTGGTGACGACCCGGGGGACCGCCTTGGGGGCCCGGTCGGCGAGGAGGGTGCGGACGCGGTCGATGAGCCGGGGGTGCTCGGCCGCCAGGACGCTGCCCCCCAGGACGACGGGGGTTTCCTCGTCGAGGAGGCCGAGGCGGGTCAGGGCGACCGCGGCCATCGTGACGATCTCGTCGGCCTGGCGGTCGACGATCGCGCGGGCGACGGGGTCGCCGTCGGCCGCCGTGGCGAAGAGCACCGGGGTCAGTTCGTGGCGGCGGGACGGGGGGACGTGGTGCAGGTGCAGGGCCTCGATGAGGGCCGGCATGTCGGGGAGGCCGAAGTGGGCCGGGAGGGTGCGGGCCAGGGCGGTGGGGGCGCCGCGGCCGTCCTGGGCGCGGGCCGCGTGCCAGAGGGCCTCCTCGGCCAGGGCCCACCCGCCGCCCCAGTCACCGGAGATGCGGCCGAGGGCCGGGAAGCGGGCGGTGCGGCCGTCGGGGCGCATGCCGACGCAGTTGATGCCCGCGCCGCAGACCACGGCCACGCCGCGGGGCTCGGTGACTCCGGCGCGCAGGACGGCGAAGGTGTCGTTGCGGACCTCCACGGTGCCGCCCCAGGCGCGGGACCGCAGGGCCGCCGTCAGTCGCTCCTCCTCGACGGGGAGGTCCGCGTTGGCCAGGCAGGCCGAGACGTGGGTGACGGCGGGGGCGCCGGCGGCGGTGAGGGCCCGCGTGACCGTGTCGGAGAGGGCGGTCAGCGCCGTGTCCAGGCCCACGGCGGGCGGGCGGAAGCCCGCGCCCCGGGCCGTGGCGAGGACCGTGCCGTCGGGGGCGACCACGGCCACGTCCGTCTTGCTGTTGCCGGCGTCGATGGCGAGGACGCCTGCGGTCAGGCCCACGTGAGGTGCTCCCGGTTGTGTGCGATCAGGCTGTCGGTGAGCCGGTCGGCGTACTCGTACTGGGCGACCAGGGGGTGGGCGAGGAGGGCGCGGAAGACGCGGGTGCGGGTGCCGTGCAGGGCGGCCTCCAGGGCGAGGTCCTCGTACGCGGTGACGTTCGCCATCAGACCCGCGAAGAGGGGGTCGACGGGGGCCACGGGCAGGGGGGTCGCGCCCTTCGGGCCGACGGCGGCCTGGACCTCGATCACCGCGTCGTCGGGGAGGAAGGGGAGGGTGCCGTTGTTGAGGGTGTTGACCACCTGGTAGGTGCTTCCGGCGCCGCGGAGGAGGGCGGCGGCGAGGTCCACCGCCGCCTCGGAGTAGTAGGCGCCGCCGCGCTGTGCCAGGAGGGCCGGCTTCTCGGCGAGGGCGGGGTCGGCGTAGAGGGCGAGCAGACGGCGTTCCATGTCGGCGACTTCGGCGGCCCGGGAGGGTTTGGTGCGCAGGTCCCGTACGACCTCGTCGTGGGCGTAGTAGTAGCGCAGGTAGTAGGAGGGGACGACCCCCAGGCGGTCCAGGAGGGAGCGGGGCAGGCGCAGGCCGGCGGCGATCTCGTCGCCGTGGTCGGAGAGGAGGCGGGGGAGGACGTCCTCGCCCTCGGGGCCGCCCCGGCGCACCGCCGTCTCCCAGGTGAGGTGGTTCAGGCCCACGTGGTCCAGGTGGAGGTCGGCGGGGTCCGTGCCGAGGCGGGCGGCGAACGTGCGCTGGAGGCCGATGGCCACGTTGCACAGGCCCACCGCCCTGTGGCCGGCCCGGAGCAGGGCCCGGGTGACGATGCCCACGGGATTGGTGAAGTCGATGATCCAGGCGTCGGGGTTGGTGCGGCGGACGCGGTCGGCGATGTCCAGGACGACCGGGACCGTGCGCAGCGCCTTGGCCAGGCCGCCGGCGCCGGTGGTCTCCTGGCCCACGCAGCCGCACTCCAGGGGCCAGGTCTCGTCCTGTTGGCGGGCCGCCTGGCCGCCCACGCGCAGTTGGAGCAGGACCGCGTCGGCGCCGTCCACCGCCGCGTCCAGGTCGGTGGTGGCGGTGATCCTGCCGGGGTGTCCCTGGCGGGCGAAGATGCGGCGGGACAGGGGGGCGATGAGGTCCAGGCGGTCCGTCGCCGGGTCGGTGAGGACCAGTTCGGTGAGGGGGAGCGTGTCCCTCAGACGGGCGAAGCCGTCGATGAGTTCGGGCGTGTAGGTCGAACCTCCGCCTACGACGGTGAGTTTCATTGCCTTCCCTTCACTCGGGTGGGCGTGCTGTGCCCGCCGCCGTGGCCGGCACGGCGGCGGGCCGGTCAGCGGGAGGTGTCGAAGACCTCGTCGCGGGTCGTCGCCAGCGCGCTCTCCAACGCGCCGCGCAGCACGGGGTGTTCGCGGACGCCGCCCAGGACCAGGCGCGGGCGGGAGGCGGCCAGTTCCTCCAGTTCGGCCTGGACCAGGGCGCGCAGCACCTCGCCGCCGGAGGTGAGGCCGGTGCCGCTCAGGACGACGAGTTCGGGGTCGAGGACGGAGACGAGGGAGGCGAGGCCGGTGGCCAGGCGGGTGGCGTAGGTCCGCAGGAGGCGGCGGTGGGCCTCGTCGTCCGGCGCCGCGGCGGCGCGTTCGACCAGGGCGGCGGCCGCCCCGGCGTACGGGCCCCGCGGGATGTCCTCGATGCCCAGGTCGCGGGCCAGCTCCAGGACGGCCTGCGCACCGGCCAGCTCCTGGTAGCCGCCGCTGCCCGCCCTGGCGACCCGGCGGACCAGGGGCGCGCCCGGCACCGGCAGGAAGCCGACCTCGCCCGCGCCGCCGGTCCAGCCCCGGTGCAGCCGCCCGCCGAGCACCAGGGCGGCGCCCAGGCCCTCCTGGTTCCAGAGCAGGACGAAGTCGGTGTGGTTCCGGGCCGCCCCCAGGCGCCGTTCGGCGAGGGCGACCAGGTTGACGTCGTTCTCGTACGCGCACGGCATCGGCAGCGCGGCGGCGAGTTCGTCGAGCAGCGTGGGGGAGTGCCAGCCGGGCAGGTGGGACGCGTAGCGCAGGCGGCCGGTGTTCGGGTCGAAGGCGCCGGGGGTGCCGATGACCAGGCGGTGGAGGTCGGCGCGGGACAGCCCCGCCGCCTTCACCGCGCCGTCCAGGGCGTCGGTGACCTGCCGGACGACGGGGGTGCCGGAACGGCGGCCGGGGGCGGGCCGTTCGTGGTGGCCGACCGTGCGGCCGGTGAGGTCGGCGACGGCGGCACGGATCCGCTCCGGGGTGACGTCGAGCCCGGCGACGTACGCGGCGGCCGGGTTGACCCCGTACAGCTGGGCGCCGGGGCCGGGGCGGCCCTCTGTGGTGCCGGTGGCCACGACCAGTCCGGCCGCTTCCAGGCGGGCCAGGAGCTGGGAGGCGGTCGGCTTGGACAGGCCGGTGAGCCGGCCGATCCGGGTGCGCGACAGCGGCCCGTGCTCCAGCAGGAGGTCCAGGGCGGCCCGGTCGTTCATGGCGCGCAGCACGCGCGGGGTGCCCGGCGTACCGGCGGTTCCTGCCATGGGGCGGG
>NZ_JAPSKQ010000261.1 GCF_031181555.1 Streptomyces sp. | reverse complement strand
CGGGCGGTGATCCCGGCGGTCTCCGAGCGGAAGCCGTGGCCGACCTCCGGCGTGAGGCCGTGGTAGTGGCGGAAGTTGTAGATGAGGGGGCTCCATACCGCGGGGTCGATGTGGTGGGTGCCCGGCACGACGATGCGTTCGTCGGCGTGGACCCGCAGCACGTCGCACTCGACGCTGAAGAAGAGACCCGCCCCGCCGGGTGTCATGGCGCGGACGCGCGCCTCCATCTGCAGGGCGCACTCGGCGACCCGCGGCGGCTTCACCAGGTCGGAGCCGGCCGGGGTGAGCCCGGCCGCGGCGAACTTGTCGCGCTCGTACCGGTACACCGCCCGCTTGCTCTCCGGCACCGGATCGGCCCCGGTGAGCGGGGCGAGGCGCTCCACGTGCTCCCACAGCTCCGGTGACGCCGCGTTGATCACCAGCTCCGGACGCTCGGCGAGGTTGCGCGCGGTCCGGCTCTCGGCGCCCACTCCCAGGACGATGTGCTGTCCCAGCGCCCAGGCGGAGGAGATCGGGGCGAGGTTGGCGGTGCCGTCGCCGTTCTCGGTGGTCAGCAGGACCACGGGGGTGCCGAAGTAGAGAATGCTCGGCCGGACCACGCGGTGGGTGTCGATCTTCATGGCTCAGGACGCTAGAGGCGGAACATTTCGGTGCGCGTCGAAGTGTCGTCCGCCGGCACCGCGTCGTGGCGGCAGGGACCGCGGGATGCGGGCCACCTCGGTGCTGTTGTCGGTGACGGCACGGATTCCGGAGTTCGGCAGGAGACCCATCGCCGCTCTCGGAGCATCCGCCGGCCGCACGGAGACTACGGCGACGAGGGCCATGACGACGCGCGTCTGCGCCGGTGGCTCCGCAGCCGCGGCATCACGCTCGCACCGCCCGCAAAGGTGTCGACTCCCCGGAACGCCCGGGTCGTCACCGCTGGAGAATCGAGCGCTCCCTCACCTGGTTGAACGGCTGCCGCCGACTCCACCGCCGCTACGAGCACATCGCCGGCTATTTCCCGGCCTCCGCCGGCACCGCCTGCACCCCCATCCACTACCGCAGCCTCACCGAATGGGATGACCCGCCGGTCGCCGAATCCCGTGGCAGGGAAGTCGGCGCGTGCTGTCCTGATCTTTCGTACGGCCATGCCCTACGCTCCGTCCCATGGTCACCAAGTGGGGGGCGTTCGCCCTGCTCGTGTTCAGTGCGGCAGGAACGGCCTGGGGGATCGCGGACTGGATCGACGTCGCCGATTGTGCGGCGGGGCGCCGTCACTGCGATACGGAACCGGGGAAGCAAGAGCACAACGGCAGGAACATGCTCTTGGTTCTCGGCGGGTCCCTGGCTCTGTGCCTGGGCATCGTCCTGGCGGAGCGCGTACAGGACTGGCGGCCCACGCTCGGCCTGCCTGTGGGGGCGCTCACCGGCACTGCGGTCGCCTTGTCCATCAGCCGGGAACTGGGGGTCTGGATCCTCGTGAGCGTGCTTCTGGCCATCTGCGCGGCCGTACCGATCGGCCTCCGCCGGTGGACAGCCGCGGAGTAGGAAGAAGGGCCGTCGTCCCCAGCCGGTTGATCTCGTCCTACCGGTCGTCTCATGTGGTGTGGCCGGTAGTCCGCGGGCGTGGCGCTCGTGGAGCGCCTGGTGCCGGATGGGCTGTGGGAGTTGTTCCGGCGGGTGGTGCCGCCTGCTCCGACACGTCCGCAGGGTGGCGGCCGCCGCCCGCGGGGTGACCGGGAGGTGCCGGCCGCGATCGTCTTCGTGGCCACCTTCGGTGGCACCTGGCAGCAACTGCCCTCGGCGTCCCCCGGGCCGTCCGGGTCCCGATGCCGTCGCCGGCCACGCTCCGCCCGCCGCTGAGTGTGGCCCGGTTGATCGCGGCTGGAGCACACCGCACGGCCGAGGACACGGAGACGATCTGAGCGACGAGGAGCGCACCGGTTTCCTCGGCGACCGTCGCATGTGCGGAGCCAGATGGCCGTGGCGTGCAGAGGAATGCTTCCGGTGCACCCTGCCTGATCGCCGGCCGAGACGGCGGCGAGTCCCCGGGCCACCTCCCGGGCGAAGCGGCCCTCCGGGCGGCCGGGCCGGGGGAGGCGGAGCCGGCGCGCCGCCGCAGCGCCGGCTGCTTCTCCCCGGCGCGGACTCCCGCCCTTACCCCTGGCGTAATCGACGTTCCGGCAACATCCCGGCAAGCTGAGTCCCATGACATCCACCACCGCCACCACCGCCACCGCCACCGCGGACGCCACCCGCGCCACCGTCCAGAAGTTCCTCGCCCTCCGTCTCGCCGGGGACACCGAGGGACTCACCGCCCTCTTCGCCGACCACGTCGACTGGATGCTCGCCGAGAACCCCGTGGTCCCCTGGATACGCCCCCGCTCCACCGCCGCCGAATGCGCCGCCCAGGCCGCGGAAATGGCCGAGCACACCGTGCCCGAGGACGCCCGCGCGTCCGTCGACACCGTCCTCGTCGACGGCACCGACGCCGTCCTGATGGGGCACCTCTCGGGGACCGTCCGCGCGACGGGCAAGTCCTTCGCGGGTCCCTTCGCACTGCGCCTCACCGTCGAGGACGGCCGGATCACCCGGCACCACCTGTACGAGAACAGCGTGTCGATCGCGGCGGCGTGCACCCCCTGACGCCATGGCCCGTGCCCGCCGAGGTCCTGCCCTCCGCGGGCCCGTCCCCGGCCGTCACCGGTGCCGGGACGTACCGGGTGCCCGAGCGTCATCCCGCCGCTCGCCTCCCCGGGCCGGCCTCGTACTGCCCGCCCCGCCGGGCGGCCCCTCGATGCTCTTCGCCGTCATCGCGTCCGGGGGCGCCGGTCGACGCCACGGTCATCGGCCGGTGCGCCCGCGCCCCGCGCCGTGGAGACCGATGAGCACGCGCGCCGGTCGCCCGCGGAAAATGCCGGGCGGCCGGAGCGCCGCGGAGGTAGCGTCCCCGGGACCGGCGCGGTGGGTACCGCCCGGAAGGACGGAGACCGGACATGACGGCCGAGGACGTGATCGGACTGTTCGCCGACGAGACCCGGGTGCGGGTCTTCGCCGCCGTGGCGCTGGGCGCGACCAGCGCCACCGAGGTCGCCGAGCGGACCGGGCTGCCGACCAGGGACGCCCTCGTCGCGCTGCGACGGCTCGAGGACCGGGAGGTCGTCGCAGCGGACGCCGGGGGACTCGCGGTGTCCTACGACTCCTTCCGCCGCCTGGCGCGCGACGCGGCCGGCCCCCGGCCCGCGCGGGACCACGGCACCGGGGACGAGCGGGCCGAGGCCGTGCTCCGCACGTTCCTGCGCGACGGGCGGCTGGTGAAGCTGCCGGCGCAGTGGAACCGGAAGAAGCTCGTCCTGCGCCACATCGCGGAACGGAGCTTCGAACCGGGCCGGGAGTACTCGGAGAAGGAGGTCGACGACAGGCTGCGCGCCTGGTGCGAGGGCGGCCGCGCCGACCACGTGACCCTGCGCCGCTACCTCGTCGACCTGAACCACCTGCACCGGAACGACGGTGTCTACCGCCGCCCGGCCGACGGCACCGCGCGGAGCGACTGAGCACCCGGCCGCGTCCGGTTCGGGACCGGCGGCGGACGCGGGTGCCCGGGGAGGCGCTCAGGGGAGGGTGAACTTCAGCACGGCGTCCTTCTCGACGTGCGCGACGACGGTCGCCTTCAGCGCGTCGCCGAACTGGGCCACACCGCCCTGGCCGCCGAGCTGCATCACGGTGCCCGCCGACTGGAAGGTGACGAAGTCGTCCCCCACGGTGACCCGCACGCTCACCCCGTTCGCCGTGATGTGCGCCGCGGAGGTCACCAGGACCTCGCACTTTCCGTCGGAGCACGCGCCGGTGTCCTTGCCGTCCGCCGCCTCGGGCAGCGGGCCGGAGGGGGCGGACGAGGCCGTCTCCCCGGCGGGCCTCCAGCCCGGGGCGCACTGCTTCGCACGCTTGTACGCGGCCGCGAGCCGCGGGTCCTTCTTCGTCAGCGCGAGCAGGTCCGGCTCGGGCGGTGTGAGGGACCGGACGAGCCTGTCGACGTCCGCGGCACTGCCCTCGGCGTCGTCGAAGGCCGCACTCGGGGACACCTCGTCGAGTGCGGACACGACGTCCTTCAGCTTCTTCAGCCAGGCGTTGCGCAGCCGTTCGGCCGGGGGAACGTCCGAGGGGCCGAGGTCCTCCAGGCCGCGTTCCACGTCCCTCACCGCCCGCGGGGTCCGGGAGAGGTAGCCGACGGCGAGGAGTTCGGCGGACGGACCGACCTCGTCCGGGTTCCGGATCTCCTTCAGGTCCGCCGCGCTGTCCGTCCGGAGGGCCTTGAGCGCGGCCGTCGACTCGCACATGCCGCCGACCCACTTCACCAGTTCCCCGGACGGCGGCCGTGCCGACGTCGCCTCGGCCGGCCTCTTGTCCGGCACGTCGGCCTTCTCGTCCGTCCCGTTCCCGTCCCCGCAGCCGCCGATGGCCAGCACCAGCCCGGCGGTCACCACCGCCACGCTCCCCTTCTTGATCATCCAACGACCTCTCTCCGTGCTGTGACCCTGTCCTCACGGGCCGGACGCCGGCACCGCGGGCCCAGTTCACCGGGGCACGCATTGTTCAGCCACCCCGTCCGCGGCGGTGAACAACGCCCGGCGGCCGGGAGGGCTGCCCGGGTGCCGGTGTCGCGGGCCCGGTGCACCGGGCCGCTCTTCTCCGTTCCGTCTCCCGGGGCCGGAGGAGCGGCATCCTCCCGCCGACGGCGGGGACCGCCCGCGCACAGCCGCCCCGCGCCGGCCGGCGGGATCGCGCGAGGGCGCCGGGGAGCCCGGCTCGCCGTGGCGGCCCGCGGGGGCGTCCGCGAAACCGCGGTTCAGGAGTCGCCGTAGAGTCCGGCCAGCTCGGCGACCACCCGGGTCAACTCCGTACGGGCCTCGGGAGGGCCGACGACCTGGACGTCGGTGCCGAACTGCAGCAGGTGGCGGACCGCCTCCACCACGGGGTAGACGATCTCCGCCCGCAGCCACTCCTCCGCGCCTTCCGCCGTGCCCTCCTCGGGGACGGGCGGCCCCGCGAAGTAGCCGCCGGCGATACGGGTCACCCTGTCCAGCCGCTCGCGGCGCAGCCGGACGGCGACCCTGACACCGGCGCCGCGGTCCTCCACCTCGCGGCGCAGGTCGTGCCAGACACGGGCCAGCTCCACACCGGGACGGCGGCGCGCCTCGGCCTCGACGACGCCGACCCGCGACAGCCGGTCGGCGCGGAAGAGCCGGGGCCTGCCCCTGTGGTCGGCGACCAGGTACCAGGTACCGGCCTTCGCCACCAGCCCGTACGGGTCGACGGTGTAGGTGCGCGGCTCGGTCCGGCCGCTGTGGCGGTAGCGGACGCGCAGCCGGCGGTCGCTGAGGACCGCGGCGTACAGGGCCTCCAGGTCCGTCTCGGGGCGGGGTGCGGCATACCAGCGGTCGGGGTCGACCAGGATGCGGCGGCTGGTCAGTTCGGCCGCCGGGCGGTGCGGGGCGGGCAGCGCGGCCATCACCTTGCGCAGCGCGGAACCGAGGGCGTGGTCGAGGCCGAGCGCCGCGTGCGCGCTCTGCGACGCCAGCACG
>NZ_JAPSKQ010000092.1:16682-26034 GCF_031181555.1 Streptomyces sp. | reverse complement strand
GCTTCACCACCTCAGCCCTGTTGCCCGGCCCACCACTCCTTGAGCGCCGTGACCGCCGCATCGTGCTCCATCGGGCCGTTCTCCAGTCGGAGCTCCAGCATGTGCTTGTACGCCTGCCCGACGGCCGGCCCCGGCTTGATCCCCAGGATCTCCATGATCTGGTTGCCGTCGAGGTCCGGGCGGATGGCGTCCAGCTCCTCCTGCTCCTGGAGCTTGGCGATCCGCGCCTCCAAGCCGTCGTAGGCACGTGAGAGGGCAGCAGCCTTGCGCCGGTTCCGTGTGGTGCAGTCCGAGCGGGTCAGCTTGTGAAGCCGGCCGAGGAGCGGCCCCGCGTCGCGGACGTAGCGGCGGACGGCGGAGTCCGTCCACTCTCCCGTGCCGTAGCCGTGGAAGCGCAGGTGAAGTTCGACGAGGCGCGAGACGTCCTTCACGAGTTCGTTGGAGTACTTGAGCGCCGTCATGCGCTTCTTCGTCATCTTTGCCCCGACCACTTCGTGGTGGTGGAACGAGACGCGACCGTCCTTCTCGAAGCGCCGCGTACGGGGCTTGCCGATGTCGTGCAGCAGGGCCGCCAGGCGAAGGGTCAGGTCGGGACCGTCGTCCTCCAGGGCCATCGCCTGCTCCAGGACGATCAGCGTGTGCTCGTAGACGTCCTTGTGCCGGTGGTGCTCGTCACGCTCCAGCCGGAGGGCCGGCAGCTCGGGCAGTACATGCCGGGCGAGCCCGGTGTCCACGAGCAGCGACAGTCCCTTGCGAGGGTGCCCGGACAGGATCAGCTTGTTCAACTCGTCCCGCACGCGCTCGGCGGAGACGATCTCGATGCGCGCGGCCATCTCCTTCATCGCCACCACGACCTCGGGCGCCACCTCGAAGTCGAGCTGGGCGGCGAAGCGCGCGGCCCGCATCATCCGCAGCGGGTCGTCGGAGAAGGACTCCTCGGGTGTGCTCGGAGTGCGCAGCACACGCGCCGCGAGGTCGTCGAGGCCACCGTGCGGATCGATGAACCGCTTCTCCGGGAGCGCGACGGCCATCGCGTTCACGGTGAAGTCGCGGCGGACGAGGTCCTCCTCGATGGAGTCGCCGTACGACACCTCCGGCTTGCGTGAGGTGCGGTCGTACGCCTCCGACCGGTAGGTGGTCACCTCGATCTGGTAGCCGCTCTTCTGCGCACCGACCGTCCCGAAGGCGATCCCCACTTCCCAGACGGCGTCCGCCCAGGGGCGCACGATCTTCAGCACGTCCTGTGGGCGGGCATCGGTCGTGAAGTCCAGGTCGTTGCCGAGGCGGCCGAGGAGTGCGTCCCGCACCGAACCGCCGACCAGGGCGAGTGAGAACCCGGCCTCCTGGAAGCGGCGGGCGAGGTCGTCGGCGACAGGGGCGACCCGCAGCAGTTCACTCACTGCGCGGTCCTGCGCCTGGCTCAGGGCACTGGTTTCTTCGTTGGCGTTCGGCACAACAGAAGAGGGTACGTGGCGCGGGCGGCCGGAAGCTCCTCCATTCCGTGCTCGCGACCACTCGTCGATACCTGCACAAGGCCTGCCCTTGAGACGCGGGGACGCATTCCTCTTTATACGGTCACATACAGGACAGGCCGGCTCTCCCCCCGATCTTGGGGAACGGTCCGTGGCACTTCCCCTCCGCGAGCATCGTTACCATGCGTGGACGCACATTCCGACGACCACTGACGACGACGAGGGACGGGCGAGCGCGTGGCCGAGGCGGCAGACTTCCAGGGGACCCGTCCCTCACCTGCCCTCCGTCGGCTGCGGCACCTGGGAGCCCTGCTCGCCGGAGTGCCCCTGCTGGCCGGGCTTCTCCAGCTCCCCGCCGCGGCTCCCGCGGACGCCGCCGGACAGGACGCACCGCGGGCCGCCTCCGGCGCGGGGCCGGTCTCCGTCTCCGTGGACTCGCTCACCCCCAGCGTCCCCACCGAGGGGGACACCGTCACCGTGTCCGGCACGGTGACCAACAAGGGGAAGCAGACGGTCACCGACGCCCACGTCGGCCTGCGGGTGGGTCCGCTGCTGAACACCCGCTCGGGTATCGACAACGCCGCCCGGAACAGCGACGACGTCCAGAGCGTCGTCAACCCGGAGATCAACGACAAATACTCCGAGGAGTTTCCCAAGCTCACCCCGGGCGTCTCGCGGCCCTTCAGCATCTCCGTACCGGTCGACGAGCTGAACCTCGGGAAGGACGGCGTCTACCAGCTGGCCGTGTCGCTCGCCGGGCAGACCTCCGCGCAGCCCTGGGAGCAGACCCTCGGCGTCCAGCGGACCTTCCTGCCGTGGCAGCCCGAGGAAGCCGGCACACAGACGAAGACGACGTTTCTGTGGCCGCTGATCTCCACCGCCCACATGACGGCGGAGACGGGCTCGGACGAACAGCAGACACCGGTCTTCCGCGACGACGAGCTCGCCGAGGAGATCGCCCCGGGCGGTCGGCTGGACCGCATGGTGGCGCTGGGCAGGGATCTGGACGTCACCTGGGTGATCGATCCGGACCTGCTGGCATCCGTCGACGCGATGACCGAGAGTTACGAGGTCCGGGGGGAGGGCGGCGACAACACGGCCGGCAGCCACCAGAAGATCGCCGACCGATGGCTCGCCGAGGTGCAGCAGGCGGTGGCGGACAAGGAGGTCGTCGCGCTGCCGTTCGGCGACCCCGATCTGGCCTCCCTGGCCCACACCGGCACCGCCGTCACCGGCTCGCTGAGCCACCTCAAGGAGGCGACGGACGTCGCCGTCGACACGGTGGAGTCGATCCTCCACGTGAAGCCGACCACGGACTTCGCCTGGCCCGTGAACGGCGCCGTCGACCCTTCGATCATCAAGGTCGCCACCTCTGCGGGCGCCGACAAGGTGATCGCCCGCAGCGACACCTTCGAGGAGACCGGCGGCCTGTCGTACACGCCCTCCGCGCCCCGCCCCATCGGCGGCGGCACCACGGCCGTCGTGGCGGACGCCCTGCTGTCCACGGCGTTCCAGGGCGACATGACCAAGGCCTCCACGTCCACACAAGCGGTGCAGCGGTTCCTGGCCCAGAGCCTGACGCTCGGCCTCCAGACGGGCAAGCAGCGCAGCGTCGTCGTCGCCCCGCAGCGCACACCGTCCGCGAGCCAGGCCCAGACGATGGCCGAGGCGCTGACCGCCCTCCAGGACGGGACCTGGTCCGAACCCCAGGACCTCGCGGCGGCCGCGAAGGCCAAGCCGGATCCCGCCGCCACCACCAAGGTTCCCCCGGCCTCCGCGTACCCCTCCTCGCTGCGCAAGCACGAGCTGCCGCGGTCGGCGTTCGAGCAGATCGCGAGGACGCAGGCCAAGCTCGACAAGTTCACAGTGGTCCTCTCCGACCAGTCCCGGGTGGTGACCCCGTTCGGGCGCGCCCTGAACCGGGGGATGTCCGTGTCCTGGCGGGGCCGGGAAACCGATGCGGCGATCTACCGGAGCGGTGTGGAGTCGTATCTCGACACGCTCATCGACCAGGTGAAGCTCATCGACAAGTCGGAGACGAAGCTCTCCGGCCGCAGCGCCACGATCCCCGTGACGGTCCAGAACAACCTGGTGCAGGGCGTCGAGCACCTGGTGCTGCGGCTCACCTCGACCAACCCGACCCGTCTCGAGATCGGCGGCGACTCCTACGAGGAGCAGCCCATCACCGTCTCCGGCGGGCACAGCCAGTCGGTGAAGTTCACCACGTCCGCCAACGCCAACGGTCGGGCGACGGTGGTCGCCCAGCTGTACACCCAGGACGGCCAGAAGTACGGCGACCCCGTCACCTTCGACGTGAAGGTCACCGAGATCACCGCCACGGTGATGCTGGTCATCGGCGGCGGTGTCCTGCTGCTCGTCCTCGCCGGCTTCCGGATGTACACGCAGCGCAAGCGTGCCGCGGCCCGCGAGGCCGAGGAGCAGAACGACGAGGCGGTCGAGGACGTCGACGGCCCGCAGAACCCGGAGGCCCCCGCCGCGCGTCTCACCGAGGAGTCCGAGGCCGGTGCCCGGGCAGACGCCCCGGAGCAGCCGAGTGACCCGGCACCGGACACCGCACCGGAGAACACCGACCCGTCCGGCACGGGTGAGAGAGTGGACCGTTGAGTATGTCGTGGCCGGTGGGCCGGGGACGATGAGGTGGGGTAACCATGAACGCGCCGTACGACGGTGACCGCGGCCATGCCGCGGGCAACTCGGGCTACCCCGAGTCGGGCCCCCCCGAGGGTCCGCCGCCCGGGCACGACCAGGTGCCGCAGCCGCCCGCCGACCCGTACGTCCAGGACGCCTACGACCAGGACCCCTACCGGGCGCAGGACATCGCCGCCCAGGATCCCGTCGCGGAGGCGCTCTACGACCGCGCCGCACACCCTCCGCCCCCTCCGGGCACGTACCCCCCTCAGCAGCCGCTCTACGGACAGCCGCCCCAGTCGCCGTACGCTCCCGATCCGCGGGTGTGGGCCCAGACCCCCGCGCCTGAGCCGGACGGACCGACGACGCAGTACCTGCCGTACGGCGACGACCCGCGCACGACACAGTTCGTGGGTGTGGACGACCTGGTGGGCCAGGCCGGAGACCGGCGCCACGAGCCGGACGCCTTCGCCCACCTCTTCCGCGACCAGCAGCAGAGCGGCACCTTTCCCGACCAGCAGCAGGGCGGCGGATACCCCCAGCAGCACAGCGGTGGGCATCCCGGCCACCCGTCGGCGGATGGCCGGCCCTACGCATCCGCGCCGGTGCCCGGTCCGTCCGCGGCACCCGGCCATTACGCGGGGGCCACTCCGCCCCCCGCCGCCGAGGCCCCGGCCCCGGAACCGGCTCCCGCACCCGCCCCGAAGAAGGGCGGCCGGGCCGGGAGCCTGCTGAAGTCCAGTGCCGTGATGGCGGCGGGCACGCTGGTGTCCCGCCTCACGGGATTCATCCGGTCCGCGATGATCGTCTCAGCGCTGGGCCTCGGTCTCCTCGGCGACTCGTTCCAGGTCGCCTACCAGCTACCGACGATGATCTACATCCTGACCGTCGGTGGTGGCCTCAACTCCGTCTTCGTGCCGCAGCTCGTGCGGGCGATGAAGGACGACGAGGACGGAGGCGAGGCGTACGCGAACCGTCTGCTGACGCTCGTCATGGTGGCCTTGGCCGCGCTCACCGCCCTCGCGTGGCTGGCCGCCCCGCTCCTCGTGCGCGCGCTGTCGAACCCGGTCGCCACCGACCCCGCGGCCAACGACGTCGCCGTCACCTTCACCCGCTACTTCCTGCCCTCGATCTTCTTCATGGGCGTTCACGTGGTGATGGGTCAGATCCTCAACGCGCGCGGCCGCTTCGGCGCGATGATGTGGACCCCGGTCCTGAACAACATCGTCATCATCGTCACGCTCGGCACGTTCATCTGGGTCTACGGCACCGCCGCCGACTCCGGCATGACCGTCGAGAACATCCCGCCGGAGGGCGAGCGGCTGCTCGGCGTGGGTGTCCTCCTCGGCCTCGTCGTCCAGGCCCTGGCGATGATTCCGTACCTTCGTGAGACCGGGTTCCGTATCCGCCTGCGGTTCGACTGGAAGGGGCACGGGCTGGGCAAGGCGGCGATGCTCGCCAAGTGGACCATCCTGTTCGTCCTCGCCAACCAGGCAGGCGCTCTGGTGGTGACCCAACTCTCCACCGCCGCGGGCCTGGATTCGCCTGTGGAGGGCACGGGCTTCGCCGCCTACGCCAACGCCCAGCTGATCTGGGGCCTGCCCCAGGCCATCATCACCGTCTCCCTGATGGCCGCCCTGCTGCCGCGCATCTCCCGCTCGGCGGCCGAGGACGACGGCGGCGCCGTCCGCGACGACATCTCGCAGGGCCTGCGCACCACGGCCGTCGCGATCGTGCCGATCGCCTTCGGTTTCGTCTCGCTCGGCATCCCGATGTGCACGCTGATCTTCGGTTCCTCGGGCACCAGCGAAGCGACCAACATGGGCTACATGCTGATGGCCTTCGGCCTGGGCCTGATCCCGTACTCCGTGCAGTACGTCGTCCTGCGCGCCTTCTACGCGTACGAGGACACCCGAACCCCCTTCTACAACACGGTCATCGTGGCCGCGGGCAACGCGATCGCGTCGGCCGTGTGTTTCCTCGTGCTCCCGGCCCGCTGGGCCGTGGTCGGCATGGCCGCCTCGTACGGCGTCGCCTACGCGCTCGGCGTCGGCGTCGCCTGGCGCCGGCTGCGCAAGCGTCTGGGCGGGGACCTGGACGGCGCGCGAGTGCTGCGCACGTACGCCCGGCTGTGCATCGCGTCGGTGCCGGCCGCGCTGCTCAGTGGTGCGGTCTGCTACGGCATCAGCCAGGCGCTCGGCCAGGGCGTCATGGGCTCGTTCGCCGCGATCCTGGCGGGCGGGGCCGTCCTGCTCGGCGTCTTCTTCGTCGCCGCCCGCCGGATGCGCATCGAGGAGCTCAACTCTCTGGTCGGTATGGTCCGCGGACGCCTGGGACGCTGAGGCAGGGGGTAGGCGCACAACCATCGTCAGCCCCCGTGTGTCGTGCATAGCGGCGGACTGTGGGCACAATTGGTTTCGGCGTGGGACGGCGCGCAACGGACGCCGACCGACGCGCAATGGATGGGGAGGCAGGGAACGACGGTGGCGGAACGGAGCACAGCTGCCGTCGACGTGGCAGACAACAGCGGCGAGCAGTCGCTGACCGCACAGGCGGACCAGTCCACGGCCGACGGGGTGGCCAAGAACCGGGAGCGGGACACGGACAGCGACGAGGCACAGGAGAACACCGGGACCGACGGTTCCGGGAAGACCTCGCCGCCCGAACTGCACAGCGGCCACAAGCTGGCCAGACGCTACCGCCTCGAGGAGTGCGTCACCCGTCTGGACGGATTCAGCAGTTGGCGTGCCGTGGACGAGAAGCTCCGCCGCGCCGTCGGCGTGCACATCCTGCCCGCGGACCACTCGCGTGCCCGGTCCGTCCTGGCCGCGGCCCGCTCCTCCGCCCTGCTGGGCGATCCCCGCTTCGTCCAGGTCCTGGACGCCGTCGAGGAGAACGACGTCGTCTACGTCGTGCACGAATGGCTCCCCGACGCCACCGAGCTGACCACGCTCCTGGCAGCCGGCCCGCTGGAGGTGTACGACGCCTACCAGATGGTCAGTCAGGTCTCCTCCGCCATGGCCGCGGCCCACCGCGAGGGCCTCGCCCATCTGCGCCTGAACCCCAACGCCGTACTGCGCACTTCGACCGGCCAGTGGCGCATCCGCGGCCTCGCCGTGAACGCGGCACTGCGCGGCATCAGCTCCGACGCCCCGCAGCGCACCGACACCGAATCCATCGGTGCCCTCCTGTACGCCGCTCTCACCCAGCGCTGGCCGTACGAGAGCGACGCCTACGGCATGTCCGGCCTGCCGAAGGACATCGGCCTGATCCCGCCCGACCAGGTGCGGGCCGGGGTCCACCGCGGCCTGTCCGAACTCGCGATGCGGGCGCTCGCCAACGACGGGGCCACCGCCTCGCGCCATGAGTCGCCGTGCACCACGCCGGAGGAACTGGTGAAGGCGATCGGCGAGATGCCCCGCATCCGCCCGCCGGAGCCCGCGTTCACCACTCCACCGGAGTACCAGCGCACGACCTACCAGCAGGGCACGTACGGCCGTCCGGCGCCGCATCCCGGCGTCACCCAGCCGGTGCAGGCCCCGCCTCCCCCGCTGCAGAGCCGCACGGGCAAGGCACTGAAGTGGGCCGTCTCGGCCCTGCTGATCGCCGCGCTCGGCCTGGGCAGCTGGCAGCTCGCGGACGCCCTCATGGACCATGGCGGCAAGGCGGACGACACGAACAAGACCCAGACCACGGACGGGGACGACAAGAACGGCAACAAGCCCGAGCCGCCCAAGCCGCTCGCGATCCAGGGCGCTCAGGAGTACGTGGCGAAGGGCAACGCCCAGCATCCGGCGGACGTCGGCAAGACGTACGACGGTGACAGCTCGACGTACTGGCGCACCAACAGCTTCATCGACGGCCCGGTCCTCGCCCCGTACAAGCCGGGTGTGGGCATCGTCTACGACCTCGGCTCGAAGCAGAAGGTCTCGACGGCGGCCATAGGGCTCTTCTACAGCGGCAGCCACACGACGGTCGAGCTGTACGCGGCGGACTCCTTGCAGCCGTCCTCCCTCGACGCGATGCAGAAGATCGGCACCGTCACGACGAGCGGGAACACTGCCACGGTGAAGGTCACCAAGCCGGTGAAGACCCAGTACGTGCTCGTGTGGCTCACCGCTCTTCCTCACGCGCCCGGCGACACCTACAGCGATCCCGGCTACAAGCAAGCGGTCACCGACGTCACCTTCAAGAGCTGAGCCCGGCGAACGCGAGGGGGAGGGGGTCCGATGGCAGATGGCACCGCATACGGCGACACGAGCGATCAGGACCTCATGGCCCGCCATGTGAAGGGCGACCCCGATGCCTTCGGCGAGCTCGTGCGCCGTCACCGCGACCGGCTCTGGGCCGTGGCCCTGCGGACGCTGGGAGACCGGGAGGAGGCCGCTGACGCGGTTCAGGACGCCCTTGTCTCCGCCTACCGGGCCGCCCACACCTTCCGCGGCCAGTCGGCCGTCACCACGTGGCTGCACCGGATCACGGTGAACGCCTGCCTGGACCGTGCGCGCAAGACGGCCTCCCGGAAGACCGCCCCGGTCGACGACACGGAGCGCCTGGAGCAGCTGCTGGAACCCCACGAGTCCGCCTCGGCGCCCGCGGAGCGCAATGATCTGCACCGCCAGCTCATCGAAGCGATGGGGACCCTCCCGCCCGATCAGCGGGCGGCACTCGTCCTCGTGGACATGCAGGGCTACCCGGTCGCCGAAGCCGCCCGCATCCTCGACGTGCCCACCGGCACGGTGAAGAGCCGTTGCGCCCGAGGCAGAGCCAGACTCCTGCCCCTGCTCACCCATCTGAGGCCGGGCGGCTCCGATGAGAGCAGGAAACAAGGGGCGGAACGGAACCGGACGCAGGGGGCATCCGTCCCACCCGCAGCGGGACCGCGTCGAGCGGATCCCCCGGACACAGGACCGAGTGACCCGGCGACAGTGAAGGGCGGAGGTGGGCGAGCGTGACGTCGACGACAGACAGGGCGAAGCACCCGGACGTCGCGGAGATCTCCGACCTCACCGAAGGACTCCTGCCACCGGAGCGGACCGCCGACGTACGCCGGCATCTGGACGAGTGCGAGCTCTGCGCGGACGTCCACGCCTCACTCGAGGAGATCCGGGGCCTGCTCGGCACGATGCCGGGTCCGCCCCGTATGCCCGCCGAGGTCGCGGGCCGCATCGATGCCGCGCTCGCGGCGGAGGCTCTGCTCCAGTCCACAGCGCCGGATGCCGAGGAAGACC
>NZ_JAPSKQ010000092.1:0-16582 GCF_031181555.1 Streptomyces sp. | reverse complement strand
TGACCGTCTTCGTGTGCCCGGGCACAGCGGGAATGCGCGCCCCTTAGGATCCGTTGGGTGGGGTGAGAGTTCCGAAAGAAGCTCCCACCGGTCGAACGACGCAGACCAGAGACGAGGAATCAAGCCGTGAGCGACGTCCGTAACGTGATCATCATCGGCTCAGGGCCCGCCGGCTACACGGCGGCGCTCTACACCGCCCGTGCGTCGCTGAAGCCCCTGGTGTTCGAGGGCGCTGTCACCGCCGGCGGTGCGCTGATGAACACCACCGAGGTGGAGAACTTCCCCGGCTTCCAGGACGGCATCATGGGCCCCGAGCTCATGGACAACATGCGCGCCCAGGCGGAGCGCTTCGGTGCCGAGCTCGTTCCGGACGACGTGGTCGCCGCCGACCTGACCGGTGAGATCAAGACCGTCACGGACACCGCGGGCACGGTGCACAAGGCGAAGGCCGTCATCGTCGCCACCGGCTCGCAGCACCGCAAGCTCGGCCTGCCGAACGAGGACGCCCTCTCCGGCCGTGGTGTCTCGTGGTGCGCCACCTGTGACGGCTTCTTCTTCAAGGACCAGGACATCGCCGTGATCGGCGGTGGTGACACCGCGATGGAGGAGGCCACCTTCCTCTCGCGCTTCGCCAAGTCCGTGACGATCGTCCACCGCCGTGACACCCTGCGCGCCTCCAAGGCGATGCAGGAGCGCGCCTTCGCCGACCCGAAGATCTCGTTCGTCTGGGACAGCGAGGTCGCCGAGGTCCAGGGCGACCAGAAGCTCTCGGGCCTGAAGCTGCGCAACGTCAAGACCGGCGAGCTCTCGGACCTGGCAGTGACCGGCCTGTTCATCGCGATCGGCCACGACCCGCGGACCGAGCTCTTCAAGGGCCAGCTGGAGCTGGACGAGGAGGGTTACCTGAAGGTCGACGCACCCTCGACGCGCACGAACGTCACTGGTGTCTTCGGCGCCGGCGACGTGGTCGACCACACCTACCGCCAGGCGATCACCGCGGCCGGTACGGGCTGTGCCGCCGCGCTCGACGCCGAGCGCTTCCTCGCCGCCCTCGCGGACGGAGAGAAGGCCGAGCCCGAGAAGACCGCTGTCTGATCCCCACCCACCGCCTCACGCATCAACCAGTTAAGGAGCCCGCCGTGGCCGGCACCCTGAAGAATGTGACCGACGACTCCTTCGAGCAGGACGTCCTCAAGAGCGACAAGCCCGTCCTGGTGGACTTCTGGGCCGCCTGGTGCGGTCCGTGCCGTCAGATCGCTCCCTCCCTCGAGGCGATCGCCTCGGAGTACGGGGACAAGATCGAGGTCGTCAAGCTGAACATCGACGAGAACCCGGATACGGCTGCCAAGTACGGCGTCATGTCCATCCCGACTCTGAACGTCTACCAGGGTGGAGAGGTCGCCAAGACCATCGTCGGCGCCAAGCCGAAGGCCGCGATCGTTCGCGACCTCGAGGAGTTCATCGCCGAGTGAGGGCCGACCGTCTCACTGGCGGCGCGTGTTTCACGTGAAACACGAATGGGCCGACCCACATGGGTCGGCCCATTCGCATGAGGTAGCTCAGAGAGGGCGCAGCGCCGGTTCTTTCTGTACAGCTCCGAGCAGCCGGTCCAGCGCCATCTCGACGTCTTCCTTCCAGGAGAGCGTCGTCCTCAGCTCCAACCTCAGCCGGGGGTAGGCAGGGTGCTGGCGGACCGTCTTGAAGCCCACGGCCAGCAGGTGGTCCGCCGGCAGAACGCAGGCGGGTTCCTTCCAGCGGGCGTCGCCGAAGGCCTCGATCGCTTTGAAGCCCCGGCGCAGCAGATCCTTCGCGACTGTCTGCACCATGACCCGGCCCAGCCCTTGTCCTTGGTAGCCCGGCACGATGAACGCGGTGATCAGCTGCACTGCATCGGGCGACACAGGGCTGGTGGGAAACGCCGTGGAGCGTGGCACATAGGCGGGAGGAGCATAAAGAACGAAGCCCACAGGAACGTCATCGACATAGACGACTCTCCCGCAGGACCCCCAGTCCAGGAGAACGGCTGAGATCCACGATTCCTTCTCGAACGCGGATGTGCCCGCCTTTACCGCTGTCTCGCCGCTGACGGGGTCGAGCTCCCAGAAGACACACGAGCGACAGCGCTGGGGGAGGTCCTGAAGGTTGTCCAGCGTGAGCGGTACAAGCCGACGCCCCATGAAAGCTGTTCCTCGCTTCCTTCGCCCGCTGCCTCACGGGCGGCTGTCAGAGCGCTTCGTTCCCTGAGCAGGCTGCCGATGAATCCACCGACGGCACCCACTCCCAGCCCTGCGCTCACCAGTCCGGTGCGGCTCTTCATTCGCATGGCCCCTGCCTTGGTCTCAGAGGTACTGCCGGGTGGGTGCGCCATATCTGAACGCATCGTATCCATGAAGCGATTCCATCAATACCGCCGAAAAGCAAAGGGCGGACCGTGTTCCGGTGCACACCGGACAGGGTCCGCCCTGGTCGGCTGATCACTTGGACCAGCCGAGTGATCAGGACGCGGCGTCCTCGGAGTCGTCGTCCATCAGACTCTTCTGCAGGACAGGGCCCTCACCGGGGGCGAGGGTGCCGAGGATGCGCTCGAGGTCCTCCATGGAGGCGAACTCCACGGTGATCTTGCCCTTCTTCTGGCCCAGGTCGACCTTCACCCGCGTCTCGAAGCGATCCGAAAGACGCGTGGCCAGATCCGTCAGCGCCGGAGAGACCCGGGCACCCGCCCGTGGCCCCTTGGGGCGCTGGGCCTTCTGGGGCCGTGAACCCATCAGCGTGACGATCTCCTCGACAGCCCGCACCGACAGTCCTTCGGCCACGATCCGATGGGCCAGCCGGTCCTGCTCCTCCGAGTCCTCGACGGACAACAGCGCGCGTGCGTGTCCGGCGGAAAGCACCCCGGCGGCGACTCGACGCTGGACGGCCGGCGAGAGCTTCAGCAGACGCAGCGTGTTGGACACCTGCGGACGGGACCGGCCGATGCGGTCCGCCAGCTGGTCGTGCGTGCAGTTGAAGTCCTTCAGCAGCTGGTCGTAGGCGGCGGCCTCTTCCAGCGGGTTCAGCTGAGCACGGTGCAGGTTCTCCAGCAGCGCGTCCAGAAGGAGCTTCTCGTCGTCCGTGGCCCGTACGATCGCCGGAATGGCTTCCAGCCCCGCCTCACGGCAGGCACGCCAGCGGCGCTCACCCATGATGAGCTCATACCGTGCGGGACCCACCTGCCGTACGACGACCGGCTGGAGGAGACCGACCTCCTTGATGGAGGTGATCAGCTCGGACAGCGCATCCTCGTCGAAGACCTCACGCGGCTGCCGAGGGTTCGGGGAGATGGCGTCGAGAGGGATCTCTGCGAAGTGAGCACCGATGGGGGGCGCGGGCGTGATCGAGGCACCGTTCGTCGGCGACTCCTCCGTTTCACGTGAAACAGGCGGCAGCGTGGCCACCTTCGCGGCTGCCACCCCTCGATCGTTCGGCAGCACTGGGACCGCCGCGGGAGACGTCGAAGCGGTGCCCCCCACCGTGGTCGGCGCTACCGCCTTCTCTGTCGGGGCCGCAGGGATCAGTGCGCCAAGACCACGGCCCAGCCCCCTCCGTCGCTCACTCACTGGACGCCCTCCACCATGCTCGGACCGTTCTGCTGTGCGCCGATGTGCGCCTGTGATGCGTCATAGCTGACGCCGACGCCCCTCAACGCGATCTCTCGTGCCGCCTCAAGGTAAGAGAGGGCACCACTCGATCCAGGATCGTAAGTCAGCACCGTCTGCCCATAGCTCGGCGCCTCCGAGATACGGACGGAGCGGGGGATGCTCGTACGCAGCACCTCGTCGCCGAAGTGGGTGCGCACCTCTTCTGCGACCTGCGACGCGAGTCGTGTCCGGCCGTCGTACATGGTGAGCAGGATCGTCGATACGTGCAGCGTCGGATTGAGATGCCCCCGCACCAGATCGACATTGCGCAGCAACTGTCCCAGGCCCTCCAGCGCGTAGTACTCGCACTGAATGGGGATCAGGACCTCCTGGCCCGCCACCAGGGCGTTGACCGTCAGCAGGCCGAGGGAGGGAGGACAGTCGATGAGGATGTAGTCCAGCGGCTGCTCATAGGCCTGGATCGCCCGCTGCAGTCGGCTTTCCCGCGCCACCAGTGACACGAGCTCGATCTCCGCACCGGCAAGATCGATCGTGGCGGGTGCACAGAAGAGCCCTTCGACATCGGGAACCGGCTGGACGATCTCCGCCAGCGGCTTGCTCTCCACCAGCACGTCATAGATGGAAGGGACCTCGGCGTGATGATCGATCCCCAGGGCGGTGGACGCATTGCCCTGGGGGTCGAGGTCGATCACCAGGACACGGCCACCGTGCAGAGCGAGCGAAGCGGCCAGGTTGACGGTGGTCGTCGTCTTACCGACGCCGCCCTTCTGGTTGGCGACCACGATGACGCGGGTCTGCGCGGGCCGTGGCAGGCCCTCACCGGCGCGCCCCAAAGCCTCCACCGCCAACTGGGCAGCACGACCGATGGGAGTGTCGTCCATCGGAGGCGGTGTTTCACGTGAAACATCCGCCCCCGTCGATTCGGTACGGGGACCGGGGACCGGATCGGTCATCGGTCCCGCGATGTTGGCGTCGGACCGCAAGGATTCACTCTCCTCGACTTCAGGCTCGCAATGAACAGAGCCTCCCATGCCTTCGGGGTCGCGAACCAGTGAGGCCTGACGTTCTGTGGAGAAATCCACCTCTGTGGACAACTCCGTGCCCCTCGGGAAGGTCGGTTTCTCGTCGGACACCGGCCCCTCTCCGAGTGAACCGAGAGGCTTACGGTCCCGTGGTTCGGCCGCAGCGCGGCCCCGATTGATGATGCCGTGCAGCAGTGAGCGACGTTTCACGTGAAACACGATGCACAGCGGCCGAGGCCACACTGCCGCGACACTCCGGCATGCATAGGTTTGGCAGCTTGTGTGGAGTACGTCTGGTCCTCAAGGTGGACCGTGCTCTCTCCGTAGACGGATCGCGCCCTGTGTGCGGACGAACCGTGCTCTAGCCACGTCGTCGGCGAGCCCGTCCCGTACGGGCGGCCTTCGCGCGTTTCGCGGCGAACCGCACACCGCCGGGGCTCTCCCCGACCTCGACCCGCACCACGGTGGACATCGGGTCCACGACGCCCTCGCCCACATGGACGATCGATGTCGTCACGGCACCGAGCTTGCTCAGTGCCGTGGCCGCGCTCTTCAGCTCCTCCTCGGCGGTGTCGCCCTTGAGCGCGAGCATCTCTCCGTACGGCCGAAGGAGGGGGATGCCCCAGGTGGCGAGGCGGTCGAGCGGCGCTACGGCTCGTGCCGTCACGACGTGCACCGGAGGCAGCTTCCCCATGACCTCCTCGGCCCGGCCACGCATGACCGTCACATGGTCCAGGCCCAGCAGCTCCACGACCTCGGTCAGGAAAGTGGTACGCCGCAGCAGCGGTTCCAGCAGTGTGATCCTGAGGTCCTCCCGGACCAGCGCCAGCGGAATGCCCGGCAGGCCGGCACCCGAGCCGACGTCGCACACCGTCACCCCCTCCGGTACGACCTCCGAGAGCACCGCACAGTTCAGCAGGTGCCGCTCCCACAAGCGGGGCACCTCGCGCGGACCGATCAGGCCGCGCTGCACGCCCGCCTCGGCGAGCAGCTCCGCATACCGGACCGCGTCCGCGAAGCGATCACCGAATACCTCACGTGCCTGCTCGGGCGCGGGGGGAAGCTCCGCTGCCTCCGTCACGGGGGACCGTCCTTCCGTACCGTGTCGGCACAGGGGGCCGACACCAGAACCACAGAACTATCAGGCTGACAAAGTTCGGCCCCGCCTGCGCTACAGACGGGGCCGGTGGAACGTAGAGCCGATCAGGCAGGAAGTACGACGACGAAGCGCTGCGGCTCCTCGCCCTCGGACTCGCTGCGCAGGCCGGCCGCCTTGACCGCGTCGTGCACGACCTTGCGCTCGAACGGGGTCATCGGGTCGAGCTTCACGGGCTCGCCGCTGCTCTTGGCCTCGGCGACGGCCTTCGCGCCCAGCTCGGACAGCTCCGCGCGCTTCTTGGCGCGGTAACCGGCGATGTCGAGCATGAGGCGGCTGCGGTCCCCGGTCTCCCGGTGCACGGCCAGGCGCGTGAGCTCCTGGAGCGCCTCCAGCACCTCGCCGTCACGCCCGACCAGCTTCTGCAGGTCACGGCTGCCCGTGTCACTGATGATCGAGACGGAGGCACGGTCCGCCTCGACGTCCATGTCGATGTCGCCGTCGAGGTCGGCGATGTCGAGCAGACCCTCCAGGTAGTCCGCCGCGATCTCGCCTTCCTGCTCGAGGCGGGTCAGGGTGTCTGCACCCTCGGCAGCAGCGGAGGTGGTGCCTTCCGTCACGGGATGGACTCCTTCTTACTTCTTGGACGGGGACTTGGGCCGCTGCGGACCCTTGCGCTGCCCGGACTGGGCCTTGCTGCGGGTACTGCCGGCGGGCTTGGCGTTGCCCTTCTTGGCAGCGGCGGCGGGCTTGGTGTCGCTCTGGGGCTCGTCGGCCTTGATCAGCGAGGTGGGCTCACCGGCCGCCTTGGCCGTGCCCGCCTGGCGCTTGGCCTTCGTCTGCCGCTTGGGCTGCTGCCGCCTGGGGGCCCCGGTGGCGGACGTACCGTCCTCGACCTGGGCGGCGGCCGTGGCCTCGCTCTTGATCACCGTGCCGTCGCCCTGGGCCGCGAGTCCCGCCTTGTTCAGGCCGTTGATGAACTTGCGCTCGTACTCGTTGCGGTCCCGGCCCTTGGCGACGATGGCCTTGACGATGGCCCGCTCACGGCGGTTGCGGGTCTTGCCGTGCTTGACGACGTGCTTGGAGAGACGCTCCAGATACGCGGCCTGGGCCTTGGAACCCGGCGTGGGGTTGTTGTGGATGATGTACATCTGCTGGCCCATGGTCCACACGTTGGTGGTCAGCCAGTAGACGAGGACACCGACCGGGAAGTTGATGCCGAAGACGGCGAAGATGACGGGGAAGACGTACATCAGCATCTTCTGCTGCTGCATGAACGGCGTCTTCACCGTGGTGTCGACGTTCTTCGTCATCAGCTGGCGCTGCGTGTAGAACTGCGACAGCGACATCAGAACGATCATGATCGCCGTGACGATACGGACGTCGGTGAGCGAGGAGTTGAGGGCCTCGACCTTGTCCGAGCTGTCCGTGAACTTCGCCGCGAGCGGGGCACCGAAGATGTGGGCCTTCTGCGCACTCTCCAGCAGACGGTCGTTGATCACGCCGACGGTGTCGTTCGACGCGATGCTGTTGAGCACGTGGTACAGGGCGAAGAAGAACGGCGACTGCGCCAGGATGGGAAGGCACGAGGAGAGGGGGTTGGTGCCCGTCTCCTTGTACAGCTTCATCATCTCTTCGGACTGGCGCTGCCGGTCGTTCTTGTAGCGCTCCTGGATCTTCTTCATCTCCGGCTGGAGCGTCTGCATCGCCCGCGTCGCCTTGATCTGCTTCACGAAGAGCGGGATCAGGCAGATACGGATGAGGATCACCAGGGACACGATGGACAGGCCCCAGGCCCATCCGGTGTCAGGCCCGAAGAGGGTGCCGTACACCTTGTGGAACTGGACGATGACCCAGGAGACAGGTGTCGTGATGAAGCTGAAGAGGCTGGCAATCGTGTCCACTAATCATGCTCCTTGGGCATGGGACGAGGTCTCTGCGGCCGGGCTCGAAGGGCTCGTCGGACTGGTGGGAGAAGTCTGTCCTTCGGTGGCCGGTTCGGCGGCGGAGGGCCCGCCCTTGCGTGCACTCCAGGCGTTACGCAGCATTTCGTGCCACCGCGGACGCTTGCGCGGCGGAACATGGTCCACACCGCCCAGCGACCACGGGTTGCACCGCAGGATGCGCCAGGCCGTGAGTGCGGTGCCCTTGACGGCACCGTGCCGGTCGATGGCCGTGTAGCCGTAGTGGGAACACGACGGGTAGTACTTGCACACCGGCCCCAGCAGTGGACTGATCGTCCACTGGTAGATCTTGATCAGAGCCAGCAGCGGGTACTTCATCGCGCGCCCCCTCCCAGTAGCCGCTGCAGGGCGGCGTCCAGGTCTCGGGCCAGCTGTGCATGGTCGGCGTCGCCCGCCGGGGGCAGCGCTCGTACGACTACCAGGCTACCGGGGGGCAGCAGGTCGACTCGCTCGCGCATCAGATGGCGAAGCCTGCGCTTCACCTTGTTGCGCACCACCGCACCGCCCACGGCCTTGCTCACGACGAAACCCGCACGCGTCGGGGGAGCGCTCTCCCCAGGCGCATGCGGGTCCGTGGCACCGCTACGAAGGTGGACGACGAGATGCGGGCGGCCGGCCCGCCGCCCTCGTCGTACCGCGGTCGCGAAGTCCTCGCGCCGCCTCAGCCGGTTCTCGGTGGGCAGCACGACGTCATGACCTGACCGGGATCAGGCGGACAGACGGGCGCGACCCTTGCTGCGGCGGGACGCGAGAATCGCGCGGCCGGCACGGGTGCGCATACGCAGCCGGAAGCCGTGGGTCTTCGCGCGACGACGGTTGTTCGGCTGGAAGGTGCGCTTGCTCACTCGGGGGCTCCAGAAGAAATCGGTGTTTGCGGGGTGCCGTCCTGGCTGTCACCGTGCGCCCACGAGTAGCTCGCGTTACGCCCCAGTGCACCGCTGACCGATCACCTTGCGCGATCTGTGCCCATCGGAGGCAGGCGGCAGCAGCCATCGACAACTCGACCTGGTTACGGTACGCGCGGCTGCGCCATTCGGTCAAACCAGTGGTCCCTGGGGGACACTTGTCCACAGCCTGGGGACAACAACTTGAACCGTACCGGTCGCCCTGACTACCTTGGCTGGACTCCGATTCGTTCCCTTGACCCTCCACCACCCGATTTACATCCCGACCCGTCCCTCGCATCACACGTTCGAGGGGACTGTGAGAGAGCGTGCCCTGTGGCTGACGTACCTGCCGATCTTGCCGCAGTGTGGCCACGCGTACTGGAGCAGCTCCTCGGTGAGGGCCGCGGGCAGGGGGTCGAGAGCAAGGACGAGCACTGGATCCGGCGCTGCCAGCCGCTCGCGCTGGTCGCCGACACCGCACTGCTCGCCGTCCCGAACGAGTTCGCGAAGGGTGTGCTCGAGGGCCGCCTCGCGCCCGTCGTCAGCGAGAGCCTGAGCCGCGAGTGCGGTCGTCCGATCCGGATCGCGATCACCGTCGACGACACCGCCGGCGAACCCCCGGCCCCGCCGGCGCCCCGTCCGCAGCCGCGCTACGAGGAACCGGAACTCCCGGCCGTCCGCCAGGACCGCCCGGACCCCCTGGACCGCCCCGAGCGGCAGGACCGGACGGAACGCGAGCCGTACGAGGGCTACGACGGATACGGCCGCCGCCGTGCCGACCAGCAGCCGGGCCCGTCGGGCGACCAGCTCCCCACCGCCCGGCCCGCCTACCCCTCCGAGTACCAGCGCCCGGAGCCGGGCTCCTGGCCGCGGCCGGCGCAGGACGAGTACGGCTGGCAGCAGCAGCGCCTCGGCTTCCCGGAGCGGGACCCGTACGCCTCACCGTCGCAGGACGCCTACGGCCCGCAGGACGCCTACGGCGGCTCGCCCTCGCAGGACTACCGCCCGCAGCCGATGGAGCGTCCGTCCTACGACCAGCAGCGCTCCGACTACGACGCGTCACGCGGGGACTACGAGCGCGGCGACTACGACCAGCGCGACGCCGTGCGCCGCGAGCTGCCCGAATCGCCCTCCGGCTCCGGGCACGTCCACCGCGGCGGCCCTGTCGGGCCGAACCTGCCCACCACCGGCGCGCCCGGCCCGCTGGCCGCACAGCCCGCGCCGGCGGCCGGCCCCGGCGAGCCGACCGCGCGGCTGAACCCGAAGTACCTGTTCGACACGTTCGTCATCGGCGCGTCCAACCGCTTCGCCCACGCGGCCGCGGTCGCCGTCGCGGAGGCGCCGGCGAAGGCGTACAACCCGCTGTTCATCTACGGGGAGTCCGGGCTCGGCAAGACGCACCTGCTGCACGCGATCGGGCACTACGCGCGGAGTCTCTATCCGGGTACGCGCGTGCGGTACGTGAGCTCGGAGGAGTTCACCAACGAGTTCATCAACTCCATCCGTGACGGCAAGGGCGACAGCTTCCGCAAGCGCTACCGCGAGATGGACATCCTGCTCGTCGACGACATCCAGTTCCTGGCGGACAAGGAGTCGACGCAGGAGGAGTTCTTCCACACCTTCAACACGCTCCACAACGCCAACAAGCAGATCGTGCTGTCCAGCGACCGGCCGCCCAAGCAGCTGGTGACGCTGGAGGACCGGCTGCGGAACCGTTTCGAGTGGGGCCTGATCACCGATGTCCAGCCGCCGGAGCTGGAGACGCGCATCGCGATCCTGCGCAAGAAGGCGGTGCAGGAGCAGCTGAACGCCCCGCCGGAGGTGTTGGAGTTCATCGCCTCCCGGATCTCACGGAACATCCGCGAACTGGAGGGCGCGCTGATCCGGGTGACGGCGTTCGCCTCGCTCAACCGGCAGCCGGTGGACCTCGGGCTGACCGAGATCGTCCTGAAGGACCTGATCCCCGGGGGCGACGACTCGGCCCCGGAGATCACCTCGACGGCCATCATGAGCGCGACCGCCGACTACTTCGGGCTCACGGTCGAGGACCTGTGCGGCACCTCGCGCGGGCGCGCGCTGGTGACCGCCCGGCAGATCGCCATGTACCTGTGCCGGGAGCTGACGGACCTGTCCCTGCCGAAGATCGGCGCGCTGTTCGGCGGGCGCGACCACACGACGGTGATGCACGCCGACCGGAAGATCCGCAATCTGATGGCCGAGCGGCGCTCCATCTACAACCAGGTCACCGAGCTCACCAACCGCATCAAGGCCGGCTGAGTCCTTCCTGCCGCCGCGCAGACACCCGAGGGCGTCCCCGGAGCACATCCTGGGGCGCCCTTCCGTTTGCCGTCGGCACGGCCGGCAGCCGTCCGCTGTTCGATTACGCGGCCGGGTTACGGCCGTCCTCCACAGATTCGGTGACTTTTTCCCGTCCACATGCTGGGGACCGCGAAGTTATCCCGATGCTGTCCACAGCGCCCTCTGTGGAGACGCCATCAGGCCAGGTCAGCCCGCTGTGGATTCGTGGACGAACGATCTCCACAGGCTGTGGACAGAGCGATGACCCACCGTCCGTGCATCAGGTTGTCCACGGGGAACCCACAGGTCGGAGCCGGTTGTCCCCAGCGATCACCGTCTTCTCCACATGTCTGTCCACTGTTCGGCAACGTGACGTGCGTCCTCACCGCATCGAGTGAAAGGCGTCACATCGAGGTACCGCAGGGGCCTGTGGGAAAGACTGCCAAAGCTGGGGACGGCTCTGGGGAGAACTCGGCCCGACCTGTGCACGGAGTGTGCAGAACTTTCCGTTCTCCACAGAGACGCCCGGTTGTCCACTACCTCGGCCCACAGGCCCGGTGGATAAAATCACCGCGCTGAGCTGGGGAAACAGGGTTATCCACGGTATCCACAGGCCCTACTACTACTCCCGACCAGAGAGAGCGGGGAATTCGTTTCGAAGGGGGCCCTGTGCACAACTCGCCGTTCCGACCCCGGCTGCCACTCGTCACGACTTGACCCCGAGGGGCGCCTACTGTCAGTGCGGTGCGTCAGACTGGTCCCCGGTGTCCTTCCCTCCACAGGGGCCGACGACACCGAGTCAGACGACGAGAGCCAGGCAGGGCGAGAAGCGCCGGCAACAGCAGGAGGCGGCAACAGTGAAGATCCGGGTGGAACGCGACGTACTCGCGGAGGCAGTGGCCTGGGCGGCGCGCAGCCTCCCGGCCCGTCCGCCGGCCCCTGTCCTCGCCGGCCTGCTGCTGAAGGCCGAGGACGGCCAGCTGAGCCTGTCCAGCTTCGACTACGAGGTCTCCGCGCGGGTGTCGGTCGAGGCGGAGGTCGAGGAAGAGGGCACCGTCCTGGTCTCCGGCCGCCTGCTCGCCGACATCTCCCGCGCCCTCCCCAACCGGCCGGTGGAGATTTCCACAGACGGTGTACGGGCGACGGTGGTGTGCGGCTCCTCGCGGTTCACCCTCCACACACTGCCTGTGGAGGAGTACCCGGCCCTGCCCCAGATGCCGAACGCGACGGGCACGGTCCCCGGCGAGGTCTTCGCCTCCGCCGTGCAGCAGGTCGCCATCGCGGCCGGCCGCGACGACACGCTGCCCGTGCTCACCGGTGTGCGCATCGAGATCGAGGGCGACACCGTGACGCTGGCCTCCACCGACCGCTACCGCTTCGCGGTCCGCGAGTTCCTGTGGAAGCCGGAGAACCCGGACGCCTCCGCGGTCGCCCTGGTGCCCGCCAAGACGCTTCTGGACACCGCCAAGGCGCTGACCAGCGGTGACCAGGTGATCCTGGCGCTGTCCGGCTCGGGCGCGGGCGAGGGTCTGATCGGTTTCGAGGGTGCGGGCCGCCGTACCACCACGCGGCTGCTGGAGGGCGACCTCCCGAAGTACCGCACGCTGTTCCCGACCGAGTTCAACAGCGTCGCCGTGATCGAGACCGCCCCCTTCGTGGAGGCCGTCAAGCGCGTGGCCCTGGTGGCCGAGCGCAACACCCCGGTGCGGCTGAGCTTCGAGCAGGGCGTGCTCATCCTGGAGGCCGGTTCCAGTGACGACGCACAGGCTGTGGAAAGGGTGGACGCCCAGCTCGAGGGCGACGACATCTCGATCGCCTTCAACCCGACCTTCCTGCTGGACGGCCTGAGCGCCATCGACTCCCCGGTGGCCCAGCTGTCGTTCACCACGTCCACCAAGCCCGCGCTCCTCAGCGGCAGGCCCGCGGTGGACGCGGAGGCGGACGAGGCCTACAAGTACCTGATCATGCCGGTGCGGCTCAGCGGCTGACCTCGTTCCCGTCCGTCCACAGCTGTGCACAGCGCTTCCGGGTACGGTCCGGCGGTCGATCGGATCGGGCCGGACCCCGGAAGCGGCTGTGGAGGAAACCGCAGGTGGGGTGTGCGTATGAGCGCGTATGCCCACAGATGTGCGTGAGCGTCCGGGTTTAGGCTCTGGGCGGGTACGTAAGTGCCGCGGCACGGCCGTGCCGCCACGTCACGTCGCAACCTAAGGAACACAACTGATGGAGCTCGGTCTCGTCGGCCTCGGCAAGATGGGCGGCAACATGCGCGAGCGGATCCGCCGCGCGGGCCACACCGTCTTCGGATACGACCGCAACCCGGACCTCGCCGATGTCCACAGCCTGGAAGAGCTTGTGGGCAAGCTCAAGGGCCCGCGTGTGGTGTGGGTGATGGTCCCGGCCGGCGAGCCCACCCAGTCCACCATCGACGCGCTCGCCGAACTGCTCGAGCCCGGCGACGTCGTCGTGGACGGCGGCAACTCCCGCTGGACGGACGACGAGAAGCACGCGGAGGAGCTGGCGGCCAAGGGCATAGGCTTTGTGGACTGCGGCGTCTCCGGCGGCGTCTGGGGGCTGGAGAACGGCTACGCGCTGATGTACGGCGGCGACAAGGAGAACGTCGCCAAGGTGCAGCCGATCTTCGACGCCCTCAAGCCGGAGGGCGACTTCGGCTCGGTGCACGCGGGCAGGGTCGGCGCCGGCCACTTCGCGAAGATGGTCCACAACGGCATCGAGTACGCCATGATGCAGGCCTACGCCGAGGGCTGGGAGCTGCTGGAGAAGGTCGACTCGGTGACCGACGTCCGGGAGGTGTTCCGCTCCTGGCAGGAGGGCACCGTCATCCGCTCCTGGCTGCTCGACCTGGCGGTGAACGCCCTCGACGAGGACGAGCACCTGGACGGGCTCCGGGGTTATGCACAGGACTCCGGTGAGGGACGCTGGACCGTGGAGGCCGCCATCGACAACGCGGTCCCGCTGCCGGCGATCACCGCCTCGCTGTTCGCGCGGTTCGCCTCCCGTCAGGAGGACTCGCCGCAGATGAAGATGATCGCGGCGCTGCGCAACCAGTTCGGCGGCCACGCGGTCGAGAAGAAGTAAGCAACACCCGAAGGCTGGGGAGGCCGGCGAAACGACCATGCACGTCACGCATCTGTCGCTGGCCGACTTCCGTTCCTATCCCCGGGTCGAGGTCCCGCTCGACCCGGGGGTGACGGCCTTCGTCGGGCCCAACGGGCAGGGCAAGACCAACCTCGTCGAGGCGGTCGGCTACCTCGCCACCCTGGGCAGTCACCGCGTCTCCTCCGACGCCCCGCTGGTCCGCATGGGCGCCGACCGCGCGATCATCCGCGCCCAGGTCCGCCAGGGCGAGCGGCAGCAGCTGGTCGAGCTGGAGCTGAACCCGGGCCGCGCCAACCGCGCCCGCATCAACAGGTCGTCGCAGGTCAGGCCCCGTGACGTGCTCGGCATCGTCCGGACGGTCCTCTTCGCCCCCGAGGACCTCGCCCTGGTCAAGGGCGACCCCGGTGAACGGCGCCGTTTCCTGGACGAGTTGATCACCGCGCGCTCCCCGCGCATGGCCGGCGTCCGCTCCGACTACGACCGGGTGCTCAAGCAGCGCAACACCCTGCTGAAGTCGGCCGCGCTGGCCCGCCGGCACGGCGGCCGCACCATGGACCTGTCCACCCTCGACGTGTGGGACCAGCACCTCGCGCGCGCGGGCGCCGAACTCCTCGCCCAGCGGCTGGACCTGATCACCGCGATCCAGCCACTGGCCGACAAGGCGTACGAACAGCTCGCCCCCGGCGGCGGACCGGTCTCCCTGGAGTACAAGCCCTCCGCGCCCGGTGAGGCCCACACGCGCGAGGACCTGTTCGAGCAGCTGACGGCCGCCCTCGCCGAGGCCCGCAAGCAGGAGATCGAGCGGGGCGTCACCCTGGTCGGCCCGCACCGTGACGACCTGCTGCTCAAGCTGGGCCGGCTGCCCGCCAAGGGCTACGCCTCCCACGGAGAGTCATGGTCCTACGCGCTGGCGTTGCGCCTGGCCTCCTACGACCTGCTGCGGGCCGAGGGCAACGAGCCGGTGCTGGTGCTCGACGACGTCTTCGCCGAGCTGGACACGCGCCGCCGGGAGCGTCTCGCCGAGCTGGTCGCGGCCGGCGAGCAGGTCCTGGTGACCGCGGCCGTCGACGACGACGTGCCCCATGTGCTGTCGGGGACGCGGTTCACGGTGGCGGAAGGGACGGTGGAGCGCGTATGAGCGAATCCGGCACACCCGGCCGCGCAGCCGGAAACACGCCCGGGAAGGTCCCCGAGCCGTCCGGCGTCGACCTGGCGCGCGTGGCGCTGCGGGCGGCCCGGGAGGCGGCACGCGCGCGTGGGGACGCGACGCGGCAGAAGAAGCAGGCCCGGTACGGCGGTCTGCGCTCGGGTGCGCGCGCCGACCGGCGCGACCCCATGGCGCTCGGCGCGGCGATCAACCGCCTGCTGTCCGAGCGCGGCTGGGAGGCCCCGGCCGCGGTGGGCGGGGTGATGGGGCGCTGGCCCGAGATCGTCGGCGAGGACGTGGCCAAGCACTGCGAGCCGGAGCGGTACGACGAGGACGAGCGGGTGCTGGTCGTGCGCTGCGACTCCACGGCCTGGGCGACGAATCTGCGGCTCCTCGCCCCGACCCTGGTGGCCCGCCTCAACGAGGACCTCGGCCACGGCACCGTGAGGCTGATCAAGGTCAACGGTCCCGGTGGTCCCGCCCGCCGCTACGGCCCGCTGCGCGCCCCCGGAAGCACGGGTCCCGGGGACACGTACGGGTGAGCGGAGGCCGTTTTCCGGCTCCGCGACCCCACGTGATCGACATCACATCAGAGCTTCTCAGCGGTCGGTTCGTGCCGTCGACGACCGGCTCGTCGCGCGACCGTACAGGGGTGCGAATCGCCACCTGACTCCAAAGTAGCCATGGGTTGACGCCTCGAAGCGCTGAGTGCCCTCGTGAGCGTCTTGGGGCCCCCATCCGCATATCGGGAGTCGGACGAGACCGGTTGAGGGCGGCACATGAGGACTCAGGTACCGGCAAACCCCCATCAGTGTCAGTGCTACCGGTAGACTGGAAGACAATCCCGCCCCACTCGTGGGGACCGTCCGGGAAAAGCTGAGCAACGCTGATCAAGGCTTACCAACGCAACATGCCGCAGCCGCTCCGGCAAACCTCCCCCGAGGGGGCACCTCCAGGAGCCCGGCTCGTGCTGTGCCAGAAAGGGCGCTTCGTGGCCGATTCCGGCAACCCCAACGAGAACATCCCGTCCACCGACACCGGCGTGAACAGCGAGGCCACCACCTCGGGCAGCGAGGTCACCGCCTCGTACGACGCCAGTGCCATCACCGTCCTCGAGGGTCTGGACGCGGTCCGCAAGCGACCCGGCATGTACATCGGCTCGACCGGCGAGCGCGGACTGCACCACCTCGTGTACGAGGTCGTCGACAACTCCGTCGACGAGGCGCTGGCCGGCCACGCGGACACCATCGACGTGACGATCCTCGCCGACGGCGGCGTCCGCGTCGTCGACAACGGCCGTGGCATCCCCGTGGGCATCGTGCCCTCCGAGGGCAAGCCGGCCGTCGAGGTCGTGCTGACGGTGCTGCACGCGGGCGGCAAGTTCGGCGGCGGCGGTTACGCGGTCTCCGG
>NZ_JAPSKQ010000003.1:52284-98793 GCF_031181555.1 Streptomyces sp. | reverse complement strand
GGCTGGTGGAGTTCTGGGCGAGGACGAGACCGAGGGTGAACAGCTTCTGGGCTCCGACGCCGTGGGAGACGGGACGGCCGGCACCGTCGAGCTGGTCAACGCGCAGTCAGCCGGCCGTGTCCGTCGGCTCACCACCAAGTCCGGGGCGACCGCGCTCACGGCCGGGGTGTTGCACCACGGCGGTCTCCGTCGCGTTCATCTGGTGGTGCCCCTCGACGCGACCGCCGCCCCCACCGTCGGGGATGCGGTCCGCCGCTCGTCCGCCGGGGGCGGAACGGTCCGGTTGCGGCTCAGGTCACCGAACTCCCGGTCGTGCCCGGCCTTGGTTCGGGGCGGCCCGTAGTGCGCAGGCACCAGGACTGGTGAGCGGCTGGTCCGGGTGCACCAGGCCGAGACGGCTGCGGGGGACGATGCCCCGTCGGGGCGCCGCGGGGAAGTGTGGGAGGCGCGCGGGATCGCGCGCTTCCCTCTTGCCCAGTGGTGTCTGGAGTGATCAGCAGGTGACGACTTTCCTCTACCGGATCGGACGGTGGGCCTTCCGACGGCGCCGGCTCGTGGGCGGTCTGTGGCTGGGGGCCCTGGTGCTGGCCGTCGCCGCCGCCGCCACGGCGCCGGCCGGGGAGGAGGAGGAGCTCTCCATGCCCGGCACCGAGTCGCAGAAGGCGTTCGACCTGCTGGACGAGCGCTTCCCCCGGAGCAACTCCCAGGGTGCCGAGGCCCGCTTGGTGTTCCAGGCCCCGGAAGGGCAGCGGGTGACGGCCAGGGAGCACAGGGCGGCCGTCGAGGACACGCTCGGCTCGCTGGACGGGGGCGATCAGGTCGCGTCGACCACCGACCCCTACGAGACCGGTGCCGTCAGTGAGGACGGCACCATCGCCTACTCCACGATCACCTACACCGCGGACGCCGTCGACCTGACCGAACCGACGAAGAGCGCCCTCGAGGACGCCGCGGGCCGGGCCCGGGACGCGGGGCTGACCGTGGAGATCGGCGGCTCGGCCCTGGACGCGGAGGAGGAACCGGGCGGTACGACGGAGCTCATCGGCGTGTCGGTGGCGGCGGTGGTGCTGGTCCTCGCCCTCGGGTCGCTGGTCGCGGCCGGACTGTCACTGCTGACCGCCGTCGTGGGCGTGGCCGTCGCCTTCGGCCTGGTCTCCGCGCTGGCCGTCCCGCTGGGCCTGACGTCCACCGTCGCCGTCCTGGCGCTGATGCTGGGGCTGGCGGTCGGCATCGACTACGCGCTCTTCATCACCTCCCGCTTCCGTGACGAACGCGCCCGGGGCAGCGAGCCGGAGGAGGCCGCCGGCCGGGCGGTGGGCACGGCCGGGTCCGCCGTCGTCTTCGCCGGCGCGACCGTCTTCATCGCCCTGGTCGGGCTGGGGGTCGTCGGGATCCCCGAACTCACCAGGATGGGCCTGGGCGGCGCGGGCGCCGTGGCCCTTGCCGTACTGGTCGCGCTGACGCTGGTCCCCGCGTTGTTCGGCTTCTTCGGCCGGCGGGTGCTGTCCCGCGCCGTCCGCAGGGCCACCCGGCCGGGAAGCGAGCGCCCGCGCCCGGTGCCCACCGCGGTCGGCCGGCCCGGGCTCGGCACCCGCTGGGCGCGGTTCGTGCTGCGCCGGCCGGGGGCCGTGCTGGTGATCGCCGTACTCGGTCTCGGCGCCGCCGCCCTACCGGCGCTGAGCCTCGAACTCGGGCTGCCCGGAGACGAGTCCAAGTCGGTGGAGACCACCCAGCGCCGTGCCTACGACCTGCTGTCGGAAGGCTTCGGCCCCGGTTTCAACGGTCCGTTGACCGTGGTCGTGGACATGTCCGAGTCCGGGGACACCCGGGCCACCACGGACCTGGTCGTCAAGACCGTACGGGAAGTGGACGGGGTCGCGTCGGTCGGTGAGCCGGTTCTCAGCCGGACCGAGGACACGGCCGTCCTCACCGCCGTCCCGCGGACCGCGCCGAACAGCGGCGAGACCAAGGACCTGGTGCACGCGCTCCGGAACGCGGTCTCCGGCGTCGAGGCCGGCACGGGCGCCGCCGTCCTGGTGACCGGCGCCACCGCGATGAACATCGACATCTCCGAAGCCATGTCCGACGCCCTCATCCCCTACCTGACCGTGGTCATCGGCCTGGCGGTGCTCCTGCTGACGGTGGTCTTCCGCTCGGTCCTGGTCCCGGTCAAGGCCGCGCTCGGCTTCCTGTTGTCGGTGGGAGCCGCCTTCGGCGTCCTCGTCGTCGTCTTCCAGTGGGGCTGGGCGGCAGACCTGCTCGGCATCGAGCAGACCGGACCGGTCATGTCGCTGATGCCGATTCTGATCATCGGAATAGTCTTCGGCCTCGCCATGGATTACGAGGTCTTCCTCCTCACCCGGATGCGGGAGGCCTACGTCCACGGGGCGTCCCCCGGCGAGGCGATCGTCAGCGGTTTCCGGCACAGCGGACGTGTGGTGGCCGCGGCGGCGATCATCATGATCAGCGTGTTCGCCGGATTCGTCGGGATGAACAGCCCGACCATCCAGACGATGGGCGTCGGTCTGGCCGCCGCCGTCGCCTTCGACGCCTTCGTGGTCCGGATGGCGATCGCACCCGCGGTCCTGGCACTGCTCGGCCACCGGGCCTGGTGGCTGCCTCGTATCCTGAAGCGTGTGCTGCCGAATGTCGATATCGAGGGCGAGGCACTGAGCAGGAGCGTCCCGGCCTGCGCGACCGGGCCCGACACAGCGGTGCGGCGGTTCCCCGTCGGCCGGGACTGAGCCGGCCATGACGAACACGGGTGGCGGTGGCCCGCGACCGCGCGGCGCGTGGTGGCGGGAGGCGGCGATCACGGCGACGGCGTTCGCGTTCTGCCTGCTCGGCGGGGTGATGCAGGTCGACGACACGCTGTCGGCGCCGCCTGCCGCCGCCTACGTCATCGCCGTGGTGTCCTGTGCCGTGCTGCCGGTGCGGCACCGGGCACCCCTGGCCGCCCTGGCGGCCACGACCGCGGTCGGCGTGCTGGTGCCGCCCCTGGGTCTCCTCCTCACCCCGCTCATCGTGGCCCCCGCCGTGATCACCGCCTACTCCTGCTCGCTCGCCGCGCGCACCGAACGGCGCGCGGCGGGCCCGGTGTTGCTCGCTTCCGCGGCGCTGGTCGCCTCCGTCCCCCTGTTCGGGGACTTCTCGTGGAAGGACGCGAGCAGGATGGGAGTGGTGGCGGTTTTCCCGCTGGTGGCCGGCGTGCTCGGCCACTCGGTGCGCAACCGACGGGCCTACCTGGCGGCCGTGGAGGAGCGGGCCCGGCGGGCCGAGGAGAGCCGGGACAGCGAGGCACGCCGGAGGGTGGCCGAGGAACGGGTGCGCATCGCCCGGGAACTGCACGACCTGGTGGCCCATCAGATCACCCTGGCCAACGCGCAGGCCACGGTCGCCGCCCACTTCTTCGACGCCCGCCCGGAGCAGAGCCGCAAGAGCCTCGAGGAGCTCGTCGGGACCACCGCCGACGCGCTCGACGACCTGCGGGCCACGGTCGGTCTGCTGCGTCAGTCCGGGGACGCGGCCACGCCCGCCGAACCGGCGCCCGGGCTGTCCCGGCTCCCTGCGCTCCTCGAGTCCTTCCGCCGCGCGGGTCTGGAGGTGTCGGTGCACCAGGAGGGCACGGCGAGGCCGCTGCCGCCGGGAGTGGACCTCACCGCCTACCGCATCGTCCAGGAGGCCCTGACCAACGTGACCAAGCACGCCGGCACCGGTGGCGCCCGGGTGCGCCTCGCCTGGGACCGCGATCGCGTGACCATCACCGTCGCCGACGACGGGAAGGGTTCTCGTACGGCGTCGGCCGCGTCCCCGGGGCCGAGTGCGTCCACCGTGCCGGACCGCCCGCCCGGTCACGGTCTGATCGGGATGCGGGAACGTGCCACCGCGGTCGGGGGGCACCTCTCCGCGGGCAGGCGCCCGGAGGGCGGTTTCCTCGTCTCCGCCCAGCTGCCCCTCCCACCCGCCAAGGACACGACGCGCAGGCCTGACGGGGCAACAACCACCGGGGGACGAATGCCGGACGCGGTGACAGGTGACGGACGGACGGGTGACGGAGAGGCCGGGGACGCGCCGTGACGCTCAGGGTGCTGCTCGCGGACGACCAGGCCCTGCTGCGCGGTGCCTTCCGGATGCTTCTCGACAGCGCCGACGACATCACCGTGGTCGGCGAGGCCGGCGACGGCAGGGAGGCGGTCAGACTCACCCGGGAGCTGCGTCCGGACGTGGTGGTCATGGACATCCGCATGCCCGAGGTGGACGGTCTCACCGCCACGGCTGAGATCTGCGCGGATCCGGAACTGCGTGCCAGCCGCATCCTGATCCTCACCACGTACGAGACCGACGAGTACGTCGCCCAGGCGCTGCGCGCGGGGGCCGCCGGCTTCATCGGCAAAGGCATCGGGGCCGCGGACCTGGCGGACGCCGTGCGTACGGTCGCCGACGGCGACACCCTTCTGTCCCCCGCCGCCACCCGTTCCCTGGTCGCCCGCTTCCTGGCCACACCGGAGGCAGTCCCGCCGCACGGCTCCGAACGGCTCGCCGTCCTCACCCCGCGTGAACGCGAGATGGTGGCCCTGGTCGCGACCGGCCTGTCCAACCAGGAGATCGCCGAGCGGATGTTCCTCAGCCCCTTCACCGTCCGCGCCCACGTACAGCGCGCCATGACGAAGCTGGAGGCCCGCGACCGGGCGCAACTCGTCGTCATCGCCTACCGGACGGGCCTGGCCCACGCCGCTCCCGACGACGGCACCGGCCACCTGTCGTAGTCCGATACCGGGAGCCCCTCGCGGGACGGTCCGCCAGGACCGTCCCGCCCCCGCGCCGTCCCGGGACGCTTCCCCTCCCCAGGGCGTTGACCAGTGGCGATGGGGAAGTCCGGCTGACGTGTCAGGTCACGGCACCGGGGCGAACTCGGGCAGCGCAAGGGCCGAGTGGGCCGGTCGTGCCGGTGCGGAGGGCATGGTGCCGAGGTCACGCAGCATGGTGTTGCGTTGCTCCAGGGCCCTTGCCGTGGTGGGGAGGAGCGTGGCCGCACCGTTGTCGGCCAGCGCCTGATTCACGGCTACGAACTCGCGGAGGCCGCGTTCGTAGCCGGCGAAGGCCGCGGTGTGGTCCCGGTGCGAGGCCAGGGCGTTGGCGAGCATGTAGGCACCGACCAGCGCGAGGCTCGAGCCTTGTCCGGTGAGGAACGAGGGCGCGTACGCGGCGTCGCCGACGAGCGCGACGCGGCCGCTGGACCAGCGGGGCATGCGGATCTGACCGGCCGTGTCGAAGAACAGGTCATCCGCGTCGCGCATGGCGTCGACCATGCGAGGCACCTCCCATCCCGCGCCTGCGAAGGCCGTGGCGACCAGGTCCCGCTGGGCGTCGGGGTCCCGGAGGGCGTCGACCGGCGGCTGTGGTCGGTGGAAGTTCAGGAAGGCGTGCAGCTCGCCGCCGTCCCCGACGGCGTAGAGGGCCGCGGTTTTCCCCGGGGCGTTCCACACCGTGACCTCGTGGGAGAGCCCGAGGGTGTTCGGCATGGTGAACAGGGCGAAGCAGTGGCCGAGATAGCGGTGGAACTGTCCTTCCGGGCCGAACAGGGACTCCCGGGTGTGCGAGTGCAGACCGTCGGCGCCGACCACCAGGTCGAACGTGCGCCGCCGCCCACTGCGGAAAGTGACGTCGACCCCTTGCCCGGACCGGTCGAGGGTGGCGATGGAGTCGCCGAACAGGAATTCCACGTCGTCGCGGACCCTCGCGTGGAGGATCGCGGCCAGATCGCCCCGACGCACCTCGAGGTCCTGTCCCTCGGCACCGCCCGCGACGGCACGCGGGGTGAGCGAGGCCACTTCACTGCCATCGGCGTCGAGGAAGACGCAGCGGCGCGTGTCGATGTGAGCGTCCCGCAGTTGCGACAGTATCCCCATTCGCCGGACCACCTCCGTCGCGGTACCGCGGATGTCGATCGGGTGACCACCCTCGCGCAGTGCGCCTGCCTTCTCCACCACGGTGACCGCGCATCCGGACCGGTGCAGCCAGTACGCCAGCGCGGGTCCGGAGACACTGGCCCCGGAGATCAGGACGCTGCGCTTCCCGGTGGTGCTCACGTTCATCGACGGACCGGCAGGTGTCATGCCTGGACTCCTTTTCTCGTGACACGGACAACGAGCAGTGACAACGCGGCGACGAGGCCGGCGACGGCGAACCCCGTGACGAAGGCCGGTTCAGTCGGCCGGCCCGTCATCGGCTCGGCCCCGGCGTCGAGGATCGCGCCGGCGACCTGGACGCCCAGGGCGACGCCGATCACGCGAGTGACCACGAGCAGGCCGGTGGCGATGCCGACGTCCTTGGTCTCGACGGCGGTGGCGGTGCCGGCGAGCAGCGCCGTGGTACCGACGCCCGCGGCGAACGCGGTCAGCGCCTTCGCGAGGACGAGCTGCCATTCCGCGGTGTGCAGCGACGCCAGGGCGATCATCGTGGCCGCCGTGACGACGGCGCCCACGACGACCACGGCGCGCGGACCGAAACGCCGCGCCGCGACCCCGCCGACCGAATCGCTCACCGCCCCGGCGACGGCGCCGGGCAGCAGGAACAGTCCGATGTCGGTGGTGCCGGCTCCGAAGCCGTATCCGTCGGCCGATACCGCGAACAGCTGAGGGAGGAGGAAGAGCACCATCCCGGAACTGGTGGCGATGACGAGGGTGAGCACACACGCGTGCCACATCGCGGGCTTCGCCAGCATGCGCAGATCGACCATCGGCGAGGCCGCCCGGCGCTCGACGACGACCCACCCGGTCGCGAGGGCGGCCACGACCACCGCGACGGCGCCGACCGCGAGTGGCGGCACGCCGCCGTCCCTCGTCACCGTCACGAGCCCGAGCATGAACGCGAGCAACGTGCCACTCAGCAGAACCGCGCCGGGCCAGTCGATCCCGTCGTCTGACCGGATCGGCGGATCATGGGGCATCAGCCGGGTCACGACCAGCGTCGTCACGGTGATCGCGATCGTCGGCAGCACGAACATCCACTGCCAGGACAGTCCTTCCGCGATCGGCCCGGCAAGCAGCGTTCCCACCATGCTGCCGCCCGTGAACAGCGCGACGACCAGCCCGATCGCCGCCTGCGACTCTCCTGGCGTGAGGTGTTTGCGCACCAGGATGAAGGAGAGGGGCAGCGCACCCACCATGACGCCCTGCAATACCTGACCGAGCAACAGCACCGGCAGGTTCGGCGCCAGGCCGGCCGTCAGACCACCGGCCGAGACCACGGCCATCAGCCGGACCAGCACCCGCTTTCCGCCGTAGCGGTCGCCGAGTTTGCCCGCGACGGGGGTGACGGCCGCGCCGGTGATGAGTAACGCGTTGCCGATCAGAGCACCTTCGGCAGGACTGACCCCCAGTTCACGTTGCAGCAGCGGAAGGGCGGGCTCCACCACTGACTGCAGGGTGCCGAGGGCGAGCGCCAGGATGCCGAGGGCACCGATCGACAGCCACCCGAGGCGGACCGGGGAGACCACGGCTTCGGATGCGGGCGTCGTCCTCACCGGCGCTCGTCCAGCAGGTCGAACGCCTTCTGCGACTCGGTGCCGGGCATGGAGAGCTCCTCCTCCTCCCCGGCCGGCGCCGTGGCGGCGGCGGCGACGGCCAGCACCAGGGCCCCCAGCCACAGACCGCCCACGAGCCGGCGCCGTCGGAAGGCCCACCGTCCGATCCGGTAGAGGAAAGTCGTCACCTGCTGATCACTCCAGACACCACTGGGCAAGAGGGAAGCGCGCGATCCCGCGCGCCTCCCACACTTCCCCGCGGCGCCCCGACGGGGCATCGTCCCCCGCAGCCGTCTCGGCCTGGTGCACCCGGACCAGCCGCTCACCAGTCCTGGTGCCTGCGCACTACGGGCCGCCCCGAACCAAGGCCGGGCACGACGAGGACCGCCACGCGTCAGGGCCCCGGGTGGGCGGTCGTGAGGGTGGAGGTCATCAGGTCAGAGGGACGCGGAGGAAGCGGGCGGCGGTGTGGAGGTCGGATTCGATGCGGGCGGCCGTCTCCCGCAGGGCGGGCAGGAGGTGCTCGACGCATTCCTCCACCGAGCGGCGGGCCACGTGGGTCGCCGCGTTCACCGCGGCCACCACCCGGCCCGTGCGGTCGCGTACCGGGACCGCGATCGCGCGCAGGCCCTCCTCCCACTCCTGGTCGACCAGGGCGTAGCCCTCGGTGCGGACCCCGGCCAGGACGCGGGCCAGCGCCGCCGGGTCCGTGAGCGTGTACGGGGTCAGGGGGCGGAGGCCGGTCACCGTGCGGTCCGGCTCCGGGACGTCCGCCAGGAGGACCCGGCCCAGGGACGTCGCGTGCGCCGGGAGGCGCGTGCCCACGGTGATGTCGACGCTCATCACGCGGGGCGTGGTCGCCCTGGCCGTGTACTGGATCTTCGTACCCCCGTCCACCAGGACCGCCAGCGACGCCGACTCGTGGACGCGGTGCGCCAGCGCGGCCAGGTGGGGCTCGGCGATCCGCGGGAGGGTGATGCGGGACAGGGGAGGGAAGCCCAGGGAGAGGACGCGGGGGGTCGGGGTGAACCTGCCCTCCCGTGACGTCACCAGGCCCTCGTGTTCGTAGGTGATCAGTGCCCGGCGGGCGGTGGCCCGGGCCAGGCCCGTCGCCTTCGCCACCTCGGTGAGGGTCAGCTCCGCCCTGCCCTCGCCGAAGGCGGTCAGGACCGTCAGGCCGCGCGCCAGTGACTCCACGAAGTCCCGGCCCAGCTCCTGCTTCGACGCGCCCGTCCAGAGCGCCAGGCCCGAGGGGGCCGGGTCGGGGGTGGGGGGAGGAGCGGTGCGCAGGTCCTGTTCCATGTCCGTCACCGCGGCGCGCAGGCGGGGGAGCAGGGTGTCGCGCAGGTCCTGCGCCGTGTGGCGGCTGGTGTGGCTCACCACGCTGGCCGCGCAGGCCGTCCGGCCGGTACGGGGATCGCGTACCGGGACCGAGACGGCGACCAGGCCCGGCTCGATCAACTGGTCGTCCAGGGACCAGCCGGTCCGCGCGGCCGCTTCCGTCCGGCGCTCGAAGTCCTCGTCGGGGGTGGGGTGTTCACACGGCGGTACGGCCGGGAAGGTGCGGTCCCGCGGGTCCGCCGCGCGTCGTGTCCGCCAGCCCTGCCATTCCCGCGGTGTCCACTCGGCGGCGAACAGCGGTCCCGGTGCGGTGCGTTCGGCCGGGAGCAGGTCGCCGATGCGGAAGCCGAGGGACAGCGCGCGGCGGCGGGTCGCCTGGTGGATGAAGCGGATGCCGTCGCGGTCGGCGACCGCCAGCGACACGGACTCGTCCAACTCGTCGGCCAGGGCGTCCGCGCGGGCGGACAGCAGCGCCGGCAGGCGCAGCGCGGCCAGGTAGGCGTTGCCCAGCTCCATCAGGCGGGGGGCGAGGGCGACGTCCCGGCCGTCGACGCGGACGTATCCCGTGCGGGCGAGGGTGGACGTGATCCGGTCGACGGTGGAGCGGGGGAGACCGGTGGCCCGTTGCAGCGCGCTCAGGCTCAGTGTGCCGTCCGTGCGGCCGGTGCCGGTCGTCGCCTCGGTCAGGCGGCGCAGTACGGCGATTCCGCGCAGCAGCGGGGTGACCGCCTCGGCCGGGGGGCCGGCCTGCTGCGGGGCGTCGTGCGGGGTGTGGGCGGGCATCGGTTCTCCGGTACGGCGATCGCGGCAGGCCCACGGTAGTCGCGGCGGGCGGTGCCGTTCATTCCGTGCCGTCCGTCCTCTCCCCTCCTCTTCCGTGTTCGCTCGTCCCGCCCTCTCCCGTCCTCTTCCGTATCCGCTCGTTGCGGCCTTCCTGTCCTTCCCGTTGTTCTCCCCGTTCTCCTCGCCTCAGCCTCCGCCTCAGCTCTGTGAGTCCTGTGGTTTCCGTGTCACCCGCACCCGGTACTTCTCCTCGCCCTTTCCGTCCGTGTCCGCCGCCACCACCGTCACCCGGATCCCCGCCCGCCGGTCCACGAAGCTCTCGCCCGGTGTGAACGTCGCGTCCGACAGCTCCGCGTGGACGTTCGGGCTGCGGGTGCAGCCGCCGCTGTCGCGGCGGGAGTCGTAGACGGTGATCGGGCCCATGCCCGTGTCCACGTCCGCGTCGACCTTGTAGATCAGCACCCCCGGACGGCACACCACCTCGTCGTTGCCCGCGCGGGTGCGCAGTTCGACGGCGTAGCCGGACTCTTCGTCCAGGGGGACGAAGACGAGTTTCGGGCCGCCCGCCTCCGCCAGGGGCGTCAGGGTGTACTCCCTCGCTCCCGGGTCCGCCGCGCAGCCGACCTGGGCCGCGTCCAGCCAGCCCAGCTTCCACTTGTGCCAGGCGAGGAGGTCGTTGTTGGCGCCCCAGTCCTCGCTCATGATGTCCCAGTGGCCGACCGCGCCGCCGCCCTCGGCGGTGTACAGGTCGGGCAGGCCGAAGACGTGGCCGTTCTCGTGCGGCAGGACGCGGTAGCCGGTGCGGTCGTAGGAGCCGGAGCCGTCGTCCTGCCGGGAGTAGACGAAGGACGCGTTGGCGACCGGGATGCCGTCCGCGCTCGGGGCCTCGGTGTTGCCGGCGAAGGTGACGGACAGGACCGTGTCGAGGGCGGGCGGGCCGGCGTTGGGGGTGACCAGCACGTTCAGCAGGTCGTACTCCTGGAAGTCCACCTCGGGGTCGGCCGCCGCCACGATGTCGCGGACCAGTTCGCGGTAGCCGGGGTCGAAGGGGGCGCCGCGTTCTATGCCGTAGGCGCGGAAGGGCCGGGGCATGCGCAGCCAGTCGGGGACGGGGATCTCGGGGCGGTAGTCGAGACGGCCGTAGGAGCTGGTGCGGAACCACTCCCGGGTCTGCGGGAAGAACTCCCCGTAGCGGTCGAGGGCGTCGCCCTCGCCGTGCGCGTCGGGGAAGTCGATCATCAGGGTGAGGGCGCGGACGGTGCCGGTGGAGCGGGTGTACCCGGGAGGCGTCGGGATGCCCTCGGACATCTGGACCTCGCGGCTGCTGCTGATCATGCAGGGGCGGTGCGCGGCGGAGCGGGACAGGGGGCTCGCTCCGGCGCCGGCGGCCGAGGTGCCGGGGGAGAGGTGGCCGTTGCCGGACGAGGTGGCGACGGCGAGGGTCAGGGCGGTCACGGAGGTCAGGGCGGCCAGGCGGCGCGGGGATATCCGGCGTCGGCTCGGCTGCGGCTGCATGCGGGGACCTCCGCTCCACACGGCAGCCGCCGGTCTCCGGCTGCACCCTCCCGATCACCCTGCGTCGCCGGGTGCGCGGACGCTCGCTGGAGGGGCCGATCGTGGGTCACCCCCGGGAATCCGCGGGCGAGGGGGTGTGAGGCGTGTCACAGGGAATGTCTTCGAGGCGGGAAATAACCGGGGATCGTTTCCCCGTTTAGACCTGTGTCCGCGCGAAACGGGGAATCCCTCCCCGGATCCTCCGGATCGTTGCGGAAGCGACAACCGACAAGCCACGGCAACCGAGGAGTGCACCGTGCAGACCGCCACCCCCGTACCGCGCAAGGCGCCCCGGCCCCGCGCCGACGCCCTGCGCAACCGGGAGCGGATCGTCACCGCCGCCCGGGAGATGTTCGTCGAGTTCGGCCCCGACGTGCCGCTCGACGAGATCGCCCGCCGGGCCGGCGTCGGCAACGCCACGGTGTACCGCAACTTCCCCGACCGCGACGCGCTGGTGCGCGAGGTCGTCTGCTCCGTGATGGACCGTACGGTGCGGGCGGCCGAGCTGGCGCTCACCGAGACCGGGGATGCCTTCGAAGCGCTGGAGCGCTTCGCGCACACCGCCGCCGACGAGCGGATCAGCGCACTGTGCCCGATGGTCTCCAGCACCTTCGACCAGCACCACCCCGACCTGGTGGACGCGCGCCGGCGCGCCGAGGACCTCGTCGCGCAGCTCATGGACCGCGCCAAGGCGGCCGGTCAGCTCCGTGCCGACGTGGAGTACGGCGACCTGATGGTGGGTGTCGCCCAGTTGAGCCGGCCCCCGGCCGGCACCGGCTGCATGAGCGCCGACCGCTTCGTCCACCGCCATCTGCAGCTGTTCCTGGACGGGATGCGGGCTCCGGCCCGGACCGTCCTGCCGGGCGCGGCCGTGACCGTGGAGGATCTGCGCAGCTGAGCGACAGCGAACCCTGACGCACATACGCCGACGCACATACGCCCGCCCGCCCGGATGACGGGCACCGATTCCAGCGGCCGTCCCCGAGGACGCGTCGCTCCCTGACGACACCCTTTTTTCCGTTACAGAGTCCCGATTTCCGTCACGAAGTCCCGAAGTGGGTACCCCCATGTCTGAAACAGTCTCAGCGGCGCCCGGAAAGGCCCTCGGCGCCTCCGGCTCCCCCGACGCCAATCGCTGGAGAGCGCTCGTGTTCATCGCGATCGCCCAGCTGATGGTCGTCCTGGACGCCACCATCGTGAACATCGCCCTGCCCTCCGCCCAGCAGGACCTGGGCATCTCGGACGGCAACCGCCAGTGGGTCGTCACCGCCTACGCCCTCGCCTTCGGCGGACTGCTGCTGTTCGGCGGGCGGATGGCCGACCTGTGGGGCCGCAAGCGGGCCTTCGTGCTCGGTCTGGGCGGTTTCGCCGCGGCCTCCGCGCTCGGTGGCGCGGCCACCAACGAGGCCATGATGTTCGGTGCCCGCGCGCTGCAGGGCGTGTTCGGCGCGCTGCTCGCGCCCGCCGCGCTGTCCCTGCTCGCGGTGATGTTCACCGACGGCAAGGAGCGCGCCAAGGCGTTCGGCATCTACGGCGCGATCGCCGGTGGCGGTGGCGCCGTCGGCCTGATCCTCGGCGGTTTCCTCACCGAGTACCTGGACTGGCGCTGGACGTTCTACGTGAACATCCCGTTCGCCGTCGTCGCCGCGGCCGGCGCGTACTTCGTCATCCGTGAGCCGGCCGGCGGCCGCAACCGCTCGCCGCTGGACGTCCCCGGCGTGGTGCTCTCCACCCTGGGCCTGGTCGGGCTGGTCTACGGCTTCACCCGCGCCGAGTCCGAGGGCTGGAGCGACTCGCTGACCATCGGCATGTTCGTCGCCTCCGCCGTGCTGCTCGCCGCCTTCGTGCTGGTCGAGTCCAAGGTCAAGGCGCCGCTGCTGCCGCTGCGGGTGGTCACCGAGCGCAACCGCGGCGGGGTCTACCTCTCGCTCGGCCTCGCGATCATCGCGATGTTCGGCCTGTTCCTCTTCCTGACGTACTACCTGCAGATCGTGAAGGGGTACTCGCCGGTCAAGACCGGGTTCGCCTTCCTGCCGATGATCGCGGGCATGATCACGGGCTCCACCCAGATCGGCACCCGCCTGATGACCCGGGTCGCGCCCCGGCTGCTGATGGGCCCCGGCTTCCTGGTCGCCGCCCTCGGCATGCTGCTGCTGACCCGGATGGAGATCGACTCCTCGTACACGGCCCTGCTGCTGCCGGCGATGCTGCTGCTCGGCCTCGGCATGGGTACGGCGTTCATGCCGGCCATGTCCCTGGCCACCCAGGGCGTCGAGCCCCGGGACTCCGGGGTCGCCTCCGCGATGGTCAACACCTCGCAGCAGGTGGGCGGCGCGATCGGCACGGCCCTGCTGAACACGATCGCGGCCTCCGCCACCACGTCCTACATCGCCGACCACCTCGGTGGTGCCACGAGCCGGTCCCAGCAGCAGCTGGTCCAGCTCCAGGGGCAGGTGCAGGGCTACACCAGCGCGATCTGGTTCGCCGTCGGGATCCTGGTCGTGGCCGCGGCCATCGCCCTGACCCTGGTCAACGCCGGCCGGCCGGGCGGCACCGCGGTCGCCTCGTCCTCGGAGTCCTCGGACGGGACCGCCCGGGACGAGGTGGCGGTGCCGGTGGTCGCCCACTGACGGTTCCGGACCCGGCCGTCGTCCGCTGACGGTCCCGGTCCGTACGTACCCCTTCCGTACGTACCCCTTCGGGCCACCCGTGCGGACGAGGAAGGGGACGCCTCGTCCGCACGGATTCCCCGGACCTGCCCCGGCTCCCGCCTCGTCAGCGGAGCCAGGGCAGGTCCGCACCCGCTTCGCTCGGCTCGAGTCCCTCGGCGATGATCCGCATGATCTCGCCGAGGGACTCCTGCTGTTCCGGGGTGAGCCGGTCGAAGACCGCCTGGCGCACGGCGTCCACGTGACCGGGCGCGTGCCGGCGCAGCACCTCGTGGCCCTCGTCCGTCAGCACCGCGAACTGGCCCCGCTTGTCGGAGGGGCAGTCCTCCCGGCGCACCCAGCCGCTCTTCTCCAGGCGGGCGACGGCGTGCGAGAGGCGGGAGCGGGTGATCTTCGCCGACTTCGCCAGTTCCGTCATCCGCAGCCGCCGGTGCGGGGACTCGGCGAGTTTGACCAGCAGGCCGTAATAGATGTGCGGCATTCCCGCGTCACGCTGGAGCTGGCGGTCGAGGTGGTCCTCCAGGAGGGTGGTGGCCTCGATGTACGAGCGCCAGACGCGCTGCTCCTGGTCGGTGAGCCAGCGGGGTTCGTCGGCGCGTGCCGGTTCGGGTGCCGTCTTCATGTACTCCACTGTACGTCCGGCCTTCTTGAATTTTAAACAAATAGGACGTAGGGTCGGCGGCAGAAGTTGATAGTTCAAGCAAGTCTGCCGGTCCGCACCACCGGAGGGAGTCGCCGTCATGACCGCCGCCACTCAGGAGCGCATGCCCGCGCTCTACCTCAGTCACGGCGCCCCGCCCCTGGCCGACGACCCGGTCTGGCCCGGCGAACTGGCCGCCTGGTCCGCGGCGCTGCCCCGCCCGAAGGCGATCCTCGTCGTCTCCGCCCACTGGGAGGAGGCCCCGCTCGCCCTCGGCGCCACCGAGACGGTCCCCCTCGTTCACGACTTCTGGGGCTTCCCCGAGCACTACTACCGGGTGACCTACGGCGCCCCCGGCGCCCCCGCGCTCGCCGACTCGGTGCGCAAGCTGCTGCGCGCGCCCGGCACGCCCGTGCAGGACGTCCCCGGCCGGGGCCTGGACCACGGCGCCTACGTCCCGCTGGTCGAGATGTTCCCCGAGGCCGACATCCCGGTGCTCCAGGTGTCCATGCCGACCCTCGACCCGGTGCGGCTGATGGAGATCGGGCGCCGGCTCGCGCCGCTGCGCGACGAGGGCGTGCTGATCATCGGCTCCGGGTTCTTCACCCACAACCTGGCCGCACTGCGGCAGGGCGGCGTCCCGGCCTGGTCGGCGGAGTTCGACGACTGGGGGCGGCGGGCGCTGGAGTCCGGCGACGTGGACGCGCTGCTCGACTTCACCCGCACGTCCCCGGCCGGCCCGCTCGCCCACCCGCGCACCGAGCACTTCGCACCGCTCTTCGTCACCATGGGTGCCGCGGACGCCGTCGGTGAGCTCGGGGAACAGAAGTCCGTGATCGACGGGTTCTGGATGGGGCTGGCGAAGCGGTCGGTGCAGTTCGGCTGAGCGGCCGGGCCGCCGGGCGTGCCGTGCCGGGCCGGCCGCCCGGGCGGCTAGAGCTCCTTCTCGTACCAGGCCACGTCCCACCAGCGGCCGAACTTGCGGCCCACCTCCCGGTACGTGCCGACGTGCCGGAAGCCGAAGCGCTCGTGGAGCCGCGTCGAGGCCTCGTTCGGCTGGGCGATGCCCGCGTAGGCGCGGTGCAGGTCCTCGCCGGCCAGGGCCGCGAAGAGGGCCTCGTAGAGCAGCGTGCCGATGCCGCGCCGGCCGGCGTCCGGGGCGGCGTAGACCGTCGTCTCCACCGAGGTCGCGTAGGCGGGCTTGGCGCGGAACGGGCTGGACGTGGCGTAGCCCAGGATCCGCCGGGGGTCGGCGCCCGTGGCAACCATCAGGCGGTACGGGCCGTCTACAGGGTGGGAGAGCAGCCAGGGGCGGCGTTCTTCCGGAGTGAAGGGCACGGTGTCGAATGTGACTGCCGTCTCACGCACGTAGTGGTTGTACAGGTCGGTGAGGGCCTCCAGGTCCCCCTCCGCTCCCGGCCTGACCTGGACCTCTGCACGCTCCGGCATGGCCTCGCCTCCCTGTGTGGGCGGACAGGGTACTGCATGATCAGAAAAATTGGCGGGCGGGTTGGGAATTCTGTCCTGATTCCAGTCGTTGTTTCCCACGGATGCAGGGCACCCGAGCAGAGTCCGGAAGGGCCTGACGAACGTGCCGAGCGTCCGCAGGACCACCCGCTGACCTCACATCGCAAGGGAGCACGCATGGCAACCCGTGCCGTCGCCCGTCGTCAGTCCGCCGCCGGCGAGACGGTCGACTCGGCAAGCAGTGTTCGCGCCCACAGCGGCGAGATCGCCGATCGCGACCTGGTCGGCATGTACCTCGACGAGATAGCGCGCACACCGCTGCTCGACGCCGCCAAGGAGGTCGAGCTGTCCCAGATCATCGAGGCGGGTGTGTTCGCGCGGCAGATCCTCGACGGGTACGAGGAGAACAAGACCGGAGCCACCCCCGAGGAGCTCCAGGCCCTGGTCGACGAGGCCGAGCGGGCCAAGGACGTCTTCATCCGCTCCAACCTCCGCCTGGTCGTCGCCGTGGCCCGCCGCTACCCCCGCAGCGGTCTGCCGCTCCTCGACCTGATCCAGGAGGGCAACGCCGGTCTGGTGCGCGCGGTCGAGAAGTTCGACTACCGCAAGGGCTTCAAGTTCTCGACGTACGCCACCTGGTGGATCCGTCAGGCCATCACGCGGTCCATAGCCGACCAGTCGCGCACCATCCGCCTGCCCGTCCACCTCGTGGAGGAGCTCGGCCGGATCCGGCGCGTGCAGCGCGAGTTCAACCGTGAGCACGGCCGTGAGCCGGAGCCCGCGGAGATCGCCGCCGAGCTCGGCTCGACGCCCGAGCGCGTCACCGACGTGCTCGACTGGGCCCGCGACCCGGTCTCGCTGAACATGTCGGTGGACGACGAGGGCGAGACCCAGTTCGGCGACCTCCTGGAGGACACGTCGGCGGTGTCGCCGGAGCAGTCGGTGCTGACGCTGCTGCGCAGCGAGGAGCTGGACGACCTGATCGGCCGCCTCGACCAGCGCACGGCCTCCATCATCAAGATGCGCTACGGCATCGAGGACGGCCGGGAGCGCACGCTGACCGAGGTCGGCAAGGAGCACGGCCTGACCCGTGAGCGCATCCGCCAGATCGAGAAGCACGCGCTGCTGGAGCTGAAGAAGCTGGCCCGCGACACCGGGTTCGACGCGGCGGCGTGACACCGCCGCGCGGACCGCGGGGGCGTACCATCGCCGCACGACGACGCGGGAGAGGCGGGCCGCACGCCCGCCCCGGCCGCGTACGCCGGGTGGCGAAAGACCGCGCAAAACATGGCGGTTCCACGCCGCTTCAACCCGTCGGCCCCTGGGAAAAAGAACTCCGAGCCCAGGAGTCCGGGCCTCGGAGCCCCGGCTTCCGGCCCGCCCGAGCCGCACCACCCCGAGCCACGTCCCGACGCACACCCCCCCGGCGCCGGGACCTTCCAGAGCCGGGTTCGGCGCCCTTCCCCCCGGGCGCCGGGCCCGGCTTCTTCCTGTCCGGGCACGTGCCGGCGCGACTGGAGGGCGGGCCACCCCGAACCTGAACCCCGGGGTGGCCCGCCGGATGGCAGATTCTGCCACATGGGCATAGCCTGCCGGGCGTGAGCAGCACCACCCCGACAACCCCTTCCCCGCCTCCCGCGTCCGGTCCCGTGACATCGCTGACCGAGCGGCGCAAGGCCGAGACCCGTATGGAGATCGCCCGCGCGGCGGCCGCCCTCTTCGTCCGGCAGGGCCTGCGGGCCACCCGCGCCGAGGACATCGCCCAGGCGGCCGGTGTCGCGCCGCGCACCTTCTACCGGTACTTCGCCGGCAAGGAGGAGGCCGTCGGCCCGCTCTACGCGACCGGCGCCCAGCGCTGGGTGGAGGCGGTGCGCGCCGCTCCCGCGGAGGTTCCCCTGCCGCAGGCCCTGGAGGACGCCGTGCGCCACACGCTGACGCCCGGCCGCGGGGTGTCGGCGGCCTCCTGGGAGTGGGTGCGCACCCTGATCCGGCTGGCCGAGGAGAACCCGTCCCTGCGCAGGGTGTGGGCCGAGGTGTGCCAGGCGTCGGAGCGGAGCCTGGCGGAGGTGCTGGCGGAGCGGGTGGGGGCCGACCGCGCGCCGGGCGGGTGGGCGAGAGGCGAGAAGAACGAGAGAGGCGAGAAGGATGAGAGAGGCGAGAGGGGCGATGGGACGCCGGCGGGGCAGGTGACGGCCGGCCGACTCCCGTACGGTTCCGACAACGTTGCCGCCCTGGCCCGGCTGCGCTTCGCCGCCGCCGTCGCCGGTTCCGCCGTGCGCGCCGCCATGGAGGCCTGGGCGGCGGGCGACGCTCCCCCCGAGGGCCCGCGGGGGCCGGCGGCACTGGCGTCGGCCAACCTCGCGGCGCTACGGGACTTCCCCTGGGGGGACTGGACGGCGGACGCGTGACACAAGCGGCGGGCCGCAGCGCCTCAACGCCCCGTCCGTCCCGCCGCCTTGCTCAGCCGTTCCCCCAACTGCCTGACCTGCTCCACCAGTTCGGCGGGCTCCTGCACGGTGAAGTCGTGGCCGAGCATCGCCAGCCGCACCGCCATCCAGTCCTTGGCGTCGCTCACCGTCGCGCGCAGCCGGCAGCTCCGCTCGTCCAGCGGCTCGGGCCGGCCCAGCCATCCCGGCAGCCGGGCCGCGACGACCTCGGCCGGTGCGGCGAAGGTGACGACGAGGTCGTACGACTCCTGCGCCCGGTGCATGGAGCGCCGCAGGTACTCCGCCGCGCTCCCGGTCGGCAGCTCCCTCGGGGTGAACCGCGCCCCGGTCGCGAACGGCTCGCTCACCCGGTCCACGCGGAACGTGCGCCAGTCGGCGCGGTCGAGGTCGTAGGCCACGAGGTACCAGCGCCGCCCGGTCGACACCAGCCGGTACGGCTCCGTCAGGCGCCGGGATTCGGTGCCGTCGGCCGCGCGGTAGGCGAACCGCAGCCGCTCGTGCCCGGCCACCGTGGAGGCCATGACGGTCAGCGTCTCGGGGGCGATGCTCGGCCCGTCGCCGCTGGTCAGCGGGGTGGTCGCGGCCTGGAGGGTGCTGACCCGGTGGCGCAGCCGGGCGGGCAGCACCTGCTCCAGCTTGGCCAGCGCCCGCACGGACGCCTCGTCCACGCCCTCCAGCGCGTGTCCGGCGCCGGCCCGCAGCCCGACCGCGATGGCCACCGCCTCCTCGTCGTCGAGCACCAGCGGCGGCAGCGCCTTGCCGGCGACCAGCCGGTAGCCGCCGTCCGAGCCGAGGGTCGCCTGCACGGGATAGCCGAGCTCCCGCAGGCGGTCGATGTCCCGCCGGATGGTGCGCCGGGAGACCCCGAGCCGCCCGGCCAGCTCGCCGCCGGGCCACTCGCGGGGTGTCTGGAGGAGGGAGAGGAGCTGGAGGAGCCGGGCGGGGGTGTCGGTCGTCATCGTTCCGTCTCCCTTGTGAGTCCGGACTTGCGCGTCCGGTCTTGTGTCCGGTCTCGTGTCCGGTCTTGTGTGTCCGATCCGGTGGTCCCGGGGTCCGGCGTCATGGGATCGAGAATGCCGCAGAAGTAGGACACGATCTGGCCTAGTAGGGTCATAACTTCGCGGCATGACCTCCACCGAGACCCCGCATGCACCACAGCCCGTCGCGGGCGACCGTCGCCGCTGGTTCGCCCTGGCGATCGTGATGACCGCGGCCTTCATGGACCTCGTCGACGTCACGATCGTCAACATCGCGATCCCGACGATCCAGCGCGACGAGGGCGCCACCTTCAGCCAGATCCAGTGGATCACCGCGGGTTACGCGCTCGCCTTCGCCGCCGGACTCGTCACCGGCGGCCGGCTCGGTGACATCCACGGCCGCAAGCGGATCTTCCTCATCGGCATCGGCGGCTTCACCCTCGCCTCCGCGCTGTGCGGCCTCGCCGTGAACCCGGAGATGCTGGTCGCCTCCCGCATCCTGCAGGGCGCCATGGCGGCGCTGATGGTGCCGCAGGTGCTGTCGATCGTGCACGCGACCTTCCCGGCGCACGAACGCGGCAAGGTGTTCGGGCTGTTCGGCGCGATCGTCGGTCTGGGCGCGGTCTCCGGGCCGCTGCTCGGCGCGCTGCTGATGGAGTGGAACCTGTTCGGGCTCGCATGGCGGCCGATCTTCCTGATCAACCTGCCGGTCGGCGTCGCGGGCCTGATCCTCGGCGGCCGCTTCATCACCGAGTCGAAGGCCACGCGCGCCCTGAAGCTGGACCTCGTCGGCGTGGCGCTGGTGACGCTGGGCCTGCTGATGCTGCTCTACCCGCTCACCCACGGCCGCGAGCTGGGCTGGCCGCTGTGGGGGTACGGGTCGATGGCCGGCGCGCTCGTGGTCTTCGCGGCGCTGGTGGCGTACGAGCGGACCAAGAGCGCGCGGGACGGCTCGCCGCTGATCGAGCTGTCGCTGTTCCGGGTGAAGAGCTTCGCGGCGGGCATCGCGGTGCAGACGGTGTTCGGCCTCGGCCTCGGCATCTTCTTCCTGGTCTGGATGCTGTACATGCAGATCGGCCTGGGCTGGAGCGTGCTGCGCACCGGGCTGACCGGCGTGCCCTTCTCCGTCGCCGTCTCCGCGGCGGCCGGGGTGTCGGTGCAGATGCTGGTCCCGCGCTACGGACGCAAGGTGCTCCAGGCGGGCGCGCTGGTGATGGCGGCCGGAGTGCTGATCTACATCTGGGAGGCCGGGCGCTACGGACTGTCCATCACCTCCTGGCAGATGGCGCTCCCGCTCGTCGTCATGGGCATCGGCATGGGACTGATCGTCGCCCCGCTGACCGACGCGGTGCTGTCCGAGGTGCCGCGGGAGCACGCCGGGGCGGCGTCGGGGCTGATCAACACCGTGCAGCAGATGGGCAACGCGCTGGGGCTGGGCCTGGTGTCGGTGGTGTTCTTCGGCGTGATCGACGAGCGGCTCGCACCGGCCGAGGTCGGCCCGGCGTTCGCGGACGGCTTCCAGCACGCGCTGGGCTGGGTGGCCGCGGTGCTGGGCCTGATCTTCCTGCTGATGTTCGCCCTGCCGAAGCGCCCGGCGCGGCCCGTGGAGGGGGCCGGGGCCGAGGCCGCCCCGGCGGTGGAGAGGGAGCGCGAGCTGGTGTCCTGAGCCCGCGGCCCTCACCGACGGAAGGGTCCGGCACCCGCGGGTCACGGGGTGCCGGGCCCTTCCGGCATGACCGGGCAGGGGAGACGGACAGGGATACGGAAAAGGAGAACGGACACAATCAGACGCCCGGTCATGCCCGAATCGGCCCGTGGCTGTTTACTTTCCGGACATTCGGTCGTACGCTCCGAGCAAAACAACACGTTCGGGCATGGTCGGAGGCAAGCGGACATGTACGCACCGGAGCGTCAGCAGGAGATTCTGCGGCTCGCCCGCGACAGCGGCCGGGTGGACGTGGTCTCGCTGGCCGAGCAGTTCCAGGTGACGGCCGAGACCATCCGCCGGGACCTGAAGACCCTCGACCGCGCCGGCCTGGTCCGCCGGGTGCACGGCGGGGCCATCCCCGCCGTCCGCCTCGACTTCGAGCCGGACCTCGCCGAGCGCGAGACGACCGCGGCCGACGAGAAGGACCGCATCGCCAAGGCCGCCCTCGCCGAACTCCCCGGCGACGGCACGGTGATCGTCGACGCCGGATCCACGGTGGCACGGCTGGCCGCCTCGTTCCCGGGGGAACTCTCCCTCACCGTCGTCACCCACAGCCTGCCCGTCGCGGCCCGCCTCGCCGACCACCCCGGCATCCAGCTCCACCTCGTCGGGGGCCGCGTACGGCACCGCACGCGCGCCGCCGTCGACGCCTGGGCGCTGCGCGCGTACGGCGAGATCCGCGCGGACGTGCTGTTCGTGGCCACCAACGGCTTCTCCGCCGAACACGGCCTGACCACCCCCGACCTCGCCGAGGCCGCGGTGAAGCGCGCGGCGATGGCCGCCGCCCGCCGCGTGGTGCTGCTCGCCGACTCCTCCAAGCACGCCCAGGAGCACTTCGCCCGCTTCGGCGACCTGAGCGACGTGGACCTGCTGATCACCGACAGCGGGCTGAGCCCGGACGACGCCGCCGCGATCGAGCGCGGCGGCACGGAAGTGGTACGCGCATGATCCTCACCGTCACCCCCAACCCCTCCCTGGACCGCACGTACGAGGTCCCCTCGCTGGACCGGGGCGAGGTCGTCCGGGCCACCGGCGAGCGCGTGGACCCCGGCGGCAAGGGGGTCAACGTCTCGCGCGCCGTCGCGGCGGCGGGCCGGCGCACGGTGGCCGTCCTGCCCCTGGGCGGCGCACCGGGCGCCCTGGTCGCCGATCTCCTCGACGCGCAGGGCATCGAGGTGGCGCCGGTCCCGATCGCCGGGGCCACCCGCTCCAACATCGCGCTCGCCGAGGCGGACGGCGTCCTGACGAAGATCAACGCACCGGGCCCGGAACTGACGGCGGCCGAGCAGGAACTGCTCCTGGAGACGGTGCGGCGGCAGTCGCGGGACGCGGCCTGGATCGCCTGCTGCGGCAGCCTGCCGCGCGGACTCGCGCCCTCCTGGTACGCCGAACTGGTCGCGCGGGCCCACGCCGCCGGCGTGCGCATCGCCCTGGACACCTCCGGACCGGCGCTGCTCGCGGCCCTGCGGGAGCGGCCCGACGTGGTGAAGCCGAACGCCGAGGAACTCGCCGGGGCCGTGGGGCGCCCGCTGACCACCGTGGGCGACGCGGTGAAGGCCGCCGAGGAACTGCGCCGGACGGGCGCGGCGGCCGTCCTCGCCAGCCTGGGCGCCGACGGACAGCTGCTCGTGGACGAGGACGGCGTCTGGTTCGGCACCGCGACGGTGGACGCCGTCCGCAGCAACGTGGGCGCGGGCGACTCCTCGCTGGCCGGCTTCCTCGTCGCCGGCGGACGCGGACCGGAGGCGCTCGCCTCCGCGGTCGCACACGGAGCGGCGGCCGTCCGGCTGCCCGGCAGCGTGATGCCGGCACCGGGCGACCTGGACCCGGCCGCGGTGACCGTCACGGCGGACGTGCCGGTGGACCGCGTACTGAAGGAGCCGGTGTCATGAACGCCCGTACGACCGCCGGCCGGCAGCTCCGTGCCGCCGCCCCGCGCACTGTCTCCGCCCCGCGCACCGCCGTGGCGCGGCGCCACCGGAGGCGGGGGCTCCCCGGCCCCGGTCCCTCCGGTCTCCCCTTCCTCCTCTTCCTCCGCTTCCTTCCTCTCCTCCCCTTCCTCTTCACCCCCCACCGCATCCCCGTCCCCCCTTCCGCCCACCCCACTGCACGGGCGATACGCGTGCGAAGGAGCCCGCGATGAGCGACATGATCAACGCGGACCTGGTCGACCTCGACCTGTCCGCCGACACCAAGGAGGCGGCGGCGCGCGCCCTCGCCGAACGCATGGTGGCCCTGGGCCGGGTGACCGACCTGGAGGGCTTCCTCGCCGACGTCGCCGCCCGCGAGGCCCAGATGCCGACCGGCCTCGACGGCGGCATCGGCATCCCGCACTGCCGCAGCGAGCACGTCACCGAGCCGACGCTCGCCTTCGGACGCAGCGCCGCCGGGATCGACTTCGGCGCGGCGGACGGCCCCGCCGACCTGATCTTCCTCATCGCCGCACCGGCCGGTGCCGACGACGCCCATCTGACGATCCTGTCGTCGCTGGCCCGGCAGCTGATGAACGCCGAGTTCACCGACGCGCTCAGGTCGGTGGACGACGCGTCGGCCGCGGCGGCGCTCATCCGCGGGGACGAGCCGTCCACGGCCGGCGGGCACACCACCGCGGGCGCGACGGCGCCACCGGCGGCGGCCGAGAGCGGCTCCGGCTCTGATTCTGATTCCGGTTCTGGCTCTGGCCCCGGTTCCGGTTCCGCAGACTCCGTGGCGGTGCCGGCGGCGGCCTCCGCCGGCGCCGCCACGGGCACCGACGACGCCGGGGCCGGGGCGGACCGCCCGTTCCGGATCGTCGCCGTCACCTCCTGCCCCACCGGTATCGCCCACACCTACATGGCGGCCGAGTCACTGGAGAACGCCGGACGGGAGGCGGGCGTCGAGGTCGTCGTCGAGACACAGGGCTCGGCCGGGTTCACCCGGCTCGACCCGGCCGTGATCGCGGCGGCGGACGGCGTGATCTTCGCCCACGACGTGCCCGTACGGGAGAAGGACCGCTTCGCGGGCAAGCCGACCGTCGACACCGGCGTCAAGGCGGCCATCAACCGCCCCGCCGAACTGATCACCGAGGTCCGCGGCCGGGCCGAGCGCGGCGAGGCCACCGCGTCCGCCGCGCCCGGCGGCACGCCCGTGGAGCGCACCGGCGAACCCGGTGAGGGCTACGGCACCAAGCTGCGCAAGTGGCTCATGTCCGGCGTCAGTTACATGGTCCCGTTCGTCGCGGCGGGCGGTCTCCTCATCGCCCTCGGCTTCGCGATCGGCGGCTACGAGATCAACAAGGCGCCGTCGGTCATGGACCACTTCGTGTGGACCCAGGCCGACAGCTGGGGTGCCCTGCTCTTCCAGATCGGCGGCGTCGCCTTCGGCTTCCTCGTCCCGGTCCTGGCCGGCTACATCGCCTACGGCATGGCCGACCGGCCCGGTCTCGTCCCCGGCTTCGTCGGCGGCGCGATCTCGCTCACCATCAGCGCCGGCTTCCTCGGCGGCCTCGCGGCCGGCCTGATCGCCGGTGGCGTGGTGATCGCGATCCAGAAGGTGCGCATCCCGGCGGCGCTGCGCGGCATCATGCCGGTGGTGGTGATCCCGCTGATCTCCTCGGCGGTCGTCGGCTTCCTGATGTTCGTGGTCATCGGCAAGCCCATCGCCCAGGCGCAGAAGGGCATGACCGACTGGCTGAACGGCCTCACCGGCACCAACGCCGTCCTCCTCGGCGCCCTGCTCGGCCTGATGATGTGCTTCGACCTCGGCGGCCCCGTCAACAAGGTCGCGTACACCTTCGCCACGGCCGGTATCGCCGTCGCGAACCCCGGCGACTCCGCCATGAAGATCATGGCCGCGGTGATGGCGGCCGGCATGGTCCCGCCGCTGGCGATGGCCCTGGCCACCACGGTCCGCGGCAAGCTCTTCAACCGCACCGAACGGGAGAACGGCAAGGCCGCCTGGGTGCTGGGCGCCTCCTTCATCTCCGAGGGCGCGATCCCGTTCGCCGCCGCCGACCCGCTGCGCGTGATCCCCGCCTCGATGGCGGGCGGCGCGGTCACCGGCGCCCTGTCCATGACCTTCGGCGCCACGCTGCGCGCCCCGCACGGCGGCATCTTCGTGGTCCCGCTGATCGGCAACCCGTTCCTCTACCTGATCGCCATCGCCGCGGGCGTCTGTGTCACGGCGGCCCTGGTGATCGTCCTGAAGGGCCTGCGCAAGCCGGCCACGGGAGCGGGCCCGGCCGGTCCCGGCGAGGGCACGCCGGCCTCGTCGACGCGGACGAAGCAGCCGGTGGCCGCGTAGCGCCCCGCGGCGAGAGCACCGGCGGAACAGCGACGGCTCGCCCCTTCTCCTCCCCTCGGGTCTCGTCCCTTCGGGGAGGTACGGGCCGTTCGCGCCGGCCGCGGGACCGATCACCGTCCTCACGGTCCGGGGTCACGACCCCGGACCGTGGTGTGCACGGGAGCGCGCACGGGGCGCGGGAGGCTGAGCGCCACCGCCCGTGCCGTCGCCGGGGAATCCGCGCCGTCAGGGGATCTGCGCCGCCCGCCGCTCCATCGCGTCCCGGGCCGCGTCCTCGTCGGCGTACACCTCGCACATGTGCCGTCCGTCGGGCGTGGCCGTGTGCTCGACCTCCCACAGGGAGATCTCCCTGCCGTCACGCAGCAGGAACGCGTGCTCGTAGAGCGAGAAGCACAGCCCCGGGCGCCCCGCCCGGGACGGGCGGCCGAAGGCCTGCGTGATCTGGTACGCGGACGCCGTGGCCAGCAGCCGGGCCGTCTCCGGGCCCGGCCGGTCGGCGTTCTCCGCACGCCGCAGTAAACGGCGCGCGTGATCCGCCGAGCCGTCGGGGACGTAGACGTGCCGTGGCGCGGGCACCGGGGGGAGCTGCACCGTCACCGGCAGCTCGAAGTCCGGGGTGTCCGGCGGCAGCGGCAGCCGGGAGGTGGCGGTGCGCAGCTCCTCCTCGTCGACGTACAGCTCGTGCTGCGGCTCGCTGCCCGGCGCGGTGTTGTGGACGAGCTCCCAGAGCGTGAGCGCGGAGCCGTCGGCGAGCAGCCAGGTGTGCCGGTACGTCTCCCGGTGCAGGCCCGCGCTGTGGTGCGCGGAGTGCAGCGAACCGTCGTGCGCGAGCGCGCAGTCCAGCCGCCGTATCGTCTCGTCCGGCAGCTCGAAGGAGTTCAGGGCACGGCCCAGGAGCCGCGCGAGGTGCTCTTCGGGGGACTCGGGTGAGTCGGGTGGTTCGCACGCTGCCGTCTCGTACGGAACGCTCAAGGTTTCTCCCGGCGTTGCTGCATGTCACCTTGTGGGTGCATACCGTAGCCCCTCGGTCGGACATCATGTCCGGGAACCGAGAAAACGTACGGAGACAAAACGAGCGGGCCGCGTGAAAGATTCCCACGCGGCCCGGCCCGTCCCTCAAAAACCTTGGTCAGCCGGTACGTTGGCGCCAACCGATCAGACGGCGCTGCCCGCCACCCACTGGTTCCACTCCATGTTCCAGCCGTTGAGCCCGTTGTCCGGCGCCACCGTGGTGTCGGGGGAGTTCTTCACGATCACGACGTCCCCGAGCAGGGAGTTGTCGTAGAACCACTTGCCCGGGGTGTCGCCCTGGGCGCCCTGCACGTCCTGCAGGCCGACGCAGCCGTGGCTGGTGCCCTGCCGGCCGAAGGGCGGATTGGCCTTGTTGTACCAGTAGTTGCCGTGGATGAAGGTGCCGGACCTGGTCAGCCGCATCGCGTGCGGCGCGTCCGGGATGTCGTACTCGGACCCCAGGCCGACCGTCTGGCTGTTCATCCGGGTCTCGACGAACTTCTCCGAGATCACCATCTGCCCGTTGTACGTGGTGTGCTGCGCGCTGCCCGTCGAGACCGGGACGGACCTGATCGTCTTCCCGTCCCGCACGACCGTCATGGTCTGGGTGGCGGTGTCGACCGTGGAGACCTGCGAACGCCCGACGGTGAAGGTGACCGTCTTCTTCTGCACCCCGTGGACGCCGTTCGCGCCCTCGACGCCGTCCAGGTCGATCTTCATCGTGACCTTGGAACCGGCCTTCCAGTATTCCTGGGGCCGGAAGTCCAGCCGCTGCGCGTTGAACCAGTGACCGACCACCTTCTGCCCGCTGCTGGAGGTGACGGAGATGTGCGACTGCACGGCCTTCTTGTCGGTGATGGCCTTGTCGAAGGTGAACGACACCGGCATCCCCACCCCGACCGTGGTGCCGTTGTCCGGGGTGTAGGTGCCGATGAAGCTGTTCGCCGGGGTGACGGTGGTGAAGGTGGAGTGGGACGCCGCGGTACGGCCGTCGCCGTCCTCCGCGGTCGCCGCTATCCGGTACTTCGTGCCGCGCTCCAGCTGCTCCTTCGGCTTCCAGACGCGTCCGTCGGCGGAGACCGAACCCGGTACCGCCTCTCCCGTCTCCGCCACCGTCATCCTCACCTCCGTCAGCCGGCCGCCGCTGACCTTCACTCCGGTGGTGTTGATGGACGCGCCGGTCGAGCCGTCCTCCGCCGAGATGGCTATCTTCGCGACGGACGTCTTCGGGGAACCCTTGCCGCCCTTGGCGTCGTCGTCCCCCTCGGCGTTCGCGCTGCCGCTGCACGCGGTGAGGGTGAAGGTGCCGACCATCAGGGCGGCACAGGCCACCAGCGCGCGCCGCGCTGCAATGTCCGGCGTTGTCACGGGCTGCTCCAGGTTCACATGAGGTGGGTGATCCGTTCCGATTACGTGAAGGAAGAGGGGATCGGCACCCACCCGGGTTCCACCGACCCCCCGTGAACGGCCGCACGGTGACAGAACCGGGACAATCGGCTGCTCGCGGCGGGACCGGAGGGGCCCCGGGGGCCCGCCCCCCGCCCCCGCCCCCGCCCCGCCCCCTCTCCGTCCCGTCAACGGACGCCGTACAGCTCCCCGTACGACGGCCACGCCCCGCCCGGCCCGTCCACCGACTCGGCGGCGCGCACCGCCCGTACGATCGCGCGGGTCACCAGGTCCGCGCCCGCCGCGAGGATGTCGTTCAGGGCGAGCGGGTCCGTCGCGTCGAGCGGGTGCTCGCCCGTGGCGAGGGCGAACACCGTGTCGCCGTCGTTGAGCAGGTGCACCGGCCGCACGGCTCGCGCGATGCCGTCGTGCGCGGTGCCGGCCAGCTTCTGCGCCTGTGCCTTGGAGAGGTCCGCGTCGGTCGCGACCACCGCCAGCGTGGTGTTGAGCGGGGGCGGCGCGTTCCGCCCGGCCAGCTCCGCGAGCCGCCGCCGCGCGGCCTCGTGCACCTCCGCCGCCGGGTGGCGCACCCGGCCCTGGAACAACTCCCCGTACAGCACCCCCGTTTCCGGATCCACCGCCGACCCCGCCGCGTTGGCCACCACCAGCGCGGCCACCGTGATCCCCGAGTCCAGCACCGTGCTCGCGGTGCCGATCCCGCCCTTCACCGGCCCGACCGTGGCTCCCGTGCCGGCGCCCACGCACCCCTGCGGCACCCGCGCCCCCGGCCCGCTCGCCGCCGCGGCCTCGACCGCGGCCCGGCCGGTGGCCGCGTCCGGCCGGGCCCGGAAGTCGCCGCCCCGGCCCAGGTCGAAGACGCAGGCGGCCGGTACGACCGGCACCACGTGCGCGGGATCCGGCCCGACGCGCACCCCGCGCCCCCGCTCCTCCAGCCAGGCCATCACCCCGGACGCCGCGTCGAGCCCGTAGGCGCTGCCCCCGGTCAGCACGACCGCCTCGACCTTCCGCACGAGGTTGCGCGGATCGAGCGCGTCGGTCTCCTTCGTGCCGGGGCCGCCGCCGCGCACGTCCACCGCGGCCACCGCCCCGCCCTCCGGCGCGAGCACGACCGTGGTGCCGGTGAGCCAGCCGTCGCCGGTGCGCGTCGCATGCCCCACGCGCAGGCCGGCCACATCCGTCAGAGCGTCATGTGTCAGAGCGTCATCTGCCATGGCGCCAGTGTCGTCCAGTCACCGCACCGGTCCCGCACCGGTCGTCGACGGAGGCCCGGACGGTCCGGATGCTTCGGGCCGCTGGATGCTCCCGGCCGCCGGGAGGACGGGCGAGGACCGGTGAGTTTCTCCGCGCTCCGCAGTCAGTCAGTGGTAGACGGTGTGCCGCAGCCGCGAGATCGGTTGACGCGGGTACCGGACGGACCGGCTGGGAACCGGCCACGAGACACTGGGGAGACCACACATGCGCACCCTGATCAGCACCGCCTTCGTCTCGCTCGACGGCGTCGTGGAGGCACCGGGCGGCGAGCCCGGTTACCGGAACTCGGGATGGACGTTCAAGGACGTGGAGTTCCTCCCGGAGGCGTACGAGATCAAGGGCCGGGAGCAGCAGGAGGCCACCGCGATGCTGCTGGGCCGCGTCAGCTACGAGGCGTTCAGCCCGGTCTGGCCGGCCATGGAGGAGTTCGCCGACTACAAGGCGATGCCGAAGTACGTCGTCTCGACCACCCTCACCGAGGACGCCCTGGTGCCGGACTGGGGCGAGACCACGATCCTGCGCTCGCTCGACGAGGTCGCCGCGCTGAAGGAGACCGAAGGCGGACCGATCATCGTCCACGGCAGTGCCACCCTCGGCCGGAACCTCTCGGACGCCGGCCTGATCGACCGTTATCACCTGCTCGTCTTCCCGCTCCTGCTCGGCGCGGGCAAGCGTCTGTTCAGCGACACGGACAAGGACGCCCAGAAGCTGAAGCTCGTCGAGCACGAGGCGTACGCCAACGGCATCCAGAAGAACGTCTTCGACGTCGTCCGCTGACGACGCTTCCGCGGCCGCCCGCCGTGGCGCGGAGCGACCGCGTCCTTCGGGGGCGCGGTCGCCGGCGACCGGCGGGCCGGGCCGCCCCGCCCGGTTCGCCAGGAGCCGTACCCTGGACGCATGAGCACCGCCCCCGATCCCCGGCCGCGCGCGCCGAAGCCCGCGCTGGTCTTCGACGACCCGCTGGACCAGCAGTCCTCGGACGACACCGACCGCGGGTGGGGAGAGCGCCCGTCCGGTGACGGAGCGGCCGACCTGAAGCGCTTCCTCGACGAGAAGCCGCCCCACCACATCTGACCCGCCCACCGGCGGACGGGCCCTAGCGCTCGCCCCGGTCGGAGCCGCGCTGTGAGACCAGGGCGTCGCGGATCTCCTTGAGCACCTCCAGCTCGGACACCTCGATGATTTCCTGCGTGCTCTCCTTCGCCTTCCTGCGGGCCTCCACCCGGGCCAGGTACCTGGCCATGGGCAGGACCATCAGGAAGTAGACGACCGCCGCGGTGATCAGGAACTGCAGCGTCGCGCCGAGGACGGAACCCCACAGGATCCTCACGCCCGTCGCGGCGTCGCCGGTGCCCTCGCAGGGGCCCTTCAGGCACGAGCTGTAGCTGTCCAGGTTCTTGGTGCCGAACGCACCGACCAGCGGATTGATCACGCCCTTCACGACCGAGTTGACGATGTTGGTGAAGGCCGCGCCGATCACCACCGCCACGGCCAGATCGACGACGTTCCCGCGCATCAGGAAGGCCTTGAAGCCCTGCCAGACGCCGGATTCCTTCTTCTCGCTCACCTCGGGGCCCCATCTCACGTGCGCAGCGCGCGGAACAAAACGCTCCGCAACCTACGTCAGCGTGGGACCGGCGTGTCCAGCCGGGTTGCCCGGAGGAAGGACCGGACCCGCGGACGCGACTCGGAAAGGCACGGTTCACCAGGGCACGGTTCACCACAGGGTCACCGCCAGCCGTGCCGTGGCGCTCGCGCCGGCCAGCTCGGCCGCGGTGGAGCGCGGCACCGACAGCACCACCAGGGCCCCGCCGTCGCTCGCGCCCTCCGGCGGTTCCGGCACCTCGGTCACCCGCGCCCCGCGCGCGACCACGCGGGCCGCACCGCCGGACACCGCCTCCTCGGCGGCGATCACGTCCACCCGGTCGCCCGGCCGCAGCAGCCGTACCGCGGCCGCGTCGGCGATCCGCACCGGTGCCGTGACCGTCTCTCCTGCCCGCCGGGTCCCCACCGGACGGTCTTTGGCGGCGGCCGAAGCCGCGCGGGCGGACACGGGCCCGCCGGGATGCCCACGGGACCGGTCGGTGTCCCGCGGACCCGCCGCCACGAGCGCCGCCGCCGTGACCGCGAGGCCGACGGCCACGGCCCGCCTCCGGTGCCGGGCGAGCCGGCCCGGGTGCAGCAGACCGCCGCGCACCCGTACGGGGGCGAAGAGCGGAACCTCGCACCGGGGAGGGACGTCGGCGCCGGGAGGGCGCGGCACCGCGGAAGAGGAGGAGGGGGTAGGGGAGAGCGCGGAGGGACGGAGGGACACGGGACCACCACCTGCGACGAGGGACCGGCTTGCGATCCCCACGATGAGGCCTCGCGCCGCGCCCCGCCGGGCCCTGTGGACACGCAGCCGGTCTGTGGACATCCCCCTCACCCGAAGGAGAGGCTCCGCCCGCCCACCGTGCCCGCACTCCCCGGGCCGCCCCGCGCCCTACGGCAGCGCGAAGCCCGGGTCCGTCCCGCCCAGTGCCGACGCGCACAGGCAGTCCCGCTCGCCCGTCGCCGGCAGGGCGGCCACCGCGTCGAAGAGCACGCCCCGCAGCCGGTCCACGTTGGCGGCGAACACCCGCAGCACCTCGTCGTGGGAGACGCCCTCACCGGCCTCGGCGCCGGCGTCGAGGTCGGTGACCAGGGTCAGGGAGGTGTAGCAGAGCTCCAGCTCACGGGCGAGGGCCGCCTCGGGGTGGCCGGTCATGCCCACCACCGACCAGCCCTGCGCCTGGTGCCACGACGATTCGGCGCGGGTGGAGAAGCGCGGCCCCTCCACCACGACCAGCGTGCCGCCGTCCACCGGCTCCCAGTCCCGGCCGCGCGCCGCCTTCAGGGCGGCCGCGCGCCCGGTGGGGCAGTAGGGGTCGGCCAGGGACACGTGGACCACGTTCGGCACCGTGCCGTCGGGCAGCGGCAGCCCGTCGAAGTACGTGTTCGCCCGGGACTTCGTACGGTCCACGAGCTGGTCCGGCACCAGCAGCGTGCCCGGTCCGTACTCGGGGCGCAGACCGCCCACCGCGCACGGCCCGAGCACCTGGCGCACACCGGCCGACCGGAGCGCCCACAGGTTGGCCCGGTAGTTGATCCGGTGCGGCGGCAGATGGTGGCCGCGTCCGTGCCGGGGGAGGAAGGCGACCCGGCGGCCGGCCACCTCGCCGAGGAAGAGGGAGTCGCTGGGGGCCCCGTACGGGGTGTCCACCTGGACCTCGGTCACGTCGTCGAGGAAGGAGTAGAAACCGGAGCCGCCGATCACACCGATCTCGGCCGTCGCCATGTTCGCCATGCTCCGCACCCTAACCGCACCCGGGAACGCCGAGGACCCCGTCGTCGCACGACGGGGTCCCGGAAGTGTGCGGTCCTACGCGGCGGTGGTGGCGCCGGCCGACGAGCCGGAGCCCGAGCCGGAGCCCGAGCCGGAGTCCGAGGAGGACGACGCGGAAGACGTCGACGAGGAGGAGTCCGACGACTTCGACGACGCCGGGGAGCTGCTCGACGAAGAGCCCCGGCTGTCGTTGCGGTAGAAGCCGGAACCCTTGAAGACGATGCCGACCGCCGAGAACACCTTCTTCAGGCGACCCTCGCAGCTGGGGCACTCGGTCAGAGCGTCGTCGGTGAACTTCTGCACCGCCTCGAGGCCCTCGCCGCACTCGGTGCACTGGTACTGGTAGGTGGGCACTGTCTTCCTCCTGGCACTCTCACTCGATGAGTGCTAACGACGGTCCATAGTGACCTATTCCTTGCGCTCAGTCCACTGGGACGGGGGTGCGGTGATCCACGCCACGTGCGACCGTGCGCCCGCGCGGGGCCGGCACCAGCCGTGACCGGAGCGCCAGCAGGGTCACGAGGGCGAGCACCGTGCCGCCCATCGGCACCAGGAAACCGGCGCCGCCCCAGAGGCGGTCCTCCAGCTGCCCGGCGATCGTGACGGCGGCGGCCTGACCGAGCGCGACCGCGCCGGTCAGCCAGGTGAAGGCCTCGGTGCGGGCACCGGCCGGGACCAGGTCCTCCACCAGCGTGTAGCCGGTGATCAGGGCCGGTGCGATGCACATGCCGACCAGGAGGCCGAGCCCGGCCAGCAGCAGCGCCGACTGGGCGGTCCACAGGGCCGAGGCGGTCAGCGCGAGCGCCGCGTACCCGATGAGCAGACGCCGCTGCGGGGCGGCCTTCCAGGCGATGGCCCCGCAGGCGATGCCGGCGAGCATGTTGCCCGCGGCGAAGACGCCGTACAGGACGCCGTTCAGGCCGGGCTCGCCGATCGACTCGGTGAACGCGGCCAGCGAGACCTGCATGCCGCCGAAGACGGAACCGATGCCCAGGAAGGTCACGATCAGCACGCGCACTCCGGGGACGCGCAACGCGGAAACGTGCTCCGCGCGCGCGTGTCCGCCGCCGGCGACCTTCGGCTGCGTGCCCCGCTGGGCGGCGAACAGCAGACCGCCGACGAGGGTCAGCGCGGCCTCGGTGACGAGGCCCGCGGCCGGGTCGACGGCCGTGCACAGGGCCGTGGCCAGCAGCGGCCCGACGACGAAGGTGAACTCGTCGGTGACCGACTCGAAGGCCGCCGCCGTGGCCATCAGCGGGGAGTCCTTGAGCTTCGCGCCCCAGCGGGCACGCACCATGGGCCCGACCTGCGGCACCGAGGCGCCCGTGGGCACGGCGGCGGCGAACAGCGCCCACAGGGGGGCGTCGCTCAGGGCCAGCGCGGTCAGGGCCAGCCCGGACAGGGCGTGCACCAGGACACCGGGCACGAGGACCGTGCGCTGCCCGTGACGGTCGGCCAGGCGGCCGCTGTAGGGGGCGAACAGCGCCATGGAGACGCCGGTGACGGCCGCGACGGCGCCGGCCGCGCCGTAGGAGCCGGTGGTGTGCTGCACCAGCAGCACGATGGAGAGGGTCAGCATCGCGAACGGCTGGCGTGCCGCGAAGCCGGGGAGCAGGAAGGTCCAGGCGCCGCGGGTGCGCAGCAACTGTCCGTATCCCGGGCGGGAGGTGGCCGCCGAGTCCTTCGACGTGGTGACCGTGGATGCCACGGCCCGTGCCTTTCCGCCGCCTGGTAGCGCGGCCCGCGCGGGTCGGGCGGGCGCGCCGAGAGCTGTCCTCTTGCGCTGACTGCGGTAGATACCGGCGCCACAGCTCAGGGCGTTCCGGCCGCCATACGGTCGCGCCAGCTCTGCGTCAGGCAGAGTTGGTTCGATCAGGTCATCTGGGGGTCGCCTGCATCATACAGGGATCAACGGGCCGTGCGCCTGTGAAAACGAGCACCACGGGGCGCGCACGCCTGTGAAGGGGAGGGGGTGAATCCGGCAAAGCACCCCTTGGCTCCACCGGGCGGGGCCCTCGGGCGCGCCACCGCCTTGACGCGTTCCCCCGACGCACCCGCCGTGCCGGCGCCCCGCCCCGGCGCCCCGCCTCAGCGCCCCGTCTGTGCGCCGTTGGCGCCCAGCCAGCCGGCCAGCTTGCCGCCGCGGCCCACCGCGCGCAGGCGCCGTTCGGCGGCGTCCCGCACCGGATCGGTGGCGACGACGAGCAGTTCGTCCCCGCGCCGCAGCGCCGTCGTGGGCAGCGGGACGAACGACTTCCCCTCGCGGACGACGAGGGTGACGGCGGACCCGGCGGGCAGCCGCAGTTCGGCGACCTCCACGCCGTGCATCCTCGAACCGTCCGGGATGACGACCGACAGCAGATGCCCGCGCAGCCGCTCCAGGGGCGCCGACTCGATGCCGAGGTCGGCGGCCTCGGAGTCCTCGCCCAGGTGCAGCTTCCGGGCCAGCCAGGGCAGCGTCGGGCCCTGGACGAGGGTGTAGACGACGACCAGGATGAAGACGATGTTGAAGATCTCGCGGCTGGCCTCGACGCCCTCCACCATCGGGATCGTCGCCAGGATGATGGGCACGGCGCCGCGCAGCCCCGCCCACGACATCAGCGTCTGCTCCTGCCAGGGCACCCGGAACGGCAGCAGGCACACCACGACGCTCAGCGGGCGGGCCACCGCGGTGAGCACCAGCCCGATGACCAGCGCCGGCACGATGCCGTCACCCAGCTCGTGCGGGGTGACCAGCAGGCCGAGCAGGACGAACATGCCGATCTGGGCGATCCAGCCGAGTCCCTCGGCGAAGCCGCGCGTGGCGGGCCAGTGCGGCAGCCTGGCGTTGCCCAGCACCATCGAGGCGAGGTAGACGGCGAGGAAGCCGCTGCCGTGGGCGATGGCGCCCACCGCGTAGGCGGCGACGGCGATGGCCATGACGGCGATCGGGTAGAGGCCGGAGGCGGGCAGCGCCACGTGCCGCAGCGCCCAGGCGCCCAGCCAGCCCACCGCGAGCCCGATGGCGGCACCGATGACCAGCTCCAGCGCTATCTCGCCGATCAGCACGTACCAGTGCTCCACCGGACCGGCCGTGGAGAAGGCGACGACCAGGATGACGACGGGGGCGTCGTTGAAGCCGGACTCGGCCTCCAGCGTGCCCGTCACGCGCGCGGGGAGGGGGATCTTCCGCAGCACCGAGAACACGGCCGCCGCGTCGGTCGAGGACACCACCGCGCCGATGATGAGCGCCTGCCGCCACTCCAGCCCGATCAGGAAGTGCGCGGCCGACGCCGTGACCCCGACGCTCACCGCGACGCCGGCCAGCGCGAGCGCGGAGGCGGCGGGCAGGGCCGGTCTGATGTCGCTCCACTTGGTGCCCAGGCCACCCTCGGCAAGGATCACGACCAGGGCCGCGTATCCGATGACCTGTGTCAGCTCGGCGTTGTCGAAGTGGATGTCGCCGATGCCGTCCTGGCCCATGGCGATGCCGATGCCCAGATAGACGAGCAGGCTGGGGAGCCCGCTGCGCGAGGAGATCCGGACCGCTGCGACGGCGACGAGCAGGACGATCGAACAGACGAGCAGGAGCTGGTTGAGGTGGTGGACAGTCAGCGGCCGTTCCCTTCCCTGACTCATGCGCATCCGCGCGTGAGCTCACGTACATCGCATGCGATCCACCGCTTCCGCGGCAAACTACTTCGTTACCTTACCTAACTCTTGACGCTTTCTTGACGCTCGCGGGGGCAGGATCGAACGTCCTTCCGGGCTGGTTCCCGACTCCGCGTCAAGGGCTGCCGGGCCCTGCGCCTATCGTTGCTCCAGCGCTCAGTTAAAAGCACAGCCCGACCTGCCGCTCGCGTTAGGACAGCAAGGACAGCGATGCCCACCGACACCACCGCCTCCACGGGTCAGCAGGCCGGCAAGTCCGGCAGGAAGAAGGGGCGCAAAGCCCGCCTGATCGTGCTCGTCCTGGTGCTGGCCCTGATCGGCGGCGTCGCCTACGGGGCGTACTGGTCCGTCAGCACCGTGCGCGCCTCCTTCCCGCAGACCAAGGGCTCGATCACGCTGCAGGGCCTGTCGGGAACCGTCGACGTCAAACGCGACGGTCACGGCATCCCGCAGATCTACGCCTCCTCCGACGAGGACCTGTTCATGGCGCAGGGCTACGTCCAGGCGCAGGACCGGTTCTACGAGATGGACGTGCGCCGGCACATGACCTCCGGGCGCCTGTCGGAGATGTTCGGCGAGAGCCAGATCGACAACGACGAGTTCCTGCGCACCCTGGGCTGGGACCGGGTCGCGAAGGAGGAGTACGAGAAGAAGCTCTCCCCCTCCACGAAGAAGTACCTCCAGGCGTACGCCAAGGGGGTCAACGCCTACCTGGAGGGCAAGGAGGGCAAGGAGATCTCCCTGGAGTACGCGGCGCTCGGCTTCACCAACGACTACAAGCCCGAGAAGTGGACCCCGGTCGACTCGGTGGCCTGGCTGAAGGCGATGGCCTGGGACCTGCGCGGCAACATGCAGGACGAGATCGACCGCGCCCTGATGACCAGCCGCCTCGGCCCGAAGCAGATCGCCGACCTGTACCCGGAGTACCCGTACGGCCGGAACAAGCCGGTGATCCAGGAGGGCCAGTACAACGAGCTCACCGGGACCTACGAGCAGGGTGAGAGCGCGAGCGGCACGGGCACAGGAACGGGAACGGGCATAGGGACCGGCACCGGTGCGGGCACGGGCACCGGTACGGGCACGGGTGCAGGGACCGGCATCGGTGCAGGCACCGGCACCGGCACCGGCACCGGTGCAGGAACAGGTACCGGCGGTTCCGCCGTGGAGAGTCAGCTGGCCGGTCTCCAGCAGGTCCTGGAGGACCTGCCCACCGCCGTCGGCGTCAACGGTGACGGCATCGGCTCCAACTCCTGGGTGGTCTCCGGTGAGCACACCATCACCGGCAAGCCGCTGCTCGCCAACGACCCGCACCTGTCGGCCTCGCTGCCGTCCGTCTGGTACCAGATGGGCCTGCACTGCCGCAGCGTCTCCGCCAAGTGCCAGTACGACGTCGCCGGCTACACCTTCGCCGGCATGCCCGGCGTGATAATCGGCCACAACCAGGACATCGCCTGGGGCCTGACCAACTCCGGCGTCGACGTCACCGACCTCTACCTGGAGAAGATCACCGGCGACGGCTACCAGTACGGCGGCAAGGTGGTGCCGTTCGAGACCCGCGAGGAGACCATCGCGGTCGCCGGCGGCAAGGCACGGAAGATCGTCGTCCGCGAGACCGGCAACGGCCCCCTGCTCTCCGACCGCTCCGCCGAGCTCGTCAGGACCGGCAAGAAGGCCACCGTCGACAGCGCCGCCCCCGACCGGGGCGACGGCTACGGCGTCGCGCTGCGCTGGACCGCGCTGGAGCCGGGCCGCACCATGGACTCCGTCTTCGCGATGAACCGCGCGAAGGACTGGGACGACTTCCGCGAGGCGGCCGCCCTGTTCGAGGTGCCCTCGCAGAACCTCGTCTACGCGGACACCGAGGGCCACATCGGCTACACGCTGCCCGGGAAGATCCCCACCCGCGCGGAGAACCACGACGGTTCGGTCCCCGCCCCCGGCTGGGACCCCGACTACCGGTGGACCGGCTGGGTCGAGCAGGACGCGCTGCCCTACGAGTACGACCCGGAGCGCGGCTACATCGTCACCGCCAACCAGGCCGTCGTCGGCGAGGACTACCCCTACACGCTGACCACCGACTGGGGGTACGGCGCCCGCAGCCAGCGGATCACCGACCTGATCCAGTCGAAGATCAAGGACGGCGGCAAGATCTCCACCGACGACATGCGGCAGATGCAGCTCGACAACTCCAGCTCCATCGCCAAGCTGCTGGTGCCCGAACTGCTCAAGATCGACGTCGGTGACAAGGACGTGCGCGAGGCGCAGAAGCTGCTGGAGGGCTGGGACTACACCCAGGACGCCGACTCGGCGGCCGCCGCCTACTTCAACTCGGTCTGGCGCAACGTCCTCAAGCTCGCCTTCGGCAACAAGCTGCCCAAGGAGCTGCGGCCCAAGGGCCAGTGCCTGTGGGTCGAGCCGGTCAACACCACCGGGCCCGCGGACGAGGCCGGCAAGGTGCGCGAGTGCGGTCAGCGCGACGCCGACCAGGCGCAGCCCGACGGCGGCGACCGCTGGTTCGAGGTGGTCCGCAAGCTGATGGACAAGGAGGACAGCGACTGGTGGAAGACCCCCAAGACGGGCACCCGCCCCGGCGCGGACAACCGTGACGAGCTGTTCAAGCGCGCCATGATCGACGCCCGCTGGGAGCTGACCGCCAAGCTCGGCAAGGACATCGACTCCTGGAGCTGGGGCCGGCTGCACCGCCTGTTCCTGAAGAACCAGACGCTCGGCACCGAGGGCCCCGGCTTCCTGCAGTACGTCCTCAACCGCGGCCCGTGGAAGCTCGGCGGCGGCGAGGCGACGGTCAACGCGACCGGCTGGAACGCCGCCGGCGGCTACGGGGTCGTGTGGGTGCCGTCCATGCGGATGGTGGTCAACCTCGGCGACCTCGACAAGTCCCGGTGGATCAACCTCACCGGCGCCTCCGGGCACGCCTACAACCCCCACTACGTCGACCAGACGGACAAGTGGGCCGAGGGCGAACTGCTGGAGTGGCCGTACTCGGACAAGGCGGTCCAGGAGAACACCAGCGACACCCTGCTGCTCAAGCCCTGACCCGGCCGGACCGGTACGCGAAGGCGGCCACCACGCACGCGTGGTGGCCGCCTTCGCGTGTCAGGGCCTCACCTTCGCGTACGCCTCACCCTCACGTACCGGGACCTCACCGGAACCGCCGCACCCCCGACGGTGTCACCACCGCGTGCACCGGCCGGTCGTGCGGCTCCTCGGGGACGTGCGCGACGACCTCGGAGTCGTACAGCAGCACCACCAGCGCCGGGTGCGCGCCCGCGCGCTCCAGCCGGGCGAGGGCCCGGTCGTAGGAACCCCCGCCGCGCCCCAGCCGCATCCCGCGCGCGTCGACGGCCAGGCCCGGCAGCAGGACGGCGTCCGCCCCGGTCACGGCGTCCGGCCCGAGGCGCTCCCCGGCCGGTTCGAGGAGCGCCATCCGTCCGCCGTGCCGCACGCGTACGAGGGAGCCCTCTCCCGCGTACGCGCCCCAGTCCAGGTCGTTGTCGGGCAGCAGGACGGGCAGCAGCACGCGTACGCCCCGGGCGCGCAGCGCGTCCAGCAGCGCGAGCGTGCCGGGTTCGCTCCCCACGGAGACGTACGCCGCCACCGTGCGCGCGTGCGCCAGTTCGGGCAGCCCGAGCGCCTGCCGGGCCAGCGCGGTCGCGGATTCCCGCACGTCATCCGCCGTCAACTCGTTCCTCACCGTGAGGATTTCCCGCCGCAATACCCGCTTGTCAGGCTCGCCCGCGCGTTCGCTGTGCTTCAAGATTGTCCCCGTACCGTTCCAATATGCTCATATGATCCACAAATAACCGGAGCCTCAGATTCCACACAATGGCACCGGATAGGGTGGCGGGCATGATTCACTCGCACCCCCGGATCAGCAAGGCTGTCATCCCCGCAGCAGGTCTCGGCACCCGGTTCCTGCCGGCCACCAAGGCCACTCCCAAGGAGATGCTGCCGGTCGTCGACAAGCCGGCGATCCAGTACGTGGTCGAAGAGGCGGTCGCCGCGGGCCTCGACGACGTCCTCATGGTGACGGGCCGCAACAAGCGCCCCCTGGAGGACCACTTCGACCGCAACTACGAGCTGGAGTCCGCCCTCGAGAAGAAGGGCGACGCCGACCGGCTCGCCAAGGTGCAGGAGTCCAGCGACCTGGCCACCATGCACTACGTCCGCCAGGGTGACCCCAAGGGCCTCGGCCACGCCGTCCTGTGTGCCGCGCCGCACGTCGGCGACGAGCCCTTCGCCGTCCTCCTCGGCGACGACCTGATCGACCCGCGCGACCCCCTGCTCCGGCGGATGATCGAGGTCCAGGAGCAGCGCGGCGGCAGCGTCGTCGCGCTCATGGAGGTGGCCCCCGAGCAGATCCACCTCTACGGGTCCGCCGCCGTCGAGGCCACCGAGGACTCCGACGTCGTCCGGGTCTCCGGCCTGGTCGAGAAGCCGGACCCCGCCGACGCCCCCTCCAACTACGCCATCATCGGCCGCTACGTCCTCGACCCGGCCGTCTTCGGCATACTGCGGCGGACCGAGCCGGGCCGCGGCGGCGAGATCCAGCTCACCGACGCCCTCCAGCAGCTCGCGGCCGACGAGAGGATCGGCGGCCCGGTGCACGGCGTCGTCTTCAAGGGCCGCCGCTATGACACCGGCGACCGCGGCGACTACCTGCGTGCCATTGTCCGGCTCGCGTGCGAACGTGAGGACCTGGGCCCGGACTTCCGGTCCTGGCTCCGCCGTTACGTCACCGAGGAGATGCAGGAACGTTGAGCACCGCCGCGCCCCGCACCGCAGGCCCGGACCACCTCTGGTCGGTGGACGAGCACCTGGACGACATCCTCGCCACCGTCCGGCCCCTCGAACCCATCGAGCTGAACCTCCTCGACGCCCAGGGCTGCGTCCTGGTCGAGGACGTCACGGTGCCGGTGTCCCTGCCGCCGTTCGACAACAGCTCCATGGACGGGTACGCGGTGCGGGTCGCGGATGTCGCGGGCGCGAGCGAGCGGTACCCGGCGGTCCTCGACGTCGTCGGGGACGTCGCCGCCGGCCAGGCCGACCTCCTCCACGTCGGCCCCGGTCAGGCCGCCCGCATCATGACCGGCGCCCCGCTCCCGCCGGGCGCCGAGACCGTGGTCCCCGTGGAGTGGACCGACGGCGGCCTCGGCGAGGGCCCGGCCGCCGGGATGCGCGCCCGCAGCCTCGCGCCCGAGGGCGCCACCGGGCAGGTGCGCGTCCACCGCCCGGCACCGGCACGCGCGCACGTGCGCGCCCAGGGCAGCGACGTCAAGGCCGGTGACCGCGCCCTGGAGGCCGGCACCGTCCTCGGCCCGCCGCAGATCTCCCTGCTGGCCGCGATCGGCCGCGGCACGGTCCGGGTGCGCCCGCGCCCGCGCGTGGTCGTGCTCTCCACCGGCAGCGAACTCGTCCAGCCGGGCGAGGAACTGCGCTCCGGCCAGATCTACGACTCCAACAGCTTCGCCCTCACCGCCGCCGCCCGCGACGCCGGCGCCATCGCCTACCGGGTGGGCGCCGTCGCCGACGACGCCGTGACCCTGCGGGACACCATCGAGGACCAGCTGGTGCGCGCCGACCTGATGGTCACCACGGGCGGCGTGAGCGTCGGGGCGTACGACGTCGTCAAGGAGGCGCTGTCGTACGCGGGCGACGAGGACGAGCCGGGCAGCGGCATCGAGTTCCGCAAGGTGGCCATGCAGCCGGGCAAGCCCCAGGGCTTCGGCTCCATCGGCCCCGACCACACCCCGCTGCTGGCCCTGCCCGGCAACCCGGTCTCCTCCTACGTCTCCTTCGAGCTGTTCGTCCGCCCCGCCATCCGCACCCTGATGGGCCTGGCGGACGTCCACCGGCCCAGGACCCGCGCGAGGCTCACCGCGGACGGGGCGCTGACCTCGCCGAAGGGCCGCCGCCAGTTCCTGCGCGGCCGGTACGCGGACGGCACGGTGACCCCGGTCGGCGGCGCCGGATCCCACCTCGTGGCGGCCCTCGCACAGGCGAACGCGCTGATCGTCGTCCCCGAGGACGCCGGGTCCGTCGCGCCGGGCACCGAGGTCGAGGTGGTCCTGCTCGGCTGAGCCCCGCTGGTGGGCGGTACCGTGTCGCGCACAGCAGGCCCGTGCGCCGCACCGCGACGGGCCAGGACCGGGAGCGCCGATCAAGCATGACTGTGCCGTCCCCGGGGAAGACCCCCGGACCCCCTGAGCAGGACCGTACGCAGGACCGTCTGACCCACATCGACGAGGCGGGCGCCGCCCGCATGGTCGACGTGTCCGGCAAGGACGTGACCGCACGCACCGCCCGTGCCACCGGCCGGGTCCTCGTCTCGCCCCGCGTGATCGAGCTGCTGCGCGGCGAGGGCGTCCCCAAGGGCGACGCCCTCGCCACCGCGCGGATCGCGGGCATCATGGGCGCCAAACGCACCCCCGACCTCATCCCGCTGTGTCACCCCTTGGCGCTGTCCGGTGTGAAACTGGACCTGTCGGTCGCGGACGACGCCGTGGAGATCGCGGCGACCGTGCGGACGACGGACCGCACGGGCGTCGAGATGGAGGCGCTCACCGCGGTGTCCGTCGCCGCGCTCACCGTGATCGACATGGTCAAGGCGGTCGACAAGGAGGCGGTCATCACGGACGTGCGGGTGGAGGAGAAGACGGGCGGCAAGTCGGGCGACTGGAGCCGGGCATGAGCTACCGCGCTCTCGTGGTCACCGCCTCCAACCGGGCCGCCGCCGGTGTCTACGAGGACAAGGGCGGCCCGATGGTCGCCGAGTACCTGGACCGCCTCGGCTTCGCCGTCGACGGCCCGCGGGTCGTCCCCGACGGCGACCCGGTGGAGTCCGCCCTGCGCGCGGGCGCCGACGCCGGGTACGACGTGATCGTCACCACCGGCGGCACCGGCATCTCGCCCACCGACCGCACCCCCGAGGCGACCCGGCGGGTGATCGACCACGAGGTGCCCGGCATCGCGGAGGCCATCCGGGCGTACGGCCGCGAGAAGGTGCCGACGGCCGCCCTGTCCCGGGGCCTCGCGGGGGTCGCGGGCCGGACGCTGATCGTCAACCTGCCCGGGTCCCGCGGCGGGGTGAAGGACGGCCTGGCCGTGCTGGAGCCGCTGCTGAGGCACGCCGTCGACCAGCTGCGCGGCGGTGACCATCCCCGGCCGGACGACAGTGGCGGAGGTGCCAGCTGAACCGCTCCTCCTGGCCCGTCGAGCTGGTGGACGGCGACATCGTCCTCCGGCCGATAAAGCTGCGCGACCAGAAGGCCTGGCGCGAGGTCAACCGGCGCAACCGCGACTGGCTGCGGCCGTGGGAGGCGACCATCCCGCCGCCCACGCCCACCGGCCCGGTCACCCACCGGCCGACCTACCGTCAGATGGTCCGCCACCTCAGGTCCGAGGCGAACGCGGGCCGGATGCTGCCGTTCGTCATCGAGTACCAGGGACGCCTCGTCGGCCAGCTGACCGTCGCCGGGATCACCTGGGGCTCGATGTGCTCGGGGCACGTCGGCTACTGGGTGGACGAGGCGGTGGCCGGCCGCGGGGTGGTGCCGACGGCCGTCGCGATGGCCGTGGACCACTGTTTCCGCACCGTCGGACTGCACCGCATCGAGGTCTGCATTCGCCCGGAGAACGGGCCCAGCCGCAGGGTCGTGGAGAAACTCGGATTCCGCGAGGAGGGGCTGCGCCCGCGCTATCTCCACATCGACGGAGCCTGGCGCGACCATCTCGTCTTCGCGCTGACGGCGGAAGAAGTCCCCGACGGTTTGCTCGGCCGCTGGCACCGGGCACGCTCCCGGTACGGGCGGTCCGGGAACGAACCGCCAGGAAACGAGCGTTCGGCGAACGAGCGGACCGGGAACGGGCGCCGCAACCCGTGAATACCGCACGCCCCCGGAAATTGAATATATGTTCGAAATTGAGCGTGGGTGACCGCCTTCCGGCCTGGAATTCCCGGGTCTGACGGTCCGCTGATCGCATCGGTCGCAAAAAAAGTTCGAAATATCAGCCAGATCGTGCGACACACCGGCTCAATTGGCGGATGGCCCCATGCAAACCCCTCTACCGTGTGAGGCGTGAGCAGCAGCGGCCTCATCTACGCAGTCATTGTCGGGGCCTGGGCCGCCTACTTGGTGCCGATGTGGCTCCGTAGGCAGGACGAGCTGAACGAGGCCCGTCCAACGGAACGCTTCAGCACCGCCATCCGATTGCTGTCCGGACGGGCGGGCATGGAGCGCCGGTACGCCAAGGACCTGCGGGCGCGCTCCGCCGACGAGGGGGAGCAGAGCGTCCACGACCCGGACGCGATCACCGACTCGGTGGACGTCCGGGCCTTCGCCGTGTCCCAGACCCGTCCGCAGACGCGGGTGCCCCTCCCGCCGTCCCCCGCGGAGCGGCCGGAACCGGCCCCCGAGCAGCAGGACGACCGGTTCCCGCGCGAGCGCGCGGACCGGCGCGGGCCCGAGCCCGGCGCGGCACACGCGCGTGTCCCGGCCGCCCGGCGCGGATCCGCGGACCGGCGGACCCAGGACGCGCAGGGGGCCCGCGCGGCGCAGGCCGCCGCGGCGCGCGCCCAGCGCTCGAAGGTGCTCGCCCGCCGCCGGCGCACCACCACGCTTCTCTTCCTCGCCTTCACGCTCGGCGCGATCGTCGCGGCGGTCGGCGGGCTCGCCTTCCTGTGGGCGCCCGGCGTGCCCGCGGTGCTGCTCAGCGCGTACATCGCGTACCTGCGCTCCCAGGAGCGCCGCCGTTTCGCCTACCAGATGGACCGCCGCCAGGCCGAGATCGCCGCCCAGCGCCTGCGCGAGCGGGAGCGCCGGTCGCGCCGCCGTCCGGCCGTCGAGGAAGCCGACGCCGACGAACCGGAGGGACCGGAAGCCGGAGTCGCCCCCGACCCCGATCTCGGCCTCTCCGCGCTCGCCGCGGACCGGCGTGCGCTCGTCGAGCAGACCGACCACGCGGAGTGGGTCGACCAGCAGCGCGAGCGGCAGCGGCGGCCCGGACAGGGCGGCGACAGCTGGGACCCGGTCCCGGTGCCGCTGCCCACGTACGTGACCGCCCCGGTCGCGCCGCGCGCCACCAGCGACGTGGACCTCGGCGCGCCGGACACCTGGAGCTCGGCCCGCTCGAGCGCCGTCCCGCCCGAGGAGGCGCCGGCTCCCGACGAGGAGGCGGACCCGGACCCGGCCGACGCCGGGGCGGGGGAGCGGGCGGACGGCGACGGGCGCAGTGACGTCCGGCGGGCGGCGTCGGCCCGGCGGTCCCGGGAGCGCGGCCGCACCCCGCTGTTCGACCAGTACGAGGACGGGGAGCGGCCTCGGGCCGCCAACGAGTAGCCCCGAAGCGGCGGACGGCGGGTGACCGGCAACGGATTTCCGAGCAGGCCGATCGGGATGCTAAAGTTTCACTCGTTGCAAGGGCCTGTGGCGCAGTCCGGTAGCGCACCTCGTTCGCATCGAGGGGGCCAGGGGTTCAAATCCCCTCAGGTCCACCGCAGCTGAGCCCCCGCCGGGAAACCGGCGGGGGCTTCTTCGTGTGAGCGTGGGGGAGCCGCCCTCACGACTCTGTGGTGGTCGTCACGTGAGCTTCAGCGGCGGTCCGTGGCTCGCGGGTGCCCGGTGCCGGCGAAGGTGATCCGGCATGTCGCCCGGGCGGGGCCCGGGAGACACCGGACACGGCCGCCACCGGTGAGCTCGACCCGCCACTGCCCGCAGGCCGTCCGCGATACAGGCCATGTGCCGGGCTGCCCTCCACCGGTGGTGCCGGGCCGTCTCCGGGGCCGGTCCGGGTGCGGTGCGCAGGGTGACCCAAGCGCGTTGGGTGTTCCCCCGGGCCTGCCGGGTGAGGGGACCTTGCCTCTGACGTGGGCCGGTGCGAGGAGGGGCGGGACGGCACCGTGACGGGATCTCAGCCGGTGTCGTCTCTCGGCGGAGCTTCCGCGTGGTCGCCTCACTCGGAGTCTGCCGGTCGGGTTCGAGCGCCAGTGTGGCGAGGAACGCGCGCACCGTTGCGGCGAACCCCGCGGGATCGGTCTCGTGCACGGTGCGTCCGGGAGAAGTCCGGTCCCCTGTCGGAGAAGCCGTGTCCGCGCTGATCGGGGGCCACGACCCGCCAGTCGGGACACAGCGTCCGCGCCAGGTTCGTGAAAGTCCGGCCCTCGTTGAAGTGGCCGTGCAACGCGAGCAGGGGCCGCCCCGGGCCACCGAAGTCGAGGCAGGACAGGCTGCGCCCGTCCACTGTCATGGCTGCGCACACCGGTTCGGAGGGGGACATCGGCATCATGGGGGTCAGCCTGCCACCCGCGCAGCGCCCCGTGGTGCCGGGCATGGCATCGCCCTGTCCTGGCGTGACCACCGACATCACAGAAGGTGAGCCAGGCCCTGTTCTGGTGAACAGGGCCGACGGGGCGCCCC
>NZ_JAPSKQ010000003.1:0-52184 GCF_031181555.1 Streptomyces sp. | reverse complement strand
GTCAGCCTGCCACCCGCGCAGCGCCCCGTGGTGCCGGGCATGGCATCGCCCTGTCCTGGCGTGACCACCGACATCACAGAAGGTGAGCCAGGCCCTGTTCTGGTGAACAGGGCCGACGGGGCGCCCCGGTTCCCGCGCTGGAGTCGCGGTGGCGCGGGTCCGGATCCCTTCCGGGGCGGCTCGGTCGGCCCGGAAGGCTTCCTAGAGCTTCTTGGCGAAGCAGCGGCTCTCCTCGTGGAAACGGTAGTAGCCGAACCGTTCGCACGGCTCGTAGCCGCTGGAGGTGTACAGGGCGATGGCCTCCGGCTGCTTCGTGCCGGTCTCCAGGACCATGCGGAGGCGGCCGGCCGCGCGGGCGTCCTCCTCCAGGGCGGCCAGGATGCGGCGGGCCAGGCCGCGGCCGCGCATCTGCTCGATCACGTACATCCGCTTGAGCTCGGCGTCGCCGTCGAGGTTGCCCTCGCCGTTGGCGTCCTGGGAGCGCCAGCCACCGGAGGCCACGGGGACGTCGTTCTCGTCGTAGGCGATCAGGTAGATGCCGTTCGGGGGCGTGAAGTCCGCCGGGTCCATGGGGGTGGCGTCGCCGCCGTCGCCGTAGCGGACGTGGTACTCGGCCTGGACCTCGGCGTCCAGTTTCACGGCATCGGGGTGGTCGTAGGGGACCCGGCGGATGTTCATGCTGAGCACGGTAAATCAAACCCGGGTGTGATCGGGAGCGTGATCCCGGTCCGGAATTGGACCATGTCCAGTGTGCCGGTATCGTGCCCTGGTGCTCACTGTGACCTCCGTCAACGTCAATGGACTGCGTGCCGCCGCCAAGAAGGGTTTCGTGGAGTGGCTGGCGCAGACCTCCGCCGATGTGCTGTGCCTGCAGGAGGTGCGGGCGGAGCCGCAGCAGTTGCCGGAGCACGTCCGGGAGCCCGAGGGGTGGCACGTGGTGCACGCGCCCGCCGCCGCGAAGGGGCGCGCGGGGGTCTCGCTCTACACCCGGCGCGAACCCGACCGCGTCCGGGTCGGTTTCGGCTCGGCCGAGTTCGACGGCAGCGGACGGTACGTGGAGGCGGACCTGCCCGGCGTCACCGTCGCCTCCCTGTACCTGCCCTCCGGGGAGGTCGGCACGGAGCGGCAGGACGAGAAGGTCCGCTTCATGGGCGAGTTCCTGGCCCACCTCAAGGGGCTGCGCGAGCGGGCCGCCGCCGACGGGCGCGAGGTCGTCGTCTGCGGGGACTGGAACATCGCCCACGACAGGGCCGACCTGAAGAACTGGCGCGGCAACACCAAGAACTCGGGCTTCCTGCCGGAGGAGCGGGAGTGGCTCTCCCGCGTCCTGGACCCGGCCGACGGCGGGTACGTCGACGTGGTGCGGAAGCTGCATCCGGACGTCGACGGACCGTACTCGTGGTGGTCGTACCGGGGGCGGGCCTTCGACAACGACACCGGCTGGCGCATCGACTACCAGATGGCGACCCCGGGCCTCGCGGCCCGCGCGGTCAGGGCACACGTGGAGCGGGCGGCCACGCACGCCGAGCGCTGGTCGGACCACGCGCCGGTGACGGTGGTCTTCGCGTAGACGGCCCGGGACGGGGGAGTCGATGCGGACGTTCAGAGTCCTTCAGTCCTTCTTGCCGTCCTTCTTGTGCAGCCGCCGGTCCAGTGCCAGGGAGAGTTCCGCGTCGACCACGCTGCGGGCCAGGGGGCGCAGGCGGTGGAGGGATTCCTCGGAGGCGTGGCGGAGGATCAGGCCGGCGAAGAGGTCGGCCAGGGCGTCGGCGTGGGCGCGGGCCTCCTTGCCGGCGTGCAGCACCTCCGCGAGCGGGATGCCCTCGCGGACCAGGGCGGACGACACGTCCAGCAGGCGGCGGCTGATGTGGACGATCTCCTCGCCGTCGGTGCCGAGGTAGCCGAGTTCCAGCGCGGCGGCCAGGTTCTCCGGGGTGACCTCGCCGGCGAAGCGGTCGGCGAGTTCCTCGGGGGTGAGGCGGACGGGGACCTCGTCGGTCGGGGTGTCCATGCCGAGGAGTTCGCCGACGTCGCGGCCGTGGTCGAAGGCCTCGGCGAGCTCCGCTATGCCGTTCAGGGTGTGGCCGCGCTCCAGCAGGGCCGTGATCGTGCGCAGGCGGGCCAGGTGGTGGTCGTCGTACCAGGCGATGCGGCCCTCGCGGCGGGGTGGCGGGAGCAGCTTGCGTTCACGGTAGAAGCGCAGGGTGCGCACCGTGATGCCGGCCAGCCGGGCCAGCTCCTCCATGCGGTACTCGCGCCGCTCACCCTCGCGTTCAGCTTCCTCTGCCACGTCAGCAGCCTAGGTCGTACCGGCGGTAACTTTCGCTGCACGCCCCCTACCCATCAGTACGGGGCTGCTCTACCCTCCCCATTGCGCCAGTGTTCACTGGCAGAGTTCTGAGCGATGCGTGGAGGCTTCGGGATGGCCGAGCACGAGCACGAACATGTACGGGTGGCGGTGGTCGGGTCCGGGTTCGGCGGGCTCGGGGCCGCCGTGCGGCTGCGGCGGGAGGGGATCACCGACTTCGTCGTCCTGGAGCGGGCGGGCAGCGTCGGCGGCACCTGGCGGGACAACAGCTACCCCGGGTGCGCGTGCGACGTGCCGTCCCACCTGTACTCGTTCTCCTTCGCGCCCAACCCCGACTGGCCGCGCTCCTTCTCCGGCCAGGAGCACATCCGCGCCTACCTCGAGCACGTCACCGACGCCTTCGGGCTGCGTCCGCACCTCCGCTTCGACTCGGAGGTGAAGCGGATGGTGTGGGACGCCGAGCGGCTGCGCTGGGACATCGAGACCAGCAGCGGCAGCCTCAGCGCGGACGTGGTCGTGTCCGCCACCGGGCCGCTGTCCGACCCGAAGGTCCCCGACATCCCGGGGCTCGACACCTTCCCCGGCAAGGTCTTCCACTCCGCCCGCTGGGACCACGACTACGACCTGCGCGGCAAGCGGGTCGCCATGGTCGGCACGGGCGCCTCGGCGATCCAGATCGTGCCGGCCGTCCAGCCGCTCGTCTCCAGGCTCACCCTCCTCCAGCGCACCCCGGCCTGGGTCCTGCCCCGGGTCGACCGCGCCATCAGCGGCGCCGAGCGCGCCCTGCACCGGGCGCTGCCCTTCACCGCGCAGCTGCGCCGCGGACTGCTGTGGGGCGTGCGGGAGCTGCAGGTCCAGGCGTTCACCAAGCACCCCAAGGAGCTCGGCTTCGTCGAGCAGCTGGCCAAGCGCCACATGGCCCGTGCCGTCAAGGACCCGGCCCTGCGCGCCAAGCTCACCCCGGACTACCGCATCGGCTGCAAGCGGATCCTGCTGTCCAACGCGTACTACCCGGCGCTGGTGCAGCCCAACGTCGACGTCGTCGCCGGCGGGCTGAGCGAGGTGCGCGGGTCGACCGTCGTCGCCGCCGACGGCACCGAGGCCGAGGTCGACGCGATCGTGTTCGGGACCGGGTTCCACGTGACCGACATGCCCATCGCCGAGCGGGTCGTCGGCGCGGAGGGGAAGACCCTCGCCGAGACCTGGACCGGCGGGATGCAGGCGCTGCGCGGCGCCTCGGCCGCCGGCTTCCCCAACTGGATGACGATCATCGGGCCCAACACCGGCCTCGGGAACTCCTCCATGATCCTCATGATCGAGTCCCAGCTGAACTACATGGCCGACTACCTCCGCCAGCTCGACGTCCTCGGCGGCCGGGTCGCCCTCGACGCCCGGCCCAGCGCGGTGCGCGCCTGGAACCACCGGGTGCAGCAGCGGATGAAGCGCACGGTGTGGAACACCGGCGGCTGCACCAGCTGGTACCTGGACGCGAACGGGCGCAACACCACCGTCTGGCCGGGCACGACGACCGAGTTCCGGCGGGCCACCCGGCACGTGGACCTGGCCGAGTACGCCGTCCTGCGGGCACCCGCGGGGAAGACCGCCGTCACCCGGGGCGACGCCGCCGTCCAGGACGACGCCGAGGTGACCGCGTGAGCCGGCCGGCCCATGTGACCTCCGGGCCCTACGCTCCGCCCGCCCCCGCCCACGAGCTGACCGCCGTCTCCGCCGACGGCTCCCGGCTGCACGTCGAGGTGCACGGGCCCGAGCGGGCGCCCGCGGTCGTCCTCGCCCACGGCTGGACCTGCTCGACCGCCTTCTGGGCGGCGCAGATCCGGGACCTGGCCGCCGACCACCGGGTCATCGCCTACGACCAGCGCGGCCACGGACGCACCCCCGCGAGCCCCGCGTGCAGCACCGACGCGCTCGCCGACGACCTTCAGGCCGTGCTGGCCGCCACCCTCGCGCCGGGCGAACGGGCGGTGATCGCGGGGCACTCCATGGGCGGGATGACGGTGATGGCCGCCTCCTCCCGGCCCGTGTTCCGCGAGCACGCGGCGGCCGTCCTGCTGTGCAGCACGGGCAGCGCGCGGCTGGTCGCCGAGTCGACGGTGCTGCCGCTGCGCGCGGGCCGGGTGCGGACCTGGCTGACCCGGCGCGTCCTCGGCTCCCGGGCCCCGCTCGGACCGGTCACGCCGCTCACCCGCCGGATCCTCGCGTACGGGACGATGGGCCCCGCTTCGACCCCGGAGATGGTCGAGGCGTGCGCCCGCATCGTGCACGCCTGCCCGCGCACGGTGCGGCACGCCTGGTCGCACGTGCTCGACCTGCTGGATCTCGACCACGCGGTGCGGGAGTTGAGGGTGCCGACCGAGATCGTCGCCGGTGCCGCGGACCGGCTCACCCCGCCGGTGCACGCCCGGTCGCTGGCCGCCGCGCTGCCGAACTGCCTCGGTGTCACCGAACTGCCCGGCATCGGGCACATGACGCCCGTCGAGGCACCCGGACCGGTCACCGGGAAGATCCGGGCACTGGTCGCCGCCCACGTGGCGGCCCCCCACCACGCCGTACCCGCCGAGGAGAGCGCATGAGCAGGGTCAGTCTCGAAGGACAGGTCGCCGTCGTCACCGGAGCGGCGCGCGGTGTGGGGGAGTTGCTGGCCCGCAAGCTCTCCGCGCGCGGGGTGAGGGTGGCGCTGGTCGGGCTGGAGCCGGACGCGCTGAAGCAGGTCTCCGCGCGGCTGCACAGCGACAGCGACCACTGGTACGCCGACGTCACCGACCACGAGGCGATGGCCCGGGTCGCGCGGGAGGTCGAGGAGCGGTTCGGCAGGGTCGACATCGTGGTCGCCAACGCCGGTGTGGCGACGGGCGGTCCGTTCATCGACTCCGACCCGGAGTCCTGGCGGCGGGTGATCGAGGTGAACCTCATCGGGTCGGCGGTCACCGCCCGGGCGTTCCTGCCGCTGCTCGCCGGGAGCCGCGGCTACCTGCTCCAGATAGCCTCGCTCGCCGCCATCACCCCGGCGCCGATGATGACCGCGTACTGCGCGTCCAAGTCCGGTGTGGAGGCGTACGCGCACAGTCTGCGGGCCGAGGTGGGGTACCGGGGCGTGAAGGTCGGCGTCGGGTACCTGTCGTGGACCGACACCGACATGGTGCGCGGGGCCGATCGGGACGACGTGATGCGGGAGTTGAGGCAGCGGCTGCCGTGGCCGGCCAACAAGACCTATCCGCTGGGTCCCGCGGTGGACCGGATCGTGGACGGGATCGAGCGGCGCGCGAGCCATGTGTACGGGCAGTGGTGGCTGCGCGGGATGCAGGGCGTGCGCGGTTACCTGCCGGGCGTGATCGGGAGCGTGGGGCAGCGGGAGATGCGGCGGTTCGCGGACCGGCTCTCCGGCATCCGCACGGGGCTGGTCGGGGCCGGCGGCAACGCCGACGAGCAGCACAGGACTACGCTGCGTGAGTGATCGACGTGCGCAGGGTGACGGACCGTGTGAATCTGATCGGGCAAGTTCCCCCACCCCACACGGGAGTGAACCCACATGGGTATGAAGGACCAGTTCCAGGAGAAGTCCGAGCAGTTCCAGCAGCAGGCCAAGCAGCGCGCCCAGCAGGGCAAGGAGCAGCTGCAGAACCGCGGCCGCCGTCGGGACGAGGACATGGACAACCCGCAGCGCCGGCGGGAGTCCGAGGAGCGCTTCGACCAGGACCATGACGCCTGACGTCCTGCGCTGACGCCGAAGGGGTGCCCTGACGAAGGGCGCCCCTTCCGGTGTTCCTCCGGCCTTTCCCCGGTCCTTCTCCGACCCTCCTGCGGCCTTCCCTCATCCGCGCGGCGGCAGCTTCGGGCGGGAGCGGTCGGGGACGTCGCGGTAAGTCGGGGGAGCGGCCGGGGGGTTGGTCTCCAGCAGGTCGACGGCCAGCCGCACCGCGTCGTCGAGCTGGGCGTAGCGGCCCTCGGCCCAGTCCAGCGGGGTGCGCAGCGCCTCCAGGTCGGGTTCGACGCCCTTGTTCTCCACCGACCAGCCGTACGCGTCGAACCAGGCCGCGTTCATCGGCACCGTGATCACCGTGCCGTCGCCCAGCTGGTGCCGGCCGGTCATGCCGACCACGCCGCCCCAGGTGCGCTGACCGACCACCGGGCCCAGTTCCAGCAGCTTGAAGGCCGCGGTGATCATGTCGCCGTCGGAGCTGGTCGCCTCGTCCGCGAGCGCCACCACCGGGCCGCGCGGGGCGTCGGAGGCGTACGACACCGGCTGGGCGTCGCGCGTGAGGTCCCAGCCGAGGATGGTGCGGGTCAGCTTCTCGACGACCAGTTCGCTGATGTGACCGCCGGCGTTGCCGCGCACGTCCACGATCAGCGCCGGGCGGGACACCTCCATGCGCACGTCGCGGTTGAACTGGGCCCAGCCCGAGCCGCCCATGTCGGGGATGTGCAGATAGCCGCACCGGCCGTCGCTCAACTCCCGTACCACCGCACGGCGCTTGGTCACCCAGTCCTGGTAGCGCAGCGGCGTCTCGTCGACCAGGGGGACGACGGCGACCCGGCGGGGCGGTCCCTCCCCCTCGGAACCGGAGGGGCCCGAAGGGCCTTCCGCAGAAGGGTGGTGGTGGGCGACGGGCGGGCGGAACGTCAGCTCCACCGTCGTACCGCCCGCACCCGCGAGCAGCGGATAGGGGCCGGTGACCGGGTCCACCGGGCGGCCGTCGACATGGGTGAGGACCGCGCCCTCGCGGATGCCGGTGCCGGCCAGCGGGGAGCGGGCCCGGGAGTCGGAGGAGTCACCGGCCAGGATGCGCTTGACCGTCCAGCCCTCCTCGCGGGGGACGAGGTTGGCGCCGAGCAGGCCCTGGCGGCGCCGGTAGTGCGGCGGGCCCTCGTTGCGGCGGGCGGCGGTGACATAGGCGTGGGAGGTGCCGAGCTCGCCGAGCACCTCGCGCAGCAGGTCCGCGAACTCGTCGGGGGAGGCGACCCGTTCGACCAGCGGGCGGTACTGCTCCAGCACCGCGTCCCAGTCGATGCCGCACATGCCGGGCTCCCAGAAGTAGGCGCGGATCAGCCGCCCGGCCTCCGCGTACGCCTGGCGCCACTCCGCCGCCGGGTCGGCCTCGTGCAGGATGCGGCGGGCGTCGATCCACACCGTGGAGTCGCTGTCGCCGGGTTCGGTGGCGGGGACCGCGCGCAGCTCGCCCTCGTCGACCACGACCAGCCGGGTGCCGTCGCCGCTGACCGCGAAGAAGTCGAGGTGGCCGACGAGTTCGGACTTCTTGGCCTTGGTGACGCTGAAGTGCTCCAGGGTCGGCCGGCCGCTGGTGTCGTCCGGGTTGGCGAAGGTCTCGCCGAGCGCGCCGGAGATCGGCCAGCGCAGCCACACCAGCCCGCCGCCCGCGACCGGACGCAGCGCCGAGTACTTGGAGGCGGCGACCGGGAAGGGGGTGACCCTGCTCTCCAGCCCCTCCGCCTCGACGGTCACCGCACCGCTCTCGCCGCCCTCCCCGGGGTCCTCGTGCTCCACCGGGTCCAGGCCCCCGGCGGCCGGGCGGCCCTCGGGGTTCAGGGCGAACGGGGAGGGGGTCGCCGAGGACAGCGGCACCAGGTAGGGGCGGCAGCCCAGCGGGAAGGACAGGTCGCCGGTGTGCACGTCGTACACCGGGTCGAAGCCGCGCCAGGACAGGAAGGCGAGATAGCGGCCGTCCCGGGTGAAGACCGGGTTCTCGTCCTCGAAGCGGCCGTCGGTGACGTCGATGACCGTCCGGTCCCCCTGTGCCGTTGCGGTGATCCGGGCGAGTTTGATCTGCCGCAGCGACCGCCCGATCCAGGGGTGCGACCACGTCAGCCACGCGCCGTCGGGGGAGAAGGCGAGGTCGCGCACCGGCCCGTTGACGGAGCGGACCAGCTCGGTGACCCCGCCTTCGGAGGGTCCGTTCCCGGAGCCGTCGCCGCCGGAGCCGTTCTCCGCGGGGTCCGTGTCGACCAGCAGCAGCCGCCCGTCGTGCGCGGCGACGGCCAGCCGCTCCCCGTCCGGGTCCGCCACCATCTCCAGCACCCGGCCCAGCTTCCCGGAGGCCAGCCGCCGGGGCGGGCGCTGGCCGCTGGCCCGGGGCAGGGAGGCGATCTCGACGGCGTCCTCGCCCTCCGCGTCCGTCACGTACGCCACCTGTCCGCTCGCGCCGAGCATCTCCGGCAGCCGCACCCGCACGCCCGGGGTGTCGGTGAGGGTGCGCGCGGGGCCGTCGCGGTGGGTGAGCCAGTACAGGCTGCCGCGTACGACGGCGGCGCTCGCCCGGCCGGTCTCGTCGACCGAGATCCCGTCGAGGTGGTGGGCGGCGGGGACCTGGTACCGGCGCCGCCCGGCCCGCGGCCCGCTCAGCCGCACGTCGAGCCGGCGCGGGACGGAGCCGGGGGACAGGTCCTCCACGATCCACAGGTCACCGGCGCACTGGTAGACGACCCGGGTGCCGTCGCCGGCGGCGTGCCGGGCGTAGAAGGCGTCGTGGTCGGTGTGCCGGCGCAGGTCGGAGCCGTCGTACGCGCACGAGTACAGGTTGCCGACGCCCTCGTGGTCGGAGAGGAAGGCGATCCGGCCGCCGACGAACATCGGCGAGTGCAGGTGGCCGCCGAGCCCCTCGAGCAGCCGCTGCCCGTGCAGCCACAGCCTGCCCGTCGCCCCGCCCCGGTAGCGCTTCCAGGAGGCCGGTTCGTGCGGCGGGGTACCGGTGAGCAGCAGCGACTTGCGCTCCCCGTCGAGGTCGGCGACCTGGATGTCGGTCACCGGGCCCCAGGGCAGCTTGCGGCCCGGACTGCCGTCGCAGGCGAGCTTGTAGGCCCAGGTGAAGTACGAGAAGGGCTCGCCGTGCGAGGCGACGGCGAGGATCTCGGCGTTGCCGTCCCCGTCGGGGGGCGCCCAGCCGCAGACCCGGGTGTCGGAGCTGCCCCAGTAGGTCAGCCGGGTGTCCGGCCCGCCGTCCACCGGGACGAGGTGGACCTCGGGATCGAGGCTGCGCCAGCTCGTGTACGCGATGTGGCGGCCGTCGGGCGAGAAGCGGGGGTGGCCGAGCTTGGTGCGGTCGACGGTGAGCCGCCAGGCCCGGCCCGGACCGTCGAGCGGGGCGAGCCAGAGGTCGTCCTCGGCCACGAAGCACAGCAGGTCGCCGTTGAGGTGCGGCAGGCGCAGATAGCTCACCCTTCCCATGCTTTTCCCGGGGGCGGACCGCAGCAACTCGGGCGGACGGGAACCGCGGAGGCGTGATCCAGAGCACGTACGAAACGGTTTCGTTTCTCTAGGAGGTGGGGTACATTCGTGGTGTACGAAACGGTGTCGTTCGGCACGATGGGCCGGACCGCACCGAACCGAGGGAACGGGAAGGTGAGTGGGATGAGCGAAGCCGCGACGGTGCGTCGCAGCCGGATCACCCCCGAGCGCGAGGCCGAGCTGTACCGGGCCGTGCTCGACCTGCTCCGCGAGGTCGGCTACGACGCCCTCACCATGGACGCCGTCGCCGCCCGCACCCGGTCCAGCAAGGCGACCCTCTACCGCCAGTGGGGCGGCAAGGCCGAGCTGGTGGTGAGGGCGATGCGGAGCCAGACACCGGGCAGCATCGCCGGTATCGACACCGGTTCCCTGCGCGGCGACCTGCGCGCCATCGTCGGGCGTGAGGACGACTGCGTCATGGCGCAGAACGCCGCCCTGATGCGGGCGATGGCCATGGCCGTGCACACGAACGACGATCTGCGCCAGGCGTTCAAGGAACTCCTGGTCGAACCGGAGGTCGAGGAGTTCCGGCTGATCGTCCGGCGGGCGGTCGACCGGGGCGAGGTCCGCTCCGACAACCCGGCGCTGGACTACATGGTGCACATGCTCGTCGGCGCGTTCGCCACGCGGACGCTGATCGACGACCTGCCGCCCACCCGGGAGTTCCTCACCTCGTACATCGACGCCGTGGTCCTCCCCGCCCTCGGCGTTCCCACCCCCTGACCGTCCCCAGTCAGCCGCACCTGACGCCACCGCTCACGTCGTCGGGCTGATCCACCCTGCCCCGAAGTACCCACGACCTGACCGGGAGTACGCCCTCGTGGCCACTTTCCTCTACCGACTCGGCCGGTTCGCCTTCCGGCGACGGCACCTCGTAGCCCTGTTCTGGGTGGCGCTGCTGGCGCTCGCGGGCGCCGGCGCGGCCGGTGCCCCGGCGGCCGGCACCACCTCCTTCTCCATCCCCGGCACCGAGGCCCAGAAGGCCTTCGACCTGCTGGAGGAACGCTTCCCCGGCTCCAGTGCCGACGGAGCGACCGCGCGCGTCGTCTTCAAGGCACCCGCCGGCGAGAAGATGACCGACGCCGAGCACAAGGCGACCGTCCAGGAGACCGTCCAGGAGCTGTCCGGCGGCTTTGAGGTCGCCCGCGTCACCGACCCCTACCAGGGCGGCGGCGTCAGCCGGGACGGCACCGTCGCCTACGCCTCGGTGAGCTACAAGGTCTCCGGCATGGAGCTGGAGGACACCTCCCGCGACGCCCTGGAGGGCGCCGCCGAGGACGCCCGCGACGCCGGGCTGACCGTGGAGATCGGCGGTGACGCGCTGCAGACCGTCCCGCACACCGGCACCGCCGAGATCATCGGCATAGGCATCGCCGCGGTCGTCCTCGTCATCACCTTCGGCTCGCTGCTCGCCGCCGGTCTGCCGCTGCTCACCGCGATCATCGGCGTCGGCATCGGCGTCTCGACCATCACCGCGCTGGCCAGCACCCTCGACCTCGGCTCCACCACCTCCATCCTGGCCTCGATGATCGGCCTCGCGGTCGGCATCGACTACGCGCTGTTCGTCGTCTCCCGCTACCGCGCCGAGCTGGCCGAGGGCCGCGAACGGGAGGACGCGGCCGGCCGCGCCGTCGGCACGGCGGGCTCCGCGGTGGTCTTCGCCGGCCTCACGGTCGTGATCGCCCTGGTCGGCCTCTCGGTGGTCAACATCCCGATGCTGACCAAGATGGGCGTCGCCGCCGCCGGCACGGTCGCCATCGCGGTCCTCATCGCCCTCACCATGGTCCCGGCGCTGCTCGGCTACGCGGGCCGCAGGGTCCGCCCGGCCGGTGAGAAGAGCAAGCTGCTCGGCGGCGGCCGCGCCCCGAAGAAGCCGCAGCGCCCCAACATGGGCACCCGCTGGGCGAGCTTCGTCGTGCGCCGTCCCGTGGCGGTCCTGCTCCTCGGTGTCGTCGGCCTGGGCGCCGCGGCCGTCCCGGCGGCCTCCCTGGAACTGGGCCTGCCCGACGACGGCTCGCAGCCGACGTCCACCACCCAGCGCCGCGCCTACGACCTGCTCTCCGAGGGCTTCGGCCCCGGCTTCAACGGCCCGCTGGTGGTCGTGGTCGACGCGAAGGGCAGCGACGACCCGCAGGCCGTCTTCCAGCGGACCGGCGACGGCATCAAGGCCCTCGACAACGTGGTGAACGTGTCCCCGGCGGCCCCCAACAAGGTCGGCGACACGGCGACGATCACCGTCGTCCCGGACTCCAAGCCCTCGTCGGTGACGACCGAGGACCTGGTGCACGACATCCGTGACGCGGGCGCGGACATCAAGGCGGGCACCGGCGCCGACGTCCTGGTGACGGGCTCCACGGCGATGAACATCGACGTGTCCCAGAAGCTCAACGACGCGCTGGTCCCGTACCTGATCCTGGTCGTCGGACTGGCCTTCCTCCTCCTGATCGTGGTCTTCCGCTCGATCCTGGTCCCGCTGAAGGCGGCCCTCGGCTTCCTCCTGTCGGTCCTGGCGGCCCTCGGCGCGGTGGTCGCGGTCTTCCAGTGGGGCTGGCTGTCCGGCCCGATGAACGTGGAGCAGACCGGTCCGGTCATGTCGATGATGCCGATCTTCATGGTCGGCGTGGTCTTCGGACTGGCCATGGACTACGAGGTGTTCCTCGTGACCCGGATGCGGGAGGCCTACGTCCACGGCGAGAAGCCGAGCCAGGCCGTGGTGACCGGCTTCCGGCACGGCGCCCGGGTGGTCACGGCCGCCGCGGTGATCATGATCGCGGTCTTCTCCGGCTTCATCGGCTCCAGCGAGTCGATGGTCAAGATGATCGGCTTCGGCCTCGCGATCGCCGTCCTCTTCGACGCGTTCGTCGTCCGCATGGCGATCGTCCCGGCGGTCCTGGCCCTGCTCGGCACGAAGGCCTGGTGGCTGCCGAAGTGGCTGGACCGCGCCCTGCCCAACGTGGACGTCGAGGGCGAGGGCCTGCGCACGGAGGACGACAGGAAGGACGAGAACCGGGAACTCGTCCGGACCTGACGGCCCGGACGGTCCGGGATCACCCGACCAGCCGGTGAGGGCTCCGTGGGGACGGGGCGCCCTCACCGGCTTTCCCCTCGCCGCCGCGCGCCGCCCGTCCTCCGGGAATGCGCTCGCGTGCCCGCCGCACCGACCGCTAGCGTGCCCCGCATGACGACAGCCGCCACTGACGCCGAGAGCTCCGGAGCCCACCCCCGTTTCGCCGAGGCCCTGCGGGAGATGGGGCTCGCGGAGGTGACCGGGCGGATCCGCCGCTTCCCGGAGGCCACCCGCACCGCCGCCGAGGCCGCCGCCGCGATCGGGTGCGAACTGAGCCAGATCTGCAAGTCGCTGGTCTTCGCCGCGGACGGTGCGCCCGTGCTGGTCCTCATGGACGGGGCCTCGCGGGTGGACGTCGAGCGGGTGCGTCAGGAGCTCGGCGCCGGGAAGGTCACCCGGGCCAAGGCCGACGTCGTGCGGGAGACCACCGGGTACGCCATCGGCGGCGTGCCCCCCTTCGGCCACCGGACGAGGACCCGCGTCCTCGCCGACCGCTCCCTCCTCGACCACGACCTCGTGTGGGCGGCGGCCGGCACCCCGTACACCGTCTTCCCGATGGAACCCAAGACGCTGATCGCCCACGCCGGCGGCACCCTGGTGGACGTGCGCGAGCGCACTCCGTGACCCCACTGGTCACCGCGGCCGTCCTGCTCGCCGCGGTCACCCACGCCGGCTGGAACGCCATCGCGCACAGGATCACCGACAAGCTGGCCGGGTTCGCGCTGATCTCGGGCGGCGGACTGCTGATCGGGCTGGCGACGGCGCCGTTCGTGCCGTTCCCGGCGGCCGGGGCGTGGCCGTACCTGTTCGGCTCGGCCGCCCTTCACATCGCGTACTACGCGCTGCTGATGAAGTCCTTCGAGCTGGGCGACTTCGGCCAGGCCTACCCCCTCGCCCGGGGCAGCGCGCCGCTGATCGTCGCGGTCCTCGCCGCCGTGTTCGCCCACGAGGTGCCGGACGGCTGGGCCGCCGCCGGGATCGCCCTGTCCTGCGCGGGCCTGACCGGCGTCGCCCTGTGGGGGCTGCGCGGGCACCGGCCCGACTGGGCGGCGATCGGCGCGGCGCTGGCGACCGGCCTGACCATCGCGGCGTACACGGTCGTCGACGGGCTCGGCGTCCGCGCCTCCGGCTCCTCCCTCGGCTACATCGCCTGGCTGATGGCGGTCCAGGGCACGGTGATCCCGGCGTACGCGCTGTGGCGCCGGCGGGGGCGGGCGGGCGCCCTGCTCCGGCCGCACGCCGGCCTCGGACTCCTCGGCGCCGCGCTGTCCGTCGCCGCGTACGCGCTCGTCCTGTGGGCCCAGACCCGCGCCGAACTCGCCCCCGTCGCGGCCCTGCGGGAGTCCTCGGTCATCGTCGGAGCGGCGATCGGGGCCCTGTTCTTCAAGGAACGCTTCGGCGCCCCGCGCATCGCCGCGGCCGGGCTGCTGGTCGTCGGGATCGGGCTGATGCTGCGCGCGGGGTAGCCGACGGCGCGCCGGGAGACCGCCCGGTCGTTCACCGGTGGTGGTCGCCCGAGACGACGGAGATCTTCCAGTCGGCCGCCCCGCCGGTCACCCGGATCGCAAGGTGCTGCGGCTTCCTGTCGGTGTGGATCACCCCCACGGTGCCCGCGCCGTCGCAGGCGATCGGACGGGCCTGCCCCTCCCCGTCCCGGTCGACGAGGGCCACCTGCCCCCTGCCGGAACAGTCGGCGTACACGGTGTACGCCTCCTCGGAGGGGGTGAACCCGGGCAGGTCCGCACTGCCGGTGCCGACGGTCTCGGCGACCAGCACCCGTGCGTTCTCGGGGACGTCCAGCTCCGGCAGCGCGGTGGTGGCCTGCCGGCCGGACCTGTCGGCGGAGGGCGTGTTCCGGCTCCCCCGCGCCGGAGGTTCCGTACCGGCGGGGTCGGTGCAGCCACCGGCGAGGAAGAAGGTGGCCGCGACGGTGGCGGCAGCGAGGCAACGGCGCACGCGGGGCCCTTCGGAACGTCGGTGCGGGGAGCCCGGTCCTGACGGGTCGGAACCGGGCCGGAGCCTCAGTACGGGGTGTCCGTGCGCCGCGTCCGGCGGGGCGGGAGCCTCCCCGTACTCGTCGCCTGCCGGCCGGGTGCGTCCGGGCAGGGGAAGGCGCACCCTGGAATGAGAGCTTCCGGAGGTGATCGTCATGGTGCACACCGCAGTGGGATGGCACGTGGAGCTGGAGTTCCAGGAGGACGACCAGCACACGCGCGCGGTCGCGATGGTCCGGCTGCCCGACGGGACCGCGGTGCGGGCGCACGGGCACGCGACCCGGCACCACACCGACGCGAATCAGCCCAGGGTCGGTGAGGAGGTCGCCGGCGCCCGGGCGTTGAACGAACTCGCCATGCGGCTGCTGACCAAGGCGCACGACGAGATCGACGAGGCGTCGGGCCGCATCTCGCACCCGATCCACGTGTAGGGCCCCGCCCCGGCCCTGGGGTCTTTCGTCCGGATCGGACCGGGCTCGCGGGCCCCGGCCCGATCCGGACGTCAGGCCCTACCCCAGCGCCTGGCGCACCGCCCGGATCAGGGCCTGTGCCCGTGGGTCCGCCGTCACGGTCCTGCGGAAGCCGTTGGTGACGTAGCCGAAGGCGATGCCCGTCTCCGGGTCGGCGAAGCCGAGGGAGCCGCCGCGGCCGGGGTGGCCGAAGGAGCCCGGGCCGAGGAAGGGGGAGGCGCTGCCGTGCAGCATGAAGCCGAGGCCGAAGCGGGTGCCGACGACCAGGACGCGGTCCGGGCCCGCCGACTCCTCGGCGCGGGCCAGGTCGACGCCGGCCGGGTCGAGGAGGCGTACGCCGTCGACCGGGCCGATCAGTGACGCGTAGAAGCGGGCCAGCCCGTCCGCCGTCGCGATCCCGCTCGCGGCGGGCAGGGCCGCCGCGCGGAACGCCGGGTCGTTCTGGTCCGGGAAGGGGGTGATCGCGGCGAAGGCCCGGCGGGTGAGGGAGGCCGGGTCGGCGTAGGCGTCGGTGACCGAGCGCTTCGGGCGGGCGCGGAGCACGCCGGACGGCTCCGGGCCCTCGATCCGGCCGACCCTGCCCACCCGGCCGGTCCGCGCGTCCGGCAGCCCCACCCACAGGTCCAGCCCCAGCGGGCCGGCGATCTCCGACGCGATCCACTCGCCGGAGCCCCGGCCGGTCACGCGCCGCACCAGCTCGTCGAGCAGCCAGCCGTAGGTGAGGGCGTGGTAACCGTGGTCCGTGCCCGGCTCCCACACGGGCGGCTGGGCGGCGAGCGCCTCGGCGCTCCGCAGCGGGTCGGCCGCCTCCCGCAGGGTGAGCGGGCGGTCGAGGACCGGGAGCCCGGCGCGGTGGTTCAGCACGTGCCGGACCAGCACCCGCTCCTTGCCGTGCGCCTTGAACTCCGGCCAGTAGTGGCCGACCGGCGCGTCCAGGTCCAGCTCGCCGCGCCGGTGCAGCAGCAACAGGACGGCGGCGGCGACGCCCTTGGTCGCCGAGCGCACGACCTGGGCGGTGTCCCGCTCCCACGGCTCGGTGCCGTCGACGTCCTTCACCCCGGCCCACAGGTCCACGACCTTGCGCCCGTCCCGGTACACGGCGACCGCCGCGCCCCGGTCCCCGAGCGCCTCGAAGTTCCGTGCGAACGCCTGCTCGACCGGCTCGAAGCCCCCGGCCACTGTGCCGTGCACGTCCACGCCCGTGGTCCCTTCCCCTCACCTGTGACAGTGGGTGCAACGGCCGCCGTTCGCCTGTGATTCCTGGGCCGCGCTAGCCGAGCACGATCGTTACGTCGATGTTGCCGCGCGTGGCGTTGGAGTAGGGGCAGACCTCGTGGGCCGCGTCCACCAGCCGGGCGGCGAGGTCGGCGTCGAGAACCGGGAGGGAGACGCTCAGGGCGACGGCGAGACCGTAGCCGCGCTGCCGGTTGGGGCCGATGCCCACCTTCGCGGCGACCGTGGAGCCGGCGAGGTCGTAACCGGCCCGGTTGCCGACCAGGATCAGGGCGTTGTGGAAGCAGGAGCTGAAGCCGGCCGCGAAGAGCTGCTCCGGGTTGGTGCCGTCGCCGTCGCCGCCCAGTTCGGGGGGCATCGCGACCTTCAGGTCGAGCCGGCCGTCGTGACTGGTGACATAGCCGTCCCGGCCGCCGTGCGCGGTGGCCTCGGCGACGTACATGATCTTCGTCGGGCGGGTGTCGGTGGCGACAGCGGTGCCGTCAGTCATGGCTGGCCTTCCCCTGATCAAGGGTGCACAAGTACAACGCGCACAAGGTACTGGGTGGCGGGACGCCCTTGTTACCGGGGGGTAGCAACCGGGGGTAACCCCGGATCAGCGCGCCCGCTCCGCCGCGGCCTCGGCCCGCCGCGCCAGCTGCCACAGCTCTCCGCGCAGCCGCGCGGCCTCCGCGGCCTCCAGCCCGGTCGCCGCGAGCAGCGCGCCCGGCACCCGTGCCGCCCGTTCGCGCAGCTCCTCGGCCGGCCCCGTGGGCGCGATCAGCACCGTGCGCTCGTCGTGCGCCGCGCGCTCCCGGCGGACCAGGCCCGCGCCCTCCAGCCGTTTCAGCAGGGGCGACACCGTGCCGTAGTCCAGACGCAGGGCGGACGCCAGCTCCTTGACCGTCGTCTCGCCGCGCTCCCAGAGCACCAGCAGGACCAGGTACTGCGGGTACGTCAGGCCCAGCTCCTCGAGGAGCGGCCGGTACGCGGCCGTCACCGCGCGCTGGGCGGCGTACAGCGCGAAGCACAGCTGCTCGTCGAGCAGCAGTGAGCCCTCGGTCTCCTCGTTCGTCACGCGCTCATTGTCACGGACGGCCGGGCGCGGCCGGTACCGAGCGCGGGCCGAAGCCGTAGGGCGGCTCCAGGCGGTGCGCGTGCAGCAGGCCGTCGTCGGCGAGCAGGTCGGCGGTCGGGCCGTCCGCCGCGATCGCTCCGTCGCTCAGGATCGGCGAGCGCGGGCACGGTTCGAGGGCGTAGGGCAGGTCGTGCGTGACCATCAGGACGGTGACGTCCAGGGAGCGCAGGATGTCGGCCGGTTCGCGGCGGGAGCCGCAGCCGCTGGAGGCCCAGCGGCAGCTCCCGCAGTTCGGTCGTGGCGGCCAGCAGGACCGAGGCGGCGACGCCCAGGGTGCCCTTGGCCAGCACGTTCCAGGCGCCCCACAGGCCGTTCACGCTCAGGGACAGCCCGAGGACGTCGGCCCGCTCGTCCTCCGCCACGAACGGCAGGAGCACCGCGAAGGCGACGAACGGCACCTCGATGAGCAGCCGCTCGGGCAGGAAACCGGCCGGGACGCGGGCGGCGTACGCGACGAGGCCGAGCAGCACGGCGTACCCCGCGAACGCCCACACCGCCTCGCGCGGGGTGGACACGGCGACCACCGCGAAGGCGAGGACGGCGACGAGCTCGGTGTGCGGCGGCAGGGCGTGCACGGGGGAGTGCCCGTGCCGGCAGAGCCGGTGCGCGTGGCCCGCGCCCATCCCGGACGCTCGTCCCCGTGGTGCTCGACGGCGAGGTGGCGTCGGCCTCCCCGCCGGCCCCCTCCCCGGTACGCCGCCTGCGCACGACCCGGAACACCCCGGTGCCCGCGGCGACCGTGACGCCGACGCCGATCACGCCCGCGAGTCCGCCGGACAGACGGGCGTCGTCGACGTCCTCGACGCCGTAGTCGGCGAGCGGGGAACCGGCCGCCGCGTGCTCCTCGGCCTTCCTGGCAAGAGCGAGCCCCTTGTCTTTGTCTCCTCCGTGCCCGGCCTGTGATGTCCGCCGCGCGGAGGCAGGGATTCCGGAAAGCGTGCACCATGGGACGGGGGGCGGGTACACGGCTTCCACGGCGTGCCATGCCGACCGCGCAGCGTAAGGGGCCCACCGATGTCCGTAATCGAGCAGTACGCGCGAGCACACATCGTCACGGAGGTCCTGGAAGAGGACCGAGGGGCCGTGTCCGTGGTGCTGCGATACGACCCCGAGCAGGACCCCCGCCTCGTCCGCGTGGGGACGCCGGGCGCCGGCGCGCGCGAGTGGGCCGTCGAGCGGGAACTGCTGGAGCGGGGCCTGCGCACCCCGGCGGGAAGCGGCGAGGTGCGCGTGTGGCCGTGCGGCAGGGTGCAGGTCGTGGTCGAGTTCCACTCCGCGCAGGGAGTGTCCATGGTGCAGTTCGAGACCAAGACCCTGGCCCGGTTCCTGCGGCGGACGCACGTCGCCGCCGCCGAACCGGTCCCGCACTGACCCCCTCGGCTCAGCCGCCGCTCTTCAGCAGCGCCGCCACCAGCGGCCCGGCCGTCGAGCCGCCGTGACCGCCCTCCTGGACCACGCCCGCGGCCGCCAGGTCCCCGCGGTACGCGGTGAACCAGCCGTTGGGCTTCTTCTGCCCGTCGACCTCGGCCGACCCGGTCTTGGCGCCGATCTCACCGCTCACCCCGGCCATCGCCTCCGCCGCCGTGCCGGCGGTCGCGGTGTACGCCATCAGCTCCCGCAGCTGCGCCAGCGCGTCGGCGGACAGGGTGCGCGAGGCCGTGGCCAGCTTGCGCCCGTCCACCTCGGGCGAGACCAGGTACGGCTGGTGGAAGACGCCCGCCCTGACCGTCGCCGACACCGACGCCATGTTCAGCGGGTTCATCCGCACCCCGCCCTGGCCGATGAGCGAGGCCGCCATCGGGGCCTTCGACTGCACCGGCACCGCGCCGTCGAAGGTCGGCACGCCGACCTGCCAGTCGTTCCTTCCCAGCCCGAAGACCTGCTGGGCCTGCTCGGTCAGGTCGTCGTCCTCCAGCTCGGGCGCCTGGCTGATGAAGGCCGTGTTGCAGGAGCGGGCGAAGCTCGCCTTGAAGGTGCCGTCCTTGATCTGGAACTTGTCGAGGTTCTGGAACTTCCAGCCGCCGTAGCTGAAGTACTTCGGGCACGGGTGCTTCTCGTCCATGGCGGCGAGGCCCTTCTCGAGCAGCATCGAGGCGGTGACCACCTTCATGGTGGAACCCGGGGCGAGCGAGCCCTGGAACGCCGTGTTGAAACCGTGCGAGGAGTTCGCCACCGCCAGGATCTCGCCGGTCGACGCGCGCAGCGCCACCACCGACGCCCGGGCCTTCCTGGCCACCTGCGCCTCGGCGGCGGCCTGCAGGGACGGGTCCAGCGTGGTCTTCACCGTGCCGGGGGTGCCCTCGCTCAGCTCCAGCAGCGTCTTGTCGGACAGCTTCGCCTTCTCGGACGCCTTGCCGCGCACCACCCGCAGCTCGACGCCCGCCTCGCCGCCCGCCTTCTCGCCGTACTTCTCGCGCAGACCGTCCAGCACCGTCCCCAGGGACGGGTACTTCGCGGTGGTCAGTTCGCCGCCGTTCCGGTCCAGCGCCTTGACCGGCGGTGTGCCCGCCTCCCCGGTGACCAGCCTGTCGCCGTCCTTGAGGTCGGGGTGCACGACGGAGGGCCGCCAGTCGACCCGCGGCGCGCCGTCCCCGGCGCGGCGCACGACGGTCAGCGCGCTGTCGTACGCCAGCGGCTTGCCGAGCCCCTTGTACGACACCGTGCCCTTCACGGAGAAGGGGACCTTGTCGCCGGTGCGGGGGCCGGCGGTGAGGGTGACGTCCTTGACGCGGGCGTCCTTGGCGTAGCCGGTGAGCAGGGCGGTGGCGGCCTTCGGGTCGTCGGTGACGGCGGCGGCCTCGCTCACCTTCCCGGACTGCCAGGCGGCGAGGAAGCGCTCGGCCGTGGCGGTGACCTCGGTGGCGGACAGCGGGCCGGTCCTGACCTCCTCGGCCTGCTGGGCGGAGGCGGTGCGGGTCCCGTCCTCGGCGGCGGCACCGCCGCCGAACAGCGCGTAGGCGCCGAACCCGGCACCGCCGACGACCACGGCGATCGCTCCGCCGAGCACGGCGGGTCTCGTCTTCCGTCGCTCGGCGACGTGCCCTCTGTTGCCCACTGTGTTCCGTTCCTCCGCTGCTCGCCGGGCTCCCGCGGCCCTGGTGGCGCTCCTGGTGCTGGTGGTGCCCCTGACGTTCGGGGCACTTGTTGCGTCGGTGGAGTCCGCTGCGACGGCGGCGCCCCTGTGTGCCGACGACGGCCACCACCCTAAAGTCCCGCCCTGCGCGCGGCGCGCTCAGGAGCCCGCTCGTAGCACGGCTGCGACAATCGGACCGGCCGCGTCGCCGCCGTGGCCGCCCTGCTGTGCCATGGCCGCCGCCGCGACGTCCCCCCGGAAGCCGGTGAACCAGCTGTCCGAGGTGGCGTTGCCGTCCACCTCCGCGGAGCCGGTCTTCGCGCCGATGTCGCCGCCGAGCCCGGCCATGGCCTCGGCGGCGGTGCCCTGGGTGGCGGTGAGCCGCATCATCTGCTTCAGCTGGGCGGCGGTGCTCGCGGGCAGGCCCTTGGCCTGCGCCAGCTGCCGGCCGTCGAGCTCCGGGGAGACGAGGTACGGCTGGCGGAAGGCGCCGGTGATGGCGGTGGCCGTCACCGAGGCCATGTTCAGCGGGTTCATCTGCACCTTGCCCTGGCCGATGGCGTTCGCCGCGCGGTCCGGGCCGCTGACGTCGGGGACGCTGCCGTCGAAGGAGACGATGCCGGTCTTCCAGTCGTCCCGGCCGAGCCCGAACCGCTCCTGGGCCTCCTGGGTGAGGGAGGCGGTGGTGAGCGGTTCCTCGTCGACGAGCTTGATGAAGGCGGTGTTGCAGGAGCGCAGGAAGCTGTGGGCGAGGGTGGCGTTCTCGTTCGGCTGCATGCCGGTGAGGTTCTTGAAGGTCTGGCTCTGCCAGACGGCCGTGGGCGGGCAGGGAGCCGGACCGTTCATCGAGGTCACGCCGTTGTCGATGAGCATGGCCGCGGTGATGATCTTCATGGTGGAACCGGGGGCGACCCGGCCCTGGAAGGCCGCGTTGAACCCGTCCTGACGGTGGTTGGCCACCGCCAGCACCTCACCGGTGCTCGGCTTCACCGCCACCACCGACGACTCGGCGAACCGCTTCACCGCCTTCTCGGCCGCGGCCTGCACGCCGGCGCTGAGCGTCGTGCGCAGCCTGCCCGGCTCGCCCTCGGCGAGGGTCAGCAGCGGGGTGTCGGCGGCGGCCTCGTCCGCGTGCCGGATCACCAGCTCGACACCGGGGGTGCCGCCCGCCTTCTCGCCGTACTTCTCGCGCAGGGTGTCCAGGATCGGCCCGAGGGAGGGGTACTCCTCCTTCGTCAGCACGGTGCCGTCGCGGTCCACGGCCTCGATGGGCGGCTGCGCGGACTCCCCGGTGACCAGGGTGTCGCCGTCCTTCAGCCCGGGGTGGACGACGGACGGCTCCCAGTCGACCAGCGCCCGCCCGGTGGTCTTCCCGCGCACGACGGTCAGCTCGCTCCGGTAGGTCAGCGGCTCGGACTTCCCGTCGTGGGTGACGGTCGCCTTCACGGTGAACGGAACGGTGGCGCCGGTGGCCGTCCCGGGAGTGATCCGCACGTCGCCGATGTGCGCCTCGTCGCCGTACGCCGTCAGCAGCGCCCCGGCGTCCTGCGCGTTGTCCGTGTACGACGCCGCCTCGGCCGCCCGCCCCTCCTCCCAGGCCGCGAAGAACTTCCCGGTCGTCTCCGCGACCTCCTCCTCGTCCGGCGGCCCGGACTTCGGCGCCGACGCACCGGCGCCGCTCCCCCCGTCGCCGCCGACCGCCGACACGAGGTTGTAGGCGCCGTACCCGGCCCCGCCCACCATCACCGCGAACACCCCGCCGATGACGGCGGCCTTGACCCCCTTGCCCATGAGGCCCTCCCTCCCCGCCGGACCCCACGTCTTTCTGAACGTGTTCAGAAAGCCCGACGGTGAGCACCCTAGGCGCAGTGAGCGGCGGCCGGGGCGTCTGTTTCCGTTTGGTGGCCGAACAGAGATCCCCGCGAGGGGCGGAGGGGCTCGAACCGGGGTGCCGGCAGGCGGGACATCCTGCCTAGACCCACGTGTCCAGCCACATCCGCGCCCGCCAGTCGTCGATCGGGATCGCGGTGCCCGTGTAGATCGGCCAGAAGTAGATGAAGTTCCAGGCGATCAGCAGGGTCAGGACGCCGGCCGCCGTCGCGCCCGCGACCCGGCGGGTGTCGGTGGAGCGGGGCGGGCCGACGACCGCGCCCAGGAGCATCGCCACCGCCAGGCACAGGAAGGGCAGGAAGACGATGGCGTAGAAGAAGAAGATCGTGCGCTCCTGGTACAGGAACCACGGGGCGTAGCCGGCCGCGATGCCGCAGGCGACGGCGCCCGCGCGCCAGTCGCGGCGGAAGAACCAGCGCCACAGGACGTAGAGGAGGGCGAAGCAGGCCACCCACCACAGCAGGGGGGTGCCGAGGGCCAGGACCTCGCGGGCGCACTTCTCGCCCGCGTCGGCGGGGCAGCCGTCCGTGCCGGGGGCCGGGGACTCGTAGAAGTAGGAGACCGGGCGGCCGGTGACGATCCAGCTCCACGGGTTGGACTGGTAGGTGTGCGGCGAGGACAGGCCGACGTGGAAGTCGTAGACCTGGGTCTCGTAGTGCCACAGGCTGCGCCACCAGTCGGGGAAGAGCCAGGACCAGCTGCTGTCCCTGCCGTCCTCGGCCGCCCAGTCGCGGTAGTAGCCGCCGGTGCCGTCGGCCGGGGAGAGGATCCAGCCGATCCACGAGGCGAAGTAGGTGAACACCGCCACCGGCACGGTGCACAGGAACGCCCAGCCCAGGTCGCGCTTCAGCACCGCCAGCCGGGGCCGCCGCGCGCCGGCGACCCGGCGGGAGCCGACGTCCCAGAGCACCGCCATCACACAGAACGCGGCCATGATGTACAGGCCGTTCCACTTGGTGCCGATCGCCAGGCCCAGCATCAGGCCCGCCGCCAGCCGCCAGGGACGGAAGCCGATCCGGGTGTTCTCCGCGACGTGCGCGTCCGGCCGGGCCCGGCCGGACGGGTCCACGGGCAGCGCGGCGGCGAGTTTCTCCCGCGCCCGGTCCCGGTCGACCAGCAGGCAGCCGAAGGCCGCGAGCACGAAGAACATCAGCACGCCGTCGAGCAGCGAGGTCCGGCTCATCACGAAGTGCAGCCCGTCCACCGCCATCAGCGCGCCCGCGAGGCAGCCGAGGAACGTGGAGCGGAACAGGCGCCGGCCGATGCGGCACAGCAGCAGGACCGACAGCGTGCCCAGCAGCGCCGTCATGAACCGCCAGCCGAACGGGGTGAACCCGAACATCAGCTCGCCCAGCCCGATGACGTACTTGCCGACCGGCGGGTGCACGACGTACGCCGCGTCCGTCGGGATGGGGACGTTCCCGCCCGTGGAGAGGATCAGGTCGTTGGCGTTCTTCTCCCAGTTGACCTCGAAGCCCCGGTGGACCAGCGCCCACGCGTCCTTGGCGTAGTACGTCTCGTCGAATATCACCGCCTTCGGGCTGCCCAGGTTCCAGAACCGCAGCACCCCCGCCAGCAGCGTGACCAGCAACGGGCCGCCCCACGCCGACCAGCGGGTGATCCGCCCGGCGAGCACCGGCGGCACCCCGAGCGCGGACCAGAGCCGCCCCGACGGTTCCGTGTAGGGCGGTACCAGGCGGTCACGGACGTCGCCTTCGGGCCCCGCCGCCGGATAGCCGAATCGGCGCAGCCGCTGCTGCCACGACGGCCGCTGCTCGTGCGGCGCCTGGTCCTGCCGGATGTCCGTGGAGGACGCGGTACTGGTCACCGCGCCATCGTAGGGAACGGCGCTGTGGGAGTCCCGTGCATGGGCGGTATGCCCCGCCCGTGCTGTCCCGCGGTCCTGGGAGGATGGGGGTGTGACCGGAACCCTCGTACTCGCAGGCACCCCCATCGGCGACGTCTCCGACGCCCCGCCCCGGCTCGCCGAGGAACTGGCCGGCGCCGACGTCGTCGCCGCCGAGGACACCCGGCGGCTGCGCCGGCTGGCCCAGGCGCTCGGCGTCACGCCCGGGGGGCGGGTCGTGTCGTACTTCGAGGGCAACGAGTCCGCCCGTACGCCCGAGCTGGTCGAGGAGCTGGCGGGCGGCGCGCGCGTGCTGCTGGTGACGGACGCCGGGATGCCCTCGGTCTCCGACCCCGGGTACCGGCTGGTCGCGGCGGCCGTCGAGCGGGACATCAGGGTCACCGCGGTGCCCGGACCGTCCGCCGTGCTCACCGCGCTCGCCCTGTCCGGGCTGCCCGTGGACCGGTTCTGCTTCGAGGGGTTCCTGCCCCGCAAGGCCGGGGAGCGGCTGGGACGGCTGCGGGAGGTGGCCGGGGAACGGCGCACCCTCGTCTACTTCGAGTCCCCGCACCGCCTCGACGACACCCTCGCCGCGATGGCCGAGGTGTTCGGGGCGGAGCGCCGGGCCGCCGTCTGCCGGGAGCTGACCAAGACGTACGAGGAGGTCAGGCGGGGCCCGCTGGCCGAGCTCGCCGCGTGGGCGGCCGAGGGGGTGCGCGGCGAGATCACCGTGGTGGTCGAAGGGGCGCCGGAGAAGGGGGCCGAGGAGGTGGACGCCGCCGAGCTGGTGCGCCGGGTGCGGGCGCGCGAGGAGGCCGGGGAGCGGCGCAAGGAGGCGATCGCCGCGGTGGCCGTGGCGGCGGGGGTGCCGAAGCGGGAGGTGTTCGACGCGGTGGTGGCGGCGAAACGCTCCGCGGAGTAGGCCGGCCTCCGGGGACCGCCGTGGGGGAGAGCGGTCCGCCGCGGGCCGGCGGTCGCGGGCCCGGTCGCGCCCACGCGGCGAAGCCGCCCGCCGGTACGGCCCCGCACCCCTCCGGGGCGCCGGCCCGGCCGTCGGCAAAGGGATCGGGACGGTGCGGCGCGCCCCTTCCGTAGGATCGGGGACATGTCTGCGAACGCCCCCGACACGTCCGACAAGAACGCCGCCCCGCCGCTCCCGGAACCCCTGCGGGTGCCGGTCGCGGACTCGCACACCCACCTCGACATGCAGTCCGGCACGGTGGAGGACGCCCTCGCCAAGGCCGCCTCGGTGGGCGTGACGACGGTCGTGCAGGTCGGCTGCGACCTCAAGGGCTCGCACTGGGCGGCGCAGACGGCCGCCGCGTACGACGGCGTCCACGCGACCGTCGCGCTGCACCCCAACGAGGCCCCGCGCATCGTCCACGGGGACCCCGACGGCTGGTCCCGGCAGGGCGCCCGCGCGCCCGGCGGGGACGCGGCGCTGGACGAGGCGCTCGCCGAGATCGACCGGCTGGCCGCGCTGCCCCAGGTCAAGGGCGTCGGCGAGACCGGGCTCGACTACTTCCGCACCGGACCGGAGGGCAAGGAGGCGCAGGAGCGGTCCTTCCGCGCCCACATCGAGATCGCCAAGCGGCACGGCAAGGCCCTGGTGATCCACGACCGCGACGCCCACGCCGACGTCCTGCGCGTCCTGAAGGAGGAGGGCGCCCCCGAGCGGACCGTCTTCCACTGCTACTCGGGGGACGCGGAGATGGCGGAGATCTGCGCCGCCGCCGGGTACTTCATGTCGTTCGCCGGCAACGTCACCTTCAAGAACGCGCAGAACCTGCGCGACGCGCTCGCCGTCGCCCCGCTGGAACTGGTCCTGGTGGAGACCGACGCGCCCTTCCTGACGCCGGCGCCCTACCGCGGGCGGCCCAACGCCCCGTACCTGGTGCCGGTCACGGTGCGCGCCATGGCCGCCGTACGGGGCGTCGACGAGGACACCCTCGCCACGGCCCTCGGGGCGAACACGGCCCGCGCCTTCGGCTACTGACCTGGGCCGCCGTGCCGCCCCGTACCCTTGTCCCGTGACCAGCCCCACCCCCGACGCCCTCCTGGGCCCCGCCGACGTCCGCGAACTGGCGGCCGCCCTCGGCGTACGGCCCACCAAGCAGCGCGGCCAGAACTTCGTCATCGACGCGAACACGGTCCGCCGGATCGTCCGCACCGCCGAGGTCCGCCCCGACGACGTGGTCGTCGAGGTCGGCCCGGGGCTCGGCTCGCTCACACTGGCGCTGCTGGAGGTCGCCGACCGGGTCACCGCCGTCGAGATCGACGACGTCCTGGCCGCCGCGCTGCCCGCCACCATCGCGGCCCGCATGCCCGGGCGCGCCGACCGGTTCGCGCTGGTCCACTCCGACGCGATGCACGTCACCGAGCTGCCCGGCCCCGCCCCGACCGCGCTGGTCGCGAACCTCCCCTACAACGTGGCCGTGCCCGTCCTGCTGCACATGCTCGACACCTTCCCGAGCATCGAGCGCACCCTCGTCATGGTCCAGTCGGAGGTCGCCGACCGGCTCGCCGCCGCACCCGGTTCGAAGGTGTACGGCGTGCCCTCGGTCAAGGCCAACTGGTACGCCGAGGTCAAGCGGGCCGGCGCCATCGGGCGGAACGTCTTCTGGCCGGCGCCCAACGTCGACAGCGGGCTGGTCTCCCTGGTCCGCCGGGCCGAGCCGCTGAAGACCACCGCCTCCCGGCGCGAGGTCTTCGCCGTCGTCGACGCCGCCTTCGCCCAGCGCCGCAAGACCCTGCGGGCCGCGCTCGCCGGCTGGGCCGGTTCGGCGGCCGCCGCGGAGGCCGCCCTGGTCGCCGCCGGGGTGTCGCCGCAGGCCCGGGGGGAGTCCCTGACCGTCGAGGAGTTCGCGCGCATCGCCGAACACAAGGAGCCCGCCGCGTGAGCGTCACCGTCCGCGTCCCCGCCAAGGTCAACGTCCAGCTCGCGGTCGGCGCCGCCCGCCCCGACGGCTTCCACGACCTGGCCAACGTCTTCCTCGCGGTCGGCCTCCACGACGAGGTCACCGCGACCCCCTCCGCCGACGGGCTCCGGATCACCTGTGCGGGTCCGGACGCCGGCCAGGTCCCCCTGGACCGCACGAACCTCGCGGCGCGCGCCGCCCTCGCGCTCGCCGAGCGGTACGGCCGCGACGCCGACGTGCACCTCCACATCGCCAAGGACATCCCCGTCGCCGGCGGCATGGCGGGCGGCAGCGCCGACGGTGCGGGCGCGCTGCTGGCCTGCGACGCGCTGTGGGGGACGGGCGCCTCGCGGGAGGAACTGCTCGACATCTGCGCCGAGCTGGGCAGCGACGTGCCGTTCAGCCTGGTGGGAGGTGCGGCACTGGGCACCGGGCGCGGTGAGAAGCTGACGGAGCTGGAGGTGGGCGGCACCTTCCACTGGGTGTTCGCGATGGCCGGCCGCGGGCTGTCCACCCCGGCGGTCTTCCGCGAGTTCGACCGGCTGGCGGAGGGGCGGGAGATTCCCGAGCCGGTGGCCTCGCAGGAACTGCTCGACGCCCTGGCCAAGGGCGACCCCGACGCGCTCGCCGCCGCCGTCTCCAACGACCTCCAGCCCGCGGCGCTGTCGCTGTTCCCGGAGCTCGCCGACACCCTCGCGGCGGGACGCGCGGCGGGGGCGCTGGCCCCGCTGGTCTCGGGCTCGGGGCCGACCACGGCGTTCCTCGCCCGGGACGCGGAGGCGGCGGACGCGATCGCCGACGCCCTGCGGGTCTCCGGGACCTGCCGCACGGTGCGCACGGCGGCGGGGCCGGTGCCGGGGGCGACGGTCGTCTGAGGGGCTCCGGGGCAGAGCTCGTCGACGGCGGCGAGGTCGATGTCGATCGTGCAGGGCTTGTCGACCTCGATCCGATCGCGGTGCATGCCCATGTGCACGTACGAGCGGGTGAGCGGGTCCGGCTCGTCCACGTGGACGAGCGGCCTGCGGTCGGTTCCGTCCCGCTCGGCCCGCCGGAAACGAGGGAGGCCGGCGGTGCCGTACTCGTACGGCTCGGCCGTACGGTCACGGGACTCCGCGTCCGGGGACACGACCTCGATGGCCGGTACCACGTCCTGAGCCCGGTAGCTCGTCCGGTCCGGGCCGCGGACCGCATCGGCGAAGACGACGCTCACCTCGGGCTCCGGTCCGTTGCGCCGGTCCAGGACGACGGTCATCTCCCGTCCCACCCCGTACTTCTTCGGCACACTGCGCCGCAGGCCACCGACCAGCAGGCCGATCACGTCTGCGTGGAGATTGCGCTGCGGACTCACGGTGACGGGACTCCCGTCGATCAGCTCGGTGTGCGGCGGGAGACCAGGCAGTGCGAACAGGTCGTCCACGGTGTAGCCGTCCGGGGGCGGCACCGGCCAGGGGCGTCGGTGCTCGACGGACTCGGCGGTCGTGGTTCCTCCCATGGGCGGGATCCTGCTGCCTGCCCTCCACGGCAGCCGCCCGTTCCCGTTCCCGATCACGCCGTCACAATGAGTGACGATCTCCGGGCGTGTCGACCGCCGGCCGGGAGGCCCTACGCTTGAAAGCTGATCGATCCCCCGGGCAGGAGAGAAATGGCCGTCAACCTGGTCAATGTCGAGAACGTCAGCAAGGTGTACGGCACCCGTGCCCTCCTCGACGGCGTGTCCCTCGGCGTCTCCGAGGGCGACCGCATCGGTGTCGTCGGCCGCAACGGCGACGGCAAGACCACCCTCATCCGGATGCTGGCCCGGCTGGAGGAGGCCGACACCGGGCGGGTCACCCACTCCGGCGGGCTGCGGCTCGGGGTGCTCACCCAGCACGACTCGCTCGACCCCGAGGCCACCGTCCGGCACGAGGTCATCGGGGACATGGCCGACCACGAGTGGGCCGGGAACGCCAAGGTCCGGGACGTACTGACCGGGCTGTTCGGCGGGCTGGACCTGCCCGGGTTCCCCAAGGGCCTCGACACCGTCATCGGGCCGCTGTCCGGCGGCGAGCGGCGCCGGATCGCGCTCGCCAAGCTGCTCATCGAGGAGCAGGACCTGATCGTCCTCGACGAGCCGACCAACCACCTCGACGTCGAGGGCATCGCCTGGCTCGCCCAGCACCTGCGGGCCCGCCGGTCCGCGCTCGTCTGCGTCACCCACGACCGGTGGTTCCTCGACCAGGTCTGCACCCGCATGTGGGACGTGCAGCGCGGCGACGTCTTCGAGTACGAGGGCGGCTACTCCGACTACGTCTTCGCCCGCGCGGAGCGCGAACGCATCGCCGCCACCGAGGAGGCCAAGCGGCAGAACCTGGTCCGCAAGGAGCTGGCCTGGCTGCGCCGCGGGGCGCCCGCGCGGACGTCCAAGCCGCGCTTCCGCGTCGAGGCCGCCAACGAGCTCATCAAGGACGTCCCGCCGCCCCGCGACAGCAGCGAGCTGATGAAGTTCGCCTCCTCGCGGCTCGGCAAGACGGTGTTCGACCTCGAGGACGTCACCGTCCAGGCCGGCCCGAAGGTGCTGCTCAAGCACGTCACCTGGCAGCTCGGCCCCGGCGACCGCATCGGCCTGGTCGGCGTCAACGGCGCCGGCAAGACGTCCCTGCTGCGGGCACTCGCCGAGGCCGCCCGCACCGAGGGCGAGGCACAGCCCGCGGGCGGGCGGATCCGCGTCGGCAAGACGGTCAAGCTCGCCTACCTCTCCCAGGAGGTCGCCGAACTCGACCCCACCTGGCGGGTGCTCCAGGCCGTGCAGCAGGTGCGCGAGCGCGTCGACCTCGGCAAGGGGCGCGAGATGACCGCCGGGCAGCTGTGCGAGACGTTCGGGTTCAGCAAGGAGAAGCAGTGGACGCCGGTCGGCGACCTGTCCGGCGGTGAGCGGCGCAGGCTCCAGCTGCTGCGCCTGCTCATGGACGAGCCCAACGTCCTCTTCCTCGACGAGCCCACCAACGACCTCGACATCGAGACCCTCACCCAGCTCGAGGACCTCCTCGACGGCTGGCCCGGCTCGATGATCGTCATCTCCCACGACCGGTTCTTCATCGAGCGCACCACCGACCGGGTGTTCGCCCTCCTCGGCGACGGCACCCTGCGGATGCTGCCGCGCGGCATCGACGAGTACCTGGAGCGCCGCAAGCGGATGGAGGAGGCCGCCGCGGCCCCGGTCCCGGCACCCGCCGCCGCCCGCACCGAGCAGGCCGCCCCCGAGAAGAGCGCCGCCGACCTGCGCGCCGCCAAGAAGGAACTGCAGAAGATCGAGCGGCAGCTGGACAAGGTCTCGGAGCAGGAGGCCAAGCTGCACGCCGCCATCGCCGAGCACGCCACCGACTTCGCGAAGGTCGCCGAACTCGACGCCGAACTGCGGGAACTGGCCGGCCGGCGGGAGGAACTGGAGCTGCGCTGGCTGGAACTGGCGGAGGACGCCTGACCCGCGCGCGGACCCGTCCGCGCGCCTGCGCACGGGGGGCGCGCGGCGCGTGAAGAGCGCGTGAAGGCACGTAACGGGCACATCACGGGCCGGTCCTCCCTTGGGAACAGGGGCGGACGCGGCCCGGTGGGCCGTCGGTGCCGGGTGATAGAAAGGGCCGACCGAGAACCGTCTGAATACGACTCTGGGTCCATCACGTGCCTCAGGGCGTGGCTAAAAATCAGTGAGTAAGGGGGAACGCGCTGATGACTCAGCCGCCCAACCAGCCGCCTCAAGGCGGCTTCGGAGCGCCGCAGGATCCGCCGCCGGGCGGTGGCTTCGGGGCCCCGCAGCAGCCGCCGCCTCCGCAGGGCCCGCCGTCCGGCGCCCCGCAGCCCGGGTACGGCTATCCGCAGCAGCCGGGGCCGTACAACTCCGGGCCGTACGCCTCCGGCCCCTACGGGCAGCCGCAGCAGCCGGGCCCGTACGGGCAGCCCGGTTACGGCTACCCGCCGCAGCCGCAGTTCCCCGGGGCGCCCGGCACGCCGCCCCCCGGATCCGGCTCCCGCAACCCCTTCAAGGGCAAGCCGGCCGTCGTCATCGGCGCCGCGGTGGCGGCGCTGCTGGTCGTCGGCGGCACCGTGTGGGCGGTCTCCGGCGGCGACGACGGCAAGAAGGACAAGAAGCCGGTCGCCGGGAAGAGCGACGACCCCGAGCCCGGCGCCTCCGGCGCCCCGGTCAACCCCGGCGACGGCAGCGGTGACGGCGGCACGGACCCGGAGGACCTCAACGAGGGCCGCCAGGCCGGCGAGTCCAAGGTGCTCTGGTACAAGGAGGCGCCCGACGCGCCCGGTTCCGGCGCCGACGCCCCCGGCATGTGGATCACCGACAAGACGGCGGTGAAGGCGGCCTACAAGCAGCTGTCCGCGTACGACGTCGCCGACGGCAAGCCCACCTGGGAGCCGATCCTCTTCCCGCACAAGATCTGCGCGGTCACCCCGGAGAAGACGGCCGACGACAAGATCGTCGTCGCCCACATGAGCGGCGACAGCGACCGCGCCAAGTGCAACCGGCTCCAGCTCGTCGACCTCAACACCGGCGAGAAGGGCTGGACCGAGGAGGTCGCCGACGGCGAGCTGTTCGACTCCGCGATCTCCATCGAGCTGTCCCTCACCGGCAACACGCTGATGGTGGGCCGCTCGATGTCCGGCACGGCGTACGACGTGACGAGCGGCAAGAAGCTCTTCGACGCCAAGAAGTACGGCGACTCGTGCTTCCCCGGCGGGTTCGCCGGCGGCGAGCGACTGCTCCAGGTCGCCTCCTGCGGCGCCGGCGGCGACAACGAGCACGACGAGCTCCGCGAGCTCGACCCGAAGACCGGCAAGGTGAAGTGGACCCAGAAGTTCGACAAGGGCTGGCGCGTCGCGAACGCCTACTCCCTCGACCCGGTGGTCATCTACAGCACCAACGAGGACAAGAAGGCCTGGAACATCTCCACCTTCACCTCCGGCGGCAAGTTCCGGTCCCAGGTCGGCTTCGACGAGGACTTCGCCCCCGAGTGCGGCTGGGGCATCCTCTCGCGTGACCTCCAGGGCTGCGAGGGCGTCGCCGTCGACGCCGACACCCTGTACCTGCCCACCAAGGCGACCACCGGGGCCAACGAGATCGTCGCGATCGACCTCGCCAACGGCAAGGAGAAGTGGCGGGTCGAGTCCCCGGTGGAGGCGTCGATGCTGCCCATGAAGGTCGAGGGCGGCAAGCTCATCGCCTATGTGAGGCCCTCCTACGACTCGGGCGGCCGGATCGTGGCCGTCCCGACCACCGGCAGCGACCACAAGCCGGTGGAGCTGATGCGGAACCCGCAGAGCATCGCGGAGATCGAGAACAGCTTCTACAGCAGGTCGGTCGACTGGGTCGACGGACGTTTCTACCTCTCGACCACCCGGCTGACCGGCAATGACGAGGCGAAGGAGAAGTTGATGCTCGCCTACGGCAAGTGAGGCGCGTGACGACCGCGAGGCGCGCCGGCCCCCGACGGCCGGCGCCCTCGCTCCGTCCGGTCACTCATCCGTCGCCGCCCGTCCCCTTCCCCGAGGTACTCACGTCATGACCCAGCCGCCTCAACCGCCCCAGCAGCCCTCGCAGCAGCCGGGCTTCGGACCGCCGCAGCCCCCGGCGCAGCCGCCCGCTCAGCCCGGGCAGCCTCCGCAGCAGCAGCCCGCTCCGGGCGGGCCCGGCCTCGACAAGGCCCCCGAGCCCGGGTACGGGTACCCGCAGACCCCGCAGTCACCTCCGGCCGCCGCGCCGACGCCTCCCCCGTCCGCCCCGCAGGGGCCCGGGTACGGCTACCCGCAGCAGCCCCCGGCCGGGTACGGCTACCCGCAGCAGCCCCCGGCCGGGTACGGCTACCCGCAGCAGCCCCCGGCCGGGTACGGCTACCCCGGGCAGCAGCCGGGGCCGTACGGTCAGCCCCAGCAGCCGGGGCCGTACGGTCAGCCCGGATACGGCTATCCCCAGGCGACCGTGCCGATGCAGCTGCAGCCGGGGCAGCCGGGCGGCGGCGGGCGGAAGCCCAACGCGCAGATGGCCATCATCGTCGCCGCGGTCGTGGCCATCGCCCTGATCGTCGGCGGCGGCGTCTGGTACGCGTCCTCCGGCAAGGACGACGACAAGAACAACTCCGCGGACTCCGGCGGCGGCACCGGCGGCAAGGACGCCAAGAACGGCGGCGGCGAGGGCGGCACCTCCGCCGGCGGCAAGGAGAAGGCCCCGGCCGACCCCGGCTCCAAGGTCCTCTTCCAGGTGCCGGCGCCCAAGGTCCCCAAGGGCAGCACGACCATCGTCACCTCGGGTTCCTGGGTGACCGACACGGTGTACGCCAAGAGCGGCATCGCCGAGGTCGTCGGGTACGACCGCGACAAGGGCACCGAGCAGTGGACGATCGACCTGCCCGGTCCCGTGTGCGAGGCCAGTGACCACGTCACCGAGGACAACAAGACGGCGATCGTCCACAAGCCCGCCATGCCGACCAAGGACGAACCGCAGTCCTGCACGGAGGTCGCGCTGATCGACCTGGAGGCGGGCAGGACGGTGTGGACCAAGACGGCCAAGACCGGCACCATGCCGATCAGCTTCAACAACGTCACCCTCAGCGGGGGCACCGTCGCCGCGGGCAGCACCAGCGGCGGCGCCGCCTGGGAGATCGCCTCCGGCAAGCAGCTGTGGGCCCCCAAGACGTCCGACTCCTGCTACGACGCCGGGTACGGCGGCGGCGCGAAGATGGTCGCGGTGCGCAAGTGCGGTTCGTACGACGAGCGCCAGCTGCACATCCAGACCATCGACCCGAAGTCCGGGAAGGTGATCTCGGAGTACAAGATGGACGAGGGCATCGAGTACGCCGGCATCGTGTCCACCGACCCGCTCGTCGTGGCCGCCGACGTCGGCGACTCCGCGGGTGACGGCAGCGGCATCTCGGACTTCTTCTCCGTCGACAACAAGACCGGCAAGCTGCGGACGCGCATCTCCGCGCCGGGCGAGGAGTTCGCGGCCACCTGCGACATCATCACCAAGATCGAGCAGTGCTCCGGACTGGCGGTCGGCAACGACCGGCTGTACATCCCGACCGAGGAGCACGAGAACACGGGCGAGTACGGCGAGACCAACGAGGTCGTGACCTTCGACCTGGCGACCGGCAAGCAGACCGGTCAGCGCGCCGACGCGGGGGACGGTTACACGATCACCCCGCTGCGGATGGACGGCGGCAACGTCCTGGCGTACAAGCGCGGGCCGTACGACAAGGGCGGTCAGGTCGTGAGCATCGACGGGGGGACCTTCAAGCAGACGACGCTGATGGAGAACCCGGCGACGGAGTCCGTGCGGGAGGTGGAGCGGAGCATGCTGCCGGAGTACGCCGAGATCCTGTTCTCGCAGGGGCGGCTGTACATGTCGAGCGTGTTCGCCAGTGACTTCTCGGGATCGGACAAGGAGTACCTGGCGATCGCCTTCGGTACGGGCTGATCGTCCGTACGGTTCCCCTGAGCGGTTTCGCTTCGCGGCCCCGCCCCTGTCCGCAGGGGCGGGGCCGCGCGCGTACCGCCCATCGCCGTCGAAGGCGAGAATTTCGGTGATCCGGGGCGATTCTCGCCGGTAGGGGAGCGGAACGCCGAACGAGCGTGTAGCTTCCGGGGGCATCCACGGGGACCCACCGGGGATTCACCGGGGGGCCGGGCGGGGCGGCGGCGCACGGGGGTGCGCGCGGTAGGGGGGTTGGTTGTTCGATGGGAGTGCGGCTGGTGGTGGTCGACGACCACCGATTGCTCGCGGAGGCGTTGGCCTCGGCGTTGAAGCTGCGGGGACACCGGGTGCTGGCCGCGACGGCGCCGGCGGCGGGGGCGGCGGACCTGGTGATCAGCCGGGCGCCGGAGGTGTGCCTGCTGGGGACGGCGGTGCCGGCGGAGCCGGGGATCTTCGACCCGGTGGTGAAGATCAAGCGGGAACGGCCGCAGGTGGCGGTCCTGGTGCTGGGGCCGGTGCCGAGCCCGCGCGGGATCGCGGCGGCGTTCGCGGCGGGGGCGTCGGGATACGTGCGGCACGACGAGCGCATCGAGGGCGTCGAGCGGGCGATCATGAAGGCGCGGGCGGGGGAGGCGGCGGTGGCGCCTCAGCTGCTGCAGGGGGCGTTCCACGAGCTGCTGAACCCGGCGGCGCAGCCGGACGACGAGGGGCAGCGGCTGCTGCAGATGCTGACGCCGAGGGAGGTGGAGGTGCTGGTGCGGGTGGCCGACGGTGAGGACACCCGTCTGATCGCGGCGGGCATGGGCATCGCCCCCTCGACGGCCCGCACCCATGTCCAGCGGGTGCTGATGAAACTGGGCGTGGGGTCACGCCTGGAGGCGGCCGCACTGGCGGCGAGAACGGGCCTGCTGGACCGGGCGGGCCCGGTGCGGGGGCTGACGTCCGCGGAGGACTGACCCGCCGCCGGGGGCGCGGGCAGCGGCTACGGCTGCGGGCGGGGCGGAGGAGCCCGCTCGACCGCGGGCATTCGTGCCTCCCCGAGCCCCTCCGAGCAGGGGGTGCCCCCAGGGGGCGCGGCGGCACCCCGTGGCGCCGGGCCGCGCTCCCCGCCCTCACCCGCACCGGCCCCGGGCGACCGGTCAACGCCGTGCGCTCACCCGGCCCGGTCGACGTCCCGCCCGTCCGGCAGGACGTCCGGCGGTGGCGGAGCCGTCGGCCGCAGCTTCAGCCACAGCAGGAACAGCAGGCCGAGGGCCAGCATCCCCAGCCCCGTCCACAGGTTGATGTTGACGCCCTCGGCCTTGTCGAGGTCCGCGTCGGACGCGGTGAAGCCCGCGATCGTGACGATGACGCCGTACACGACGAACAGGCCGCCGATGATGCGCCGGATGTCGAAGAGGCGGGCAGCGGTCGTGGACCTGGTCTCCAGCTCGGTGATCTCCCGCTGGAGGTCACGCTCGGAGTAGTGCTCGGACATGGTCTCTCCATCTTCCCGGTCGGAGCGTGGTCAGAACGAGAACGGGATGTAGCAGGCGGCGGCCAGGATCACCGCGCTCCAGCCGAGCAGCGCCGGCTTGCGGTACCAGGCGTCGTCGCCCGCCGCGGGCGGCTCGGCCATGCCGGGGGACGTGGTGCCGTAGACCAGGCCCTGGAGCTCCTCGGTCGGCTTGGGGGCGGTGAAGAGGGACACCGCCACCATGACGACGGCGCCGGCGACGAAGCCCGCGATCGCGGAGACGAAGTTGGCGCCCTGGTCGGTGGGGATGTCGATGATGCCCTGCTTGTAGATGACGAAGTAGTTGACCATCGCGGCGGTGGTGCCGGCGAGCAGGCCCCAGAAGCCCGACTTCATCGACGCGCGCTTCCAGAACATGCCGATGATGAACACCACGAACATCGGCACGTTGAAGAAGGAGAACAGCGTCTGGAGGTAGCTCATGATGTTGGAGAACGAGGAGGCCAGGAACGCCGTGCCGATCGAGGCGAGGACGCCGATCGCGGTGATCAGGCGGCCGAAGCGGACGTAGTACTCGTCCTCGCGGTGCTTCACCACGTACTTCGCCCAGATGTCGCTGGTGAAGACGGTGTTGAAGGACGAGATGTTGGCCGCCATGCCCGCCATGAACGCGGCCAGCAGGCCGGTCACGGCGATGCCCAGCACGCCGTTGGGCAGGAACTGCTCCATCAGGTACGGGATCGCGTCGTTGTACTGGAGGTCGGAGTCGGGCGTGCCGATGGCGGGCACGAGGACCGCCGCGACCAGGCCCGGGATCATCACCAGGAACACGATGAAGATCTTCGGGAAGGCGGCGATGAGCGGGGTGCGCTGGGCCGCCGAGAGGTTCTTCGCGGACAGGGCGCGCTGCACCTCGGCGAAGTTGGTCGTCCAGTAGCCGAAGGACAGGACGAACCCGAGGCCGAGGACGATGGTCAGCCAGTTGGCGCCGAGCGGGTTGTCGCTGCCGATGCCGGTGCCGCCCCAGGAGGTCATGAAGTCGCCGCCGCGCGACTCGGTGAGGGAGTCGGACAGACCGCCCCAGCCGCCGACGCTCTTCAGGCCGAGCACCGTGATCGGGATGAGCGCGGCGAGGATGACGAAGAACTGCAGGACCTCGTTGTAGATCGCCGAGGACAGGCCGCCGAGGGTGATGTAGGCCAGGACGAAGAAGCCGGCGACGACGATCGCCACCCACTGCGGCCAGCCCAGCAGTGCCTCGACCACGATCGCGAGGGCGTAGAGGTTCACGCCGGCGATCAGGATGGCGGCGGCGGCGAACAGCCCCGAGCTGAGCAGGTGGGCGGCCCTGTCGAAGCGGAGCAGCAGGAACTCGGGGACCGAACGGACCTTGGAGCCGTAGTAGAACGGCATCATCACCAGGCCCAGGAAGACCATGGCCGGGATGGCGCCGATCCAGTACCAGTGCGTGGTGTAGACGCCGTACTGCGCGCTGTTCGCGGCCATGCCCAGGATCTCGGTGGCGCCCAGGTTGGCGGCGATGAACGCCAGGCCGGTCACCCAGGCGGGCAGGGAGCGGCCCGAGAGGAAGAAGTCGAGGCTGGTCTTCACCGAGCGGCGGGCGGCGAAGCCGATGCCCAGGACGACGACGAAGTAGATCCCGAGGATCGTGTAGTCGAGCCAGTTGGTCGGCAGCCGCAGTTCGGCCGCCAGCTGGGTGGGGGGAATGAGGTGTGGGGGGGTCTGCATGAGTACTCGCTTCGTTGCGCGAACCGATACCTCGCGGAACCTACGCCTCCGCGTTCAGTGGTCGAACAGTTCCGGTGATGTTTTTTGTTGGGTGGTGAGCGGTGATGGCCTTGGTGGGTTGTGTTTTGGTATGTTGGGTTCTGTTGGAAGAATGTGCAGTGTGTGTGGAGCGCCGCGATGAGCGGCCCGAATGGAGCGTCCGGCGTGAAGAAGACCTCGACCCGGCTGGCCGACGGTCGCGAGCTCATCTATTACGACCTCAGTGACGACATCGTGCGCGACGCGGCCGACCGCCGCCCGCTGGACGCCACCGTCACCACGTCCGAGATCCGCCGTGACCCGCTGCTGGGCGACAGCGTCGCCGTCGCCTCGCACCGCCAGGGCCGCACCTACCACCCGCCGGCCGACGAGTGCCCCCTGTGCCCCTCCGAGGGCGAGCGGCTGAGCGAGATCCCCGACGCGTCGTACGACGTGGTCGTCTTCGAGAACCGGTTCCCCTCGCTGGCCGGGGACTCGGGCCGGTGCGAGGTCGTCTGCTTCACCTCCGACCACGACGCCTCCTTCGCCGATCTGAGCGAACGCCAGGCGCGGCTGGTCCTGGAGGCGTGGACGGACCGGACGTCCGAGCTGTCGCATCTTCCCTCCGTCGACCAGGTGTTCTGCTTCGAGAACCGGGGCGCCGAGATCGGCGTCACCCTCCAGCACCCGCACGGGCAGATCTACGCCTACCCCTTCACCACCCCCCGCACCGCCCTGATGCTGCGCCAAGTGGCCGCGCACAAGGAGGCGACCGGCGGGGAGAACCTCTTCGACGCCGTGCTGGAGCGGGAACTCGCCGAGGAGCGGGTCGTCCTTGAGGGTGAACACTGGGCCGCCTTCGTGCCCTACGCGGCGCACTGGCCGTACGAGGTCCACCTGTACCCGAAGCGCCGGGTGCCCGATCTGCTCGGGCTCGACGAGGCGGCCCGCACAGAGTTCCCCCAGGTCTATCTGGAACTGTTGAGGCGCTTCGACCGGATCTTCGGGGAAGGGGAGCCTCCGACGCCGTACATCGCGGCCTGGCACCAGGCGCCGTTCGGCGCGCTGGAGGAGTTCGACGGCGTCACGCGTGACGACTTCGCGCTCCACCTGGAGCTTTTCACCATCCGCCGCACGTCCGGCAAGCTGAAGTTCCTCGCGGGCTCCGAGTCCGGCATGAACGTGTTCATCAACGACGTGCCGCCGGAGCGCGCGGCCGAGCGACTGCGGGAGGTAGCCAGTTCATGAGCGGGAAGTACCTGGTGACGGGCGGTGCCGGTTACGTCGGCAGCGTCGTCGCCCAGCATCTGCTGGAGGCCGGACACGAGGTCGTCGTGCTCGACAACCTCTCCACCGGCTTCCGCGAGGGCGTTCCCGCGGGCGCCTCCTTCATCGAGGGCGACATCCGGGATGCCGCCGCATGGCTGGACCCCTCGTACGACGGCGTCCTGCACTTCGCCGCGTCCTCGCAGGTCGGCGAGTCGGTCGTGAAGCCGGAGAAGTACTGGGACAACAACGTCGGCGGCACCATGGCACTGCTGGCGGCCATGCGCTCGGCGGGCGTGCGCCGGCTGGTGTTCTCCTCCACCGCGGCGACCTACGGCGAGCCGGAGCAGGTCCCCATCGTCGAGTCCGCCCCGACCCGGCCCACGAATCCGTACGGGGCCTCGAAGCTCGCCGTCGACCACATGATCACCGGTGAGGCGGCGGCGCACGGGCTGGGCGCGGTCTCCCTGCGCTACTTCAACGTGGCCGGCGCGTACGGCGCGTTCGGCGAGCGCCACGACCCCGAGTCGCACCTGATCCCGCTCGTGCTGCAGGTGGCGCAGGGCGGGCGGGACGCGATCTCCGTCTACGGCGACGACTACCCGACGCCGGACGGCACCTGCGTGCGCGACTACATCCACGTCGCCGACCTGGCCGAGGCCCACCTGCTGGCCCTGGAGGCCGCCACCCCCGGCGAGCACCTGATCTGCAACCTCGGCAACGGCAGCGGCTTCTCCGTCCGGGAGGTCGTCGAGACGGTCCGCCGGGTCACCGGCCACCCGATCCCCGAGGTCGTGGCACCGCGCCGGGGCGGCGACCCGGCGGTCCTGGTGGCGTCGGCCGCCACGGCCCGCGAGAAGCTGGGCTGGAAGCCGTCGCGCACGGACCTCGCGGGGATCGTCGCCGACGCGTGGGAGTTCGCGCGCCGGCGCGCCGAGGAGAACGTGACGAAGGGGCAGGGGGCCAGGGCATGAGCGGGTCCAGCGAGACCGTCGCGCGGTCCGTCGCCGAGCGGTTCGAGCAGCTGTACGGTGCCGCACCGGACGGGGTGTGGGCGGCGCCGGGCCGGGTCAACCTCATCGGCGAGCACACCGACTACAACGACGGCTTCGTCATGCCGTTCGCCCTGCCGCACACCGCGGTCGCCGCGGTCGCGCGCCGCGACGACGGCGTGCTGCGCCTGCACTCGGCCGACGTCGAGGGCCCGGTGGTGGAGCTGAGGACGGACGCCCTCGCCCCCGGCTCCGACAAGCGGTGGACCGCCTACCCGGCGGGCGTGCTCTGGGCCCTGCGCGAGGCCGGCCACGCGGTGACCGGCGCGGACATCCACCTCGCCTCGACGGTCCCGGCGGGCGCGGGCCTGTCGTCGTCGGCCGCCCTGGAGGTCGTCGTGGCGCTCGCGCTGAACGACCTGTTCGGCCTGGGCCTGCGCGGCTGGCAACTGGCCCGCCTGTGCCAGCGCGCGGAGAACGTCTACGTCGGCGCCCCCGTCGGCATCATGGACCAGACGGCCTCGGCCTGCTGCGAGGCCGGCCACGCCCTGTTCCTCGACACCCGTGACCTCTCCCAGCGGCAGATCCCCTTCGACCTGGCCGCCGAGGGCATGCGCCTGCTCGTCGTCGACACCCGGGTCAAGCACAGCCACAGCGAGGGCGAGTACGGCAAGCGCCGCGCCGGCTGCGAGAAGGGCGCGGCCCTGCTGGGCGTCGACGCGCTCAGGGACGTGCGGTACGAGGAACTGGACGCGGCACTGCGGCGGCTGGGCGACGAGGAGGAGGTCCGCCGCCTGGTCCGGCACGTGGTCACGGAGGACGAGCGCGTCGAACGGGTCGTCGCGCTCCTGGAGTCGGGCGACACCCGGGCCATCGGTCCCGTCCTGGTCGAGGGCCACGCCTCCCTGCGCGACGACTTCCGCATCTCCTGCCCGGAACTCGACCTGGTCGTCGACACGGCGCTGGGCGCGGGCGCGCTGGGCGCCCGCATGACCGGCGGCGGCTTCGGCGGCTCGGCCATCGTCCTCGCCGAGGAGACCGACGTCCCGGCGATCACCAAGGCGGTGGAGGAGGCGTTCGCGGCGGCCGGCTTCAAGGCCCCCCGCGTCTTCGAGGCGGTCCCGGGGGCGGGGGCGCGGCGGCTGAGGTAGCGGACGGGGCCGGCCGGGGCCCGGCCGGCCCCGCCGAGGAGGTCCGGCTGGGTCAGTCCAGTCGCTTCGTCAGTGTGTACTCCGTGATGCCCGGCGGATAGTCGGGGATCACGCAGACCACGTCGTAGCCCTGCTTCCGGTAGAACTCCGGGGCCTGGAAGTCCCAGGTCTCCACGCGGGAGGCCGTGCAGCCGCGCTCCCGGGCGGCGATGCGTTCCGCCTCCGTCAGGAGGCGGGAGCCCAGGCCCGCTCCCCGGTGGCGGCCGTCGACCCAGAGGTAGGTCACGTGCAGCCAGGTCGTCCAGGTGTGGCCGACCAGGCCGCCCGCGAGATCGCCGTTCTCGTCCAACGCCCACACGTGCAAAGCCGATTCGCGTTCGTCCGGCGTTCCGCGCAGGGCGCGCAGCACCGGGGAGGCCGCCGTGTTGGTGTCCCGCAGGCGCCTGCGGAGCAGATCACGTCGGGCCCTGTCGACTTCTGTCTCAAGACGGAACATGCGGCTCACCATAAACGCGCAGAGGCGCCAGTTCTGCAAATAACCTTCCGCTCCCGGTCCCCGCCCGTACCCTGATGAACAGTGCCGGTGGGGGCCGGCGCCGATCAGGGGGCGAGGGAAGCCGGGTACGGCGTCCGGGGCGGGGTGGCGGTCGGCGTGCGGTCGCGGCGGCCCGTCCCCTGTCCGGTGCGTTCGTGACAGGGGCTTCGGCGTCGTACCCGCGTCGGTGTCGTCCTTTCGACGAGGGGGTGATCCCCTGCTCCGCACAGAGCCCGGGGAAGGGGGTTTCGTGGTTCGCATCCGAGTCCTGGTCGTCGACGACCATCGCATCTTCGCCGAGTCACTGGCCGCGGCACTGGCCGCAGAGCCCGACGTCGACGTGTCCGCGGCGGGCAGCGGCCCGGCCGCGCTGCGCTGCCTGGAGCGGGCGGCCGCCGAGGGGCGGCGGTTCGACGTCCTGCTCGTCGACGCCGACCTGGGCGGCAAGGTGCCGGACGGACGGCCGGCCGTGCCGGTGCGCGGCGGCGACGAGGACGGACTCGTCGACGGGATATCGCTGGTCACGGGGGTGCGCTCCGCGCAGCCGCAGGTGCGGACCGTCGTCCTCGCCGAGAAGGACGACCCGCGCCGGGCCGCGCTCGCCCTGCAGGCGGGAGCCTCCGGGTGGGTGGCCAAGGACTGCTCGCTGAACCGGCTGCTCACCGTCATCCGCGGGGTGCTGCGCGACGAGACACATCTGCCGCCCGCCCTGCTCACCGGCGTCCTGCGCGAACTGACCGCCGCCCGCAGGCACCGCACCGAGAGCGAACGGCTCGTGGAGTCCCTGACTCCGAGGGAACGGGAAGTGCTGCGGTGCATGGTGGCGGGACTGGGGCGCAAAGCGGTCGCCGAGCGCCTGTTCCTGTCCCCGCACACCGTGCGGACGCACATGCAGAACGTCCTCGGCAAACTGGGGGTGCACTCCACCCTCGCCGCCGTCGCCCTCGCCCGCCGGGCGGGCGTCGGACCCGTCGACCTGGACCGGCCGTCAACCGGGGATGTTGTCGAACGGGGCGGTCAACTGGCGTAGCAGTGCCGCCAGCTCACTGCGCTGTGCGTGGGAGAGCTCCGCGAGGATGGCCCGCTCCTGCGCCAGCAGCCCGGCCAGTGCCTGGTCGGCGCGGTCACGGCCCTCGTCCGTGAGCCGGACCAGGACACCGCGCCGGTCGCTGGGGTCGGGCAGCCGCTCCACCAGCCCCTTCTTGGCGAGGCGGTCGATGCGGTTGGTCATCGTGCCGGACGTGACCAGGGTCTGGGTGAGGAGCTGCCCCGGCGAGAGCTGGTACGGGGTGCCCGCGCGGCGCAGCGCGGTCAGGACGTCGAACTCCCAGGTCTCCAGACCGTGTTCGGCGAAGGCGAGCCGGCGCGCCCGGTCCAGGTGCCGGGCCAGTCTGCTCACCCGGCTGAGCACCTCGAGCGGTTCCACGTCGAGGTCCGGGCGCTCCCGGCGCCACGCTGCGACCAGCCGATCGACCTCGTCCTCCATGCGGATCAGTGTAGTGGTTGTGTCGACGTGAAGTCTCTTGATGTCGAGTATATTGAGTCAAAGATTCTTGACATCGAGCTAACGCGGGCGGGAGGCTGGGCCCCGCCCGGTCCGTCGTCGTCAGGAGACCCCATGCCCGCAGCCGCCACCCCCGCCTGGGACCCCGCCCAGTACCTGCGCCACGCCGGTCATCGCACCCGGCCCTTCACCGACCTCCTCGCCCGCGTCCCGGACCTCCCCGGGCACCCGCCCCGCATCGCCGACCTGGGCTGCGGCGCCGGCAACGTCACCGCCCTGCTCACCGGCCGCTGGCCCACCGCCCGCGTCACCGGCTACGACAACTCGCCCGAGATGCTCGAGGCGGCCCGCGCCGGCCACGGGGGCCCCACCCCCGGGGGCGGCCGGATCGACTTCGCCCACGCCGACGTCCGCACCTGGACGCCCGACCGGCCGTACGACCTGATCGTCAGCAACGCCACGCTCCAGTGGGTCCCCGGACACGCGGAGCGGTTCGACGACTGGACCGCCGCCCTCGCCCCCGGCGGCACCTTCGCCCTCCAGGTGCCCGGCAACTTCGACGCCCCCAGCCACACCCTGATGCGCGACCTCGCCGCCTCCCCGCGATGGCGCGCCCGCCTCGACGGCGTCCTGCGCCACACCGGGGCCGTGCTCCGGCCCGAGGAGTACCTGGAGCGGCTGACCGGCCTCGGCTGCACCGCCGACGTGTGGGAGACGACGTACGTCCACCTGCTGACGGGCGAGGACCCCGTCCTCGACTGGGTCAAGGGCACCGGCCTGAGGCCCGTCCTCACCGCCCTCGCCGACGACCCGGAGGGGCGGGAGGAGTTCCTCACCGAGTACCGCACCGCGCTGCGGGCCGCCTACCCGGCCGGGGCGCACGGCACCCCGTTCCCCTTCCGGCGGATCTTCGCCGTGGCCCGCAAGGGAAGCCGACTCAGGGCGTGCGGCCCGGGTGAGTGACGAGGGCGAGGACGACGGCGTCCTCGACGACGTACGGCACGCGGTAGCCGCGGACCGGGTCGCCGAGCCGGGCACGGGCTGCACCGACCGGGATCTCAGCCATGCGCACACGACGGCGCGAGGTCAATCGCACAAGGCCCATCCTGTGCACCCCTGGTTCAGCTCTTCCGGTGCCCTATCAGCCGGGGCTTCGGCTCCAGCCCGTCCAGGCCGTGCCAGGCCAGGTTCACCAGGTGGGCCGCCACCTCCGCCTTCTTCGGCTTGCGCACGTCCAGCCACCACTGGCCGGTCAGGGCGACCATCCCGACCAGGGCCTGCGCGTACAGCGGGGCCAGCTTGGGGTCGAAGCCCCGGCTCTTGAACTCGCGGCCCAGGATGTCCTCCACCTGGGTGGCGATGTCCGAGATCAGCGAGGCGAAGGAACCCGTCGACTGCGGGATGGGGGAGTCACGGACCAGGATGCGGAAACCGTCCGTGTACTCCTCGATGTAGTCCAGCAGCGCGAACGCCGCCTGCTCGCACAGCTCCCGCGGGTGACCCGCGGTCAGGGAGCTGGTCACCATGTCCAGCAGGCGCCGCATCTCGCGGTCCACCACCACCGCGTACAGGCCCTCCTTGCCGCCGAAGTGCTCGTACACCACCGGCTTGGAGACCCCGGCCTTCGCCGCGATCTCCTCCACCGACGTGCCCTCGAAACCCTTCGCGGCGAACAGCGTGCGGCCGATCTCCAGCAGCTGCTGCCGGCGCTCGGCACCGGTCATCCGGGTGCGGCGCGTGCGCCGCGGCTTGTCGTTGCTCGGGGTGCTGCTGGAGTCGGTCGCCACGCCGACCATCATGCCGCCTTGACGGTCTCCTCCCCGCGCCGGGAGCCGCCTTCCCCGACGTTGCGACGCGAATCGATACGCGAGCGTGACGGCCACCGCACGTCGTACGCCCAGCCCAGCTGCTCGAACCAGCGAATCAGACGGGCGCTCGAGTCGAGCTGTCCCCGCTCCACCCCGTGCCGCGCCGAGGTCGGGTCGGCGTGGTGCAGGTTGTGCCAGGACTCGCCGCAGGACAGGATCGCCAGCCACCACACGTTGCCCGAACGGTCCCGCGACTTGAACGGGCGCTTGCCGACCGCGTGGCAGATCGAGTTGATCGACCACGTCACGTGGTGCAGCAGCGCCACCCGGACGAGCGAGCCCCAGAAGAAGCCCGTGAACGCGCCCCACCACGACATCGTGACCAGGCCGCCGATCACCGCCGGCAGCGCCAGCGACACGACCGTCCACAGCACGAACTGGCGGGAGATCGCCCTGAGCGTCCGGTCCTTGATCAGATCCGGCGCGTACTTGTCCTGCGGCGTCTGCTCCTCGTCGAACATCCAGCCGATGTGCGCCCACCACAGGCCCTTGATCAGCGCCGGGACCGTCTCCCCGTACCGCCACGGCGAATGCGGGTCGCCCTCGGCGTCGGAGAACTTGTGGTGCTTGCGGTGGTCGGCCACCCAGCGCACCAGCGGACCCTCGACCGCCATGGAGCCGGCGATGGCCAGCGCGATCTTCAGCGGACGCTTGGCCTTGAACGACCCGTGGGTGAAGTGGCGGTGGAAGCCGATGGTGATGCCGTGGCACCCCAGGAAGTAGAAGAAGACCAGCAGGCCCAGGTCCAGCCAGCTCACTCCCCAGCCCCACGCCAGCGGGACCGCCGCCAGCAGTGCCAGGAACGGGACGGTGATGAAGAGCAGCAGCGTGATCTGCTCGACCGAACGCTTCTGCTCCCCGCCCAGCGTGGCGGAGGGCAGCGCCGCACCCCCGGACCGGTCCTCGTGCGGGTCCTTGTGTGGATTTTCGTTGATCACATCGGAGCTTGAGGTCATGCGTGTCCCCTGTGGGGTATGTGGGATGAGGTGATGTGCCCGGGCTGCGGGAAGCCGCTCATCCTTCCTACGGTTCCGTAACCTACGGCGTCGTAAGTATGGCAGTGCGTCGCCCGGCGGCAAGAGCCCGTCGGCCTGGGCGTCCGGGCCGGCACCTATCCTGGAAGTCGGTCGGACAGCGCGGTCCGCTCTGATTTCTTCCCGGACGTCCGGCCCGTATGCGGCGCCCGCCGCGCGAGACGCCGTCCGGGTTCCCTCCCAGACGAGCTTCAACACTGCAAGGAGCCGCACCTGTGAGCAGTGCCGACGACCAGACCACGACGACGAGCAGCGAGCTGCGCGCCGACATCCGCCGACTGGGTGATCTCCTCGGGGAGACCCTCGTGCGGCAGGAGGGCCCCGAGCTGCTGGAGCTCGTCGAGAAGGTCCGCCGACTCACCCGTGAGGACGGCGAGGCCGCCGCCGAGCTGCTGCGCGGCACCGAACTGCAGACCGCGGCCAAGCTGGTCCGCGCCTTCTCCACCTACTTCCACCTGGCCAACGTCACCGAACAGGTCCACCGCGGCCGCGAACTGCGCGCCCGGCGCGCCGCCGAGGGCGGACTGCTCTCCCGCACCGCCGACCGGCTCAAGGACGCCGACCCCGAGCACCTGCGCGAGACGGTGCGGCACCTCAACGTCCGCCCCGTCTTCACCGCCCACCCCACCGAGGCCGCCCGCCGCTCCGTCCTCAACAAGCTCCGCCGGATCGCCGCCCTCCTCGACACCCCGGTCATCGAATCCGACCGGCGCCGCCTCGACACCCGGCTCGCCGAGAACATCGACCTCGTCTGGCAGACCGACGAACTGCGCGTGGTCCGCCCCGAACCCGCCGACGAGGCCCGCAACGCCATCTACTACCTCGACGAACTGCACGCCGGCGCGGTCGGCGACGTCCTCGAGGACCTCACCGCGGAACTGGAGCGCGTCGGCGTCCACCTCCCCGACGACACCCGCCCGCTGACCTTCGGCACCTGGATCGGCGGCGACCGCGACGGCAACCCCAACGTCACCCCCCAGGTCACCTGGGACGTCCTCATCCTCCAGCACGAACACGGCATCAACGACGCCCTGGAGACGATCGACGAACTGCGCGGCCTCCTCTCCAACTCCATCCGCTACGCCGGCGCCACCGAGGACCTGCTGACCTCCCTGAGGGCCGACCTCGACAACCTCCCCGAGATCAGCCCCCGCTACAAGCGCCTCAACGCCGAGGAGCCCTACCGGCTCAAGGCCACCTGTATCCGGCAGAAGCTGGAGAACACCAAGCTCCGTCTCGCCAAGGGCACCCCGCACGAACCCGGCCGCGACTACCTCGGCACCGGCGAACTCCTCGCCGACCTGCGCCTCATCCAGACCTCCCTGCGCGAACACCGCGGCGGCCTGTTCGCCGACGGCCGCCTCGCCCGCACCATCCGCACCCTCGCCGCCTTCGGCCTCCAGCTCGCCACCATGGACGTCCGCGAACACGCCGACGCCCACCACCACGCCCTCGGCCAGCTGTTCGACCGGCTCGGCGAGGAATCCTGGCGCTACGCCGACATGCCCCGCGACTACCGCGCCAAGCTCCTCGCCAAGGAACTGCGGTCGAGAAGGCCGCTCGCCCCGACCCCGGCGCCCGTGGACGCGGCCGGCGAGAAGACCCTCGGCGTGTTCCGGACCGTCAAGCGCGCCCTGGAGGTCTTCGGACCCGAGGTCATCGAGTCCTACATCATCTCCATGTGCCAGGGCGCCGACGACGTCTTCGCCGCCGCCGTCCTGGCCCGCGAGGCCGGACTGATCGACCTGCACGCCGGCTGGGCCAAGATCGGCATCGTGCCGCTGCTGGAGACGACGGACGAGCTGAAGGCCGCCGACACCATCCTGGAGAACATGCTCGCCGACCCCTCCTACCGGCGCCTCGTCGCCCTGCGCGGCGACGTCCAGGAGGTCATGCTCGGCTACTCCGACTCCTCCAAGTTCGGCGGCATCACCACCAGCCAGTGGGAGATCCACCGCGCCCAGCGCCGCCTGCGCGACGTCGCCCACCGCTACGGCGTACGGCTGCGCCTCTTCCACGGCCGCGGCGGCACCGTCGGCCGCGGCGGCGGCCCCACCCACGACGCCATCCTCGCCCAGCCCTGGGGCACCCTCGAAGGCGAGATCAAGGTCACCGAACAGGGCGAGGTCATCTCCGACAAGTACCTCATCCCGTCCCTCGCCCGGGAGAACCTGGAACTGACCGTCGCCGCCACCCTCCAGGCCTCCGCCCTGCACACCGCCCCCCGCCAGTCCGACGAGGCCCTCGCCCGCTGGGACGCCGCCATGGACGTCGTCTCCGACGCCGCCCACGCCGCCTACCGCAGGCTCGTCGAGGACCCCGACCTGCCCGCCTACTTCTTCGCCTCCACCCCCGTCGACCAGCTCGCCGACCTGCACCTCGGCTCCCGGCCTTCGCGAAGGCCCGACTCCGGCGCCGGCCTGGACGGACTGCGGGCCATCCCCTGGGTGTTCGGCTGGACCCAGTCCCGGCAGATCGTCCCCGGCTGGTTCGGCGTCGGATCCGGCCTGAAGGCCCTGCGCGAGGCCGGCCTGGACACCGTGCTCGACGAGATGCACGAGCAGTGGCACTTCTTCCGCAACTTCATCTCCAACGTCGAGATGACCCTCGCCAAGACCGACCTGCGCATCGCCCGGCACTACGTCGACACCCTCGTCCCCGACGAGCTCAAGCACGTGTTCGCCACCATCGAGGCCGAACACGAGCTGACCGTCGCCGAGGTGCTGCGCATCACCGGCGAACAGGAACTCCTGGACGCCGCCCCGGTCCTCAAGCAGACCTTCGCCATCCGCGACGCCTACCTGGACCCGATCTCCTACCTCCAGGTCGCCCTCCTCAAGCGCCAGCGCGACGCCGCCGCCGCGGGAGAGCAGCCCGACCCGCTGCTCTCCCGGGCCCTGCTGCTGACCGTCAACGGCGTGGCCGCCGGCCTGCGCAACACCGGCTGACCCCGGCCCCGGACAGGGCGGTGCCCCCGAGCCCCGTGACAGGGCCCGGGGGCACCGTTCGTTCAGACGGCCGGTCCGGCCGGGCAGCCGGGCGCCGGGCGACTCAGACCGCCAGGAAAGCCGCCGTGAGCAGCGCCGTCCCCGACAGCGCCAGCGCCCACGCGGCCCGCGTCCGCAGCAGCCCGCCCGCCACCACCACCGACGCCAGCAGCAGCGCCCCGCCCAGCGGAACCCACGCGTACAGGATCCCGGCGGGGCCGGAACGGACCGCCTGCTCGCCGCCCGGCTTCAGCACCACCGTGTAGGTCCCACCCCTGTCCACGGCCACCGAGTTCTCCAGCACGACCTCCGCCCGCGGCTGCGACCCCTGCGACAACGGCGCGTACGGCCCCGCGCACGTCCTCGCACCGCACCGCGCCACCTCGACCGTGCCGCGCTCGCGCCCCTTCGTCAGCATCACGTGCTGCGCCGTCCCCCACGACGCCCACACGCCGGCGATCAGGATCAGCGCCGCGACCGTGCCCATCGCCGCGAACCGGCACAGCCGCAGCACGGCGGAAAAGCCCCGGGAGGAGAGAACCGCAGAAGGCATGGCCGCGATCCTTGGCCATGACCTCGCGGTCGGTCAACTCCGGTGGGGGGCAAACGGAGGACGCCCGAAGGACAAGTCAACAGATGTGCGCACCGACGACTCAGGAGCCGTCCGCGCACCTCACGAGTCCTCCGCACACCTCACGAGTTGTACGCGCTCTGCGCCCGCTCCAACCCCTCGATCACCAGGCACTCCACCGCGTCCGCCGCCCGGTCCACGAGGTAGTCCAGCTCCTTGCGCTCCGCCGACGAGAAATCCCGCAGCACGAAATCCGCCACCTGCATCCGCCCCGGCGGACGCCCGATCCCGAACCGCACCCGGTGGTAGTCCCGCCCGAACGCCTTCGTGAGCGACTTCAGCCCGTTGTGACCGTTGTCCCCGCCACCCAGCTTCAGCCGCAGCACGCCGTAATCGATGTCCAACTCGTCATGAACCGCGACCACATGCGCCACCGGCACCTTGTAGAACTCCCGCAGCGCGTTCACCGGCCCGCCCGACAGATTCATGTACGACATCGGCTTCGCCAGGACCACCCGCCGATTCGCCGGCCCCGGCGGCCCGATCCGCCCCTCCACCACCTGCGCCTGAGCCTTCCCGGCCCGCTTGAACCGGCCCCCCACCCGCTCCGCCAGCAGATCCGCCACCATGAACCCCACGTTGTGCCGGTTCATCGCGTACTCCGGCCCCGGGTTTCCCAGACCCACGATCAACCACGGGGCACCGGCATCGGTCGTCACCTGCATGTCTCCCTCGATACGCGCCAGCCGCTGCCCCCGACGGGAAACAGCGGCTGACGAATACGGCGTCGGTACGGATCAGGCCTCGGTGGCCTCGCCGGACTCCTCGCCCTCCGTGCCCTCCTCCGCCTGCGCGGCCAGCACCTGGATGACGACCGCGTCCCCGTCGACGGCCAGCTTGGCGCCCTTCGGAAGGGTGATGTCCTTGGCGTGGATGGAGGCACCGGCCTCCAGGCCCTCGACGGACACCGTGACGGACTCGGGGATGTGGGTCGCCTCGGCCTCGACCGGCAGCGTGCCCAGCACGTGCTCCAGCAGGTTGCCGCCCGGGGCCAGCTCACCCTCGGTGTGGACCGGGATCTCCACCGTCACGGTCTCGCCGCGCTGGACCAGCTGCAGGTCGACGTGCTCCAGGAAACCCTTCAGCGGGTCACGCTGCACGGCCTTCGGAATCGCCAGCTCACTGGTCTTGCCGTCGATGTCCAGCGAGATCAGCACGTTCGGCGTACGCAGCGCCAGCAGCAGCTCGTGGCCCGGGAACGTCAGGTGCAGCGGGTCCGAACCGTGCCCGTACAGCACACCCGGAACCTTGTTGTCACGACGGATACGGCGCGCGGCACCCTTGCCGAACTCGGTGCGCGTCGCGGCGGAGATCTTCACCTCGGACATGATCACTCCTCGAAGTCAGAAAACGGACGTGGTCACCCGGCCACGAACGGCCTGCTACGAAGAGCGCGTCGATAACGGACCGCCGCACCCGCCCCATACGAAGCGGAACGGCCTCCCTCGCCGAGCAACTGCAGCAGTCTACTCGGACCGGGAGGCCGCACCCAAAACGATCACCGGACGACGCCGGCCACCGGAAACGGTCGCAGAACCCTTACTGCTCGTCGAACAGGCTCGTCACCGAACCGTCCTCGAACACCTCACGCACCGCACGCGCGATCGTCGGCGCGATCGACAGCACCGTGATCTTGTCCAGCGACTCGCTCAGCTCGGTCGGCGTCGGCAACGTGTTCGTGAACACGAACTCACTGACCTTCGAGTTCTTCAGCCGGTCCGCCGCCGGACCCGACAGCACACCGTGCGTCGCCGTCACGATGACGTCCTCCGCACCGTGCGCGAACAGCGCGTCCGCCGCCGCGCAGATCGTGCCACCGGTGTCGATCATGTCGTCCACCAGCACGCAGACGCGGCCCTTCACCTCACCGACCACCTCGTGGACGGTCACCTGGTTCGCCACGTCCTTGTCCCGCCGCTTGTGCACGATCGCCAGCGGCGCACCCAACCGGTCGCACCAACGGTCCGCCACCCGCACACGGCCCGCGTCCGGCGACACCACCGTCAGCTTCTCCCGGTCCACCTTCGCCCCCACGTAGTCCGCCAGCAGCGGCAACGCGAAGAGGTGGTCGACAGGACCGTCGAAGAACCCCTGGATCTGATCCGTGTGCAGATCCACCGTGAGGAGCCGATCGGCACCCGCCGTCTTCATCAGATCCGCGATCAGACGCGCCGAAATCGGTTCACGACCCCGGTGCTTCTTGTCCTGCCGCGCGTAACCGTAGAACGGCACGATCACCGTGATGGACCTGGCCGACGCACGCTTCAACGCATCGATCATGATCAACTGCTCCATGATCCACTTGTTGATCGGAGCAGTGTGGCTCTGGATCAGGAAACAGTCGGCACCACGAGCCGACTCCTGAT
>NZ_JAPSKQ010000260.1:3500-5740 GCF_031181555.1 Streptomyces sp. | reverse complement strand
GCGATCCGCCACATCGCCGTACGGACCGCGCTCGCCACGCCCTTGACCGGGTTCTCCGACTCGGCCGCCGCGATGGTCACCGTCTCCAGGCCGCCGTACGCGAAGACGGACGCGAGCAGGCCGATCACCAGACCCTCGCCGCCGTTGGGGAGGAAGTCGGTGAGGTGGGAGGCGCCCGGGGAGTCCGTGCCGGGCAGCACGCCCGCGACGGCCAGCACGCCGAGGCCGAGGAACAGGGTGATCGCGCCGACCTTCAGGGCCGCGAACCAGAACTCGAACTCGCCGAAGTTCTTCACCGCCGCGAGGTTCGTCCCGCAGAACACCAGCATGAACAGCGCCACCCACGCCCACTCGGGCGTGCCCGGCAGCCAGCCGGTGACGATCTTCGCGGCGCCGATGGCCTCCAGGCCGACCGCCGTGCACAGCAGCACCCAGAACGACCAGCCGGCGGTGAAGCCCGCCCAGGGGCCGATCGCCCGCTCGGCGTGCGCGGAGAAGGATCCCGACGAGGGGTACGCGGCCGACATCTCGCCCAGCATCCGCATCACCAGCATCACCAGGAGACCGGAGAGGGTGTAGGCGAGGACGATCGAGGGCCCGGCGGCGGCGATCCCCGCGCCGGACCCCACGAACAGGCCGGCGCCGATGACCCCGCCGAGGGCGATCATCGACAGGTGGCGCTGCTTCAGGCCGTGCGAGAGGGAGGTGTCGTCCGCCGTGGAGGGCGTCTCGACGGAGGTGCTGGGCATGGGCGCGGCTCGTTCACTGTGGGGGCCAAAACGCACCCAGTCTGGGCGACCCGTCCGCTCACGCGAAGAGGCTGCCCGGAATGCGGACGCACACCGTGCGGAGGGTGACCACCCGGTTACCTGGCGGTCGTCCGGTCCTCCGCTCGTGAGGCGGACGGTCCGTTTGGCGGGACTCCACAGCCGCCTTCCCAACGAACCCTGTAGGCGAAACCACTTCACCTCAGTGATCGGTGTCACGCCGTACCGGTGGTCACCTCTCTCCTTTGTCCGAAGCCCACCAAGCCCGCGTTCATCCCTTTGTCGAGCGCTGACGGTGATCGGTGCGGGGATGCCGGTATAGCGTCGCCGTGTCCTCGACTGCCCTCACCCTCGCGGAGTCCCCATGAGCACCGCTGCCGTCCCCTCCACCCGCGCCGGCCTGGTCCTCGCCGACCTGCTTCCGGCCTCCCGCGTCCGCGACGTCGCGCTCGTGCTCGGCGGTGCCGCCCTCACCGGCCTCGCCGCCCAGATCGCCGTGCCCGTCCCCGGCTCGCCGGTGCCGGTGACCGGCCAGACCTTCGCCGCGCTGCTCGTCGGCACCGCCCTCGGCGCGGGCCGCGGATTCGCCGCCCTCGCGGTGTACGCGCTGGCGGGCCTCGCCGGGGTGCCGTGGTTCGCGAACGGCTCCCACGGGATCGCCCCGTCCTTCGGCTACATCCTCGGCATGCTGCTGGCCGCCGCCGCCGTGGGCGCCCTGGCCCGCCGCGGTGCCGACCGCTCCGTCTGGCGGACGGCGGGCACCATGCTGCTCGGCTCGGCGGTCATCTACGCCGTCGGCGTGCCCTACCTGGCCCTGTCCACCGGCATGTCCGCCTCCGCCGCGGTCGCGGCCGGCCTCACCCCCTTCCTCATCGGTGACGCCCTGAAGGCGGCCCTGGCCATGGGAGTGCTGCCGACCGCCTGGAAGTTCGTCGGCAGGCGCTGACCGCACCCGGTCCACCACGCAAGAGGCTCGCCGCTCGTACCGAGGGCGAGCCTCGCTCCGTTTCCCCGGCCTCCGGTCAGGCGGGGGTGAACTGCTTCCAGGCCTGGGCGGCGGTGCCGTTGCACGTGTGGATCTGCACCTTGGTGCCGTTGGCGGTCCCCCCGTCGGCCGCGTTCAGGCACCTGCCCGAGTTCGGGTTCACCAGGGTGCCCTCGGGCGTGCTCTTCCAGCTCCGGCCCAGGGAGCCGTTGCAGTCCCACAGCTGCACCCTCGCGGCGGTGGGAACGCCGAGGAAGGCGGCGGCCAGGCCCGTGGCCGCGGCGACCACGGCGTGCGTCCGTCTCATGCTCGCTCCATCGCGAGATCGACAATGCGGTCGCTCAGGAGTCCACACCGCGAACGTCTCCGCGTCAGCCCTTCCGGTGCCGGCGTAAGGATTACGTCACATGGGGGAAACCGTCCCGGACACAGGGGGGCCGTCCCGGCGGGCCGGTCCCGGGCCCGCCGGGCGCACGACAGGCCACGGG
>NZ_JAPSKQ010000260.1:0-3400 GCF_031181555.1 Streptomyces sp. | reverse complement strand
CGTCTCCGCGTCAGCCCTTCCGGTGCCGGCGTAAGGATTACGTCACATGGGGGAAACCGTCCCGGACACAGGGGGGCCGTCCCGGCGGGCCGGTCCCGGGCCCGCCGGGCGCACGACAGGCCACGGGCGCACGACAGGCCACGGGACACCACCCGTGGCCTGTCGTGCGCCGTGCGGGAAACCTCAGCCGGCCGTGACCTCGTCCGGCGTCCCGGCTCCGGCGTCCGTGCCGCCGCGGTCACCGCGCGCGGCCACCCGCTGCCGCACGAAGGCCAGGGCGAGCACGATGCCGGCCACCAGCAGCGACAGCAGCACCGTGGTCCGTCCGTTGTGCTCGGTGTCGGTCAGCATGTAGCCGAGCACGAACACGATCAGCGCCGCGCTGGCCCAGGTCAGGTACGGGTACAGCCACATCCGCACGACCAGCTTCTCCGGCGCCTCGGCCTGGATGATCTTCCGCATGCGCAGCTGGGAGAAGCAGATCACCAGCCAGACGAACAGCGCGACCGCGCCGGAGGAGTTGACCAGGAAGAGGAAGACCGAGTCCGGGAACTCGTAGTTGAAGAAGACGGCGACGAAGCCGAACACGACCGACGCGATGATCGCGGTCCGCGGCACGCCCCGGCTGGTGGTCCGGGCGAACGCCTTCGGCGCGTCCCCGCGCTGACCGAGCGAGAAGGCCATGCGGGAGGCCGTGTAGAGCCCGGAGTTGAGGCAGGACAGCACGGACGTCAGCACGATGAAGTTCATGATCTGGCCGGCGTGCGCGATGCCGAGGGAGTCCAGGGCGGCGACGTAGGAGCCGTCCTCGGTGATCGACGCGCTGTCCCACGGCAGCAGGCAGACGACGACGAAGATCGAGCCGAGGTAGAAGACGCCGATGCGCCAGATGATGCTGTTGGTCGCCTTGGTGACGGCCCGCTGCGGGTCCTCCGACTCACCGGCGGCCAGGGTCGCGATCTCGCTGCCCATGAAGGAGAAGACGACGAGCAGGATGCCGGTGAGGACGGCGCCGGCGCCGTTGGGCAGGAAGCCGCCGTGCTCGGTCAGGTTGGCGAGCCCCGCGGAGTCGCTGTCGACGCCGGGCAGCAGACCGAAGACGGCCAGCCCGCCGACGACGATGAACGCGGCGATGGCGACGACCTTGATCCCGGCGAACCAGAACTCGAACTCGCCGTAGGAGCCCACGGACACGAGGTTGGTGGCGGTCAGCACCACCATCACGATGAGCGCCCAGCCCCACTGCGGAACGGCCGGTATCCACCCTTCGAGGATCGTGGCCCCGGCGGTCGCCTCCACCGCCAGCACCACGACCCAGAAGAACCAGTAGAGCCAGCCGATCGAGAACCCGGCCCAGGGGCCGAGCGCGCGGTCGGCGTGCGCGGAGAAGGACCCGGAGGTCGGATTGGCCGCCGACATCTCACCGAGCATCCGCATCACCAGCACCACGAGCGTGCCGACGAGGGCGTAGGAGAGGAGGATGCCGGGGCCGGCGGCCGCGATGCCCGAGCTGGAGCCGACGAACAGGCCGGCGCCGATGACACCGCCGATGGCGATCATCGACAGATGACGGTTCTTGAGTCCGGCCTGCAGGCCGGACCCGTGCCCTCCGGGGCTGCCGGAGGGCGTGGTTCCTACGGGGTCTCCAGGGCTGTCGCCGGTCGTCCTGAGGGTCGGCTGCGAGGTCATGGAGCGGATTTCCTTTGTGCCGTGGGGGGCCGTTTTCCAGATGAACCAGGGTGTGTGGGGGTGTGGGACCGCACGCGGACGTAGGGGGCCCGGTGCGACCGATATTCGGACCGATCCAGTGAATCCGAGGTAAATAGATTCGGGAACCTTCGAATCCGTATTGTTACTTGAGGTTCTCCTGAGGTTCTGTAATCCTCCTCACGGTTTCGGCCGCGCCACCCCGCGCGCCCGCCCGGAAACCCGCGTGTCACACTCGGACCATGCGCGTGTACCTCGGTTCCGACCATGCCGGCTACGAACTCAAGAACCACCTCGTCGAGTGGCTCAAGGGCGCGGGCCACGAGCCCGTCGACTGCGGGCCCCACATCTACGACGCCCAGGACGACTACCCGCCCTTCTGCCTCCGCGCCGCCGAGCGGACCGCGGCCGACCCCGACGCCCTCGGCATCGTGATCGGCGGTTCCGGCAACGGCGAGCAGATCGCCGCGAACAAGGTGAAGGGCGTGCGGGCGGCCCTGGCGTGGAGCGAGGAGACGGCGGCACTGGGCCGTCAGCACAACAACGCCAACGTGGTCGCGGTGGGTGCGCGCATGCACACGCCGGACGAGGCGACGAAGTTCGTGGAGACCTTCCTGGCCACCCCGTTCTCGGGGGACGAGCGCCACGTCCGCCGCATCGACATGCTCGCCGGCTACGAGACCACGGGCGACCTCCCCCCGATCCCGCCCCACCACCCCCAGGGGTAACCGGCCCGCACACCGGCCCCCCGCCGAGAACCGGAAGGCTCCGCGGCGGGGGCGACGACCGGCGTGCCCGCGCACGCGGGACGCGCGGGACACACGGGAGGGCGATCAGGCGAGAGAGGGGAACCCGTGCCCGAGGGACACACCATTCACCGGCTGGCCGAGGACTACGCCGCCGCCTTCGCGCACCGCACGCCCCTCCACGTCACCAGCCCCCAGGGCAAGTTCGCCGACGCCGCCGCCCTCCTCGACCGCACGCCCCTGCACACCACCGACGCCCACGGCAAACACCTCTTCCTCGGCTTCCGTGACCCGGCCCCCGGGCACACCGAGTGGGTCCACATCCACCTCGGCCTCTTCGGCAAGGTCACCTTCGGCCCGGCCCCCGCGCCGCCGCCCACGGACACCGTCCGCCTCCGCCTCGCCGACGACACCTCGTACGTCGATCTGCGCGGTCCCACCACCTGCGCCCTGATCACGGACGCCGAGAAGCAGGCGATACACGGCCGCCTCGGCCCCGACCCCCTGCGCCCGGACGCGGACCCGGCCCTCGCCTACCGCCGGATCAGCCGCAGCCGTACGACGATCGCCGCCCTGCTCATGGACCAGAAGGTCATCGCCGGCGTGGGGAACGTCTACCGCGCCGAGGTCCTCTTCCGGCACCGGATCGACCCGTACCGCGCGGGCCGGGACATCACCCCGGCCGAGTGGGACGCGATCTGGACCGACCTGGCCGGGCTCATGCGCGAGGGCGTCCGCAACAACCGCATCGACACCGTCCGCCCGGAACACACCCCGGAGGCGATGGGCCGCCCGCCGCGCGTCGACGACCACGGCGGAGAGGTGTACGTCTACCGCAGGGCCGACCTGGCCTGCCACATCTGCGGCGGCGAGATCCGCACCGCCGATCTCGCCGCCCGCAACCTCTTCTGGTGCCCCACCTGCCAGGCCACCTGAGTCAGGCCACC
>NZ_JAPSKQ010000091.1 GCF_031181555.1 Streptomyces sp. | reverse complement strand
GTCGTTGCGGGCGGCGCGGGACTGGAGGTACGCGACCGTCGTGTTGATCCAGTTGCTCATGGTGTTCCCCTCCGGCTGACGCGGTAGCGGCTTCCTTCTCGGTGCCGCTTTCGACATGAGCAACGTAGGGGCGGACGCCCCACCCGTCAGAGGGCCCCAGGGCCCAATCCCGGGCCCAATCGGAGGCCCAGTTCCTCGTCCCCCCTGCCGCCATCCCAGGTCACCCCACTCCCCGGCCGGAACCCGGTGCCGTGCCGAGCCACTTCGCGGCGGCTTCGGAGCGGCTGGTGCTGTGGAGCTTGGCGAAGATGCGGTTGATGTGGTTCTTGACCGTCTTCTCGCTGATGAAGCACGTGGCGGCGATCTGCTGGTTGTTCATGCCGGACGCGATGAGGTCCATGATCTCCGCCTCTCTCGTGCTCAGTCGGAACCTCGACCTGTCGGGAGCGGCCGGGCGACCGCCCGTCCACCCAGACGACGACTGTGCCATATCCGGTTGCAGTTGCGAAAGGTTTTCCGCAGAAGTGGGCGGGGACGGGATGCGCGGCAGGCCGATTCCCGCTGGGGGGCGGTGAGTTGTGTGCACGGCACCCAGGCCTTCCGGCAATGCCCGATCCCCTCCCGTCCCCTGCCGGAGTTGCGCCAGCAACGCTCCCGCCGCCGTCGCCGTGAAGTGGGCCCTGCCCTCCTTGATGTCCCGTACCGCCGACACCAGCTGGTCCGCCGTGAACTCGCCGTGGACCAGGTAGCCGCCCGCTCCCCTGCGCAGCGCCTCCTGGACGATCTCCGTCTCCCTGCTGTACGTGAGCATCACGACCGGGGCGATCCGCACCAGGTAGGGCAGCGCCGAGATGCCGTCCACGCCCGGCATGCGGACGTCGAGGAGGACGACGTCGGGGCGGTGGGCGTGGGCCGCCTCGTAGGCCTCCTTGCCGTCGGCCGCCTCCGCCACGACCGTGATGTCCCCGCGGCCGGAGAGCAGCGCGGTCAGGCCGGCCCGGACCACCGGGTTGTCGTCGGCGACCACGACCCGGAGCGCGGCGGGCGGGGGGACGTTCTGGAAGGGGTTCGGCGGCGGTTGCGTGGGGCTCTGCATGGGGCTGCCTCCTCTCCGGGGGTGGGGGGACGCGTACGGCTGGTTCATGGGGTCGCCTCCGTGGGACCGGGCGCCGCCACGGCTGCCAGGGGGAGTTCCAGGCGGACCTCCGTGCCCCGGGCGTGCGAGCCGCGGCCTATGCGGATGCGGGCGCCGACGGAGGCCGCCCGTTCGACCATGCCGAGCAGGCCGAAGTGGCCGGCGCGGCGGAGCTGTTCGAGGTTCGTGCCGGGCGGGAGGCCGCGTCCGTCGTCGTGGACGCTGATGCGGAGGAGGCCGCCGTGGACGCCCGCGTGGACGTCGACCCGGGTGGGTTCGGCGTGGCGGTGGGCGTTCTCCATGGCCTCCGAGGCGATGGTCAGGAGCTGGCGGGCCACCGCCGGCGGGACCGGGGGGACCGTGTCGCCGCCCGTCGGTCGGTACGTCGCCGGCAGGCCGGTGCGGGTGCTGAAGTCACGGGTGCGGGCCGCCAGTTCGACCAGGACGTCCGTGCCCTGGTCCGGGTCCGACTCGCGGCGCAGGTCGGCGAGGAGTTCGCGGGACTCCGCCGCCGCCCGGCGGGCCGAGCGGGCGACGAGTTCCGCCTGCCGCTTCACCAGGGCCGGGTCCATGCGCTCCGCGCCGGCCGTGCCCGCCAGGCCGTCGGCCGCCAGGGCGACTCCGTGCAGGGTCTTCGCCACCGAGTCGTGCATCTCCCGGGCCAGGCGGGCGCGTTCCGCGCCGACCGCCTCCGTGACGGCCAGGCGGGCCTGGACCGCCGTCAGGGCCTGGGTGGCCGCGCCGAAGCGGAGCATGAGGTTGCGCAGGCTGGAGCCGACCGCGCCCGCGACCACGCAGAGGCCGGGGAGGAGCGAGACCTCCGCGGGGCCCGCGTGCGGGTCCTCCAGGGTCGCGTAGACGAGCAGCAGGATCAGGCCCTGGAGGGAGGCGAAGACGGCCGCGCCCCTCCAGCCGTAGACCAGGCCCGCCAGGAGCGGGGTGCAGACGCTGACGTAGGCGAGCGTGGTGTCCGGGCCCGCCGAGATGAGGAGCAGGGCGCCGAAGAGGGTGTCCACCGCCAGCAGCGAGGGGTGGCGCAGGAGGAGGGGGCCGAAGCGCTCCCAGTCCCGGAAGAGGACGTAGGACGCCATGAAGGTGACCACCACCGCGATGCCGACCAGGCGGGTGCCCCAGCCGGGGCCCGCGTTGAGGAGGGCGGCGGGGGCGGCGAGCGCGATCATCGCCAGGCGGAAGCCGAAGACCTGCCGGCACAGGGCCTGGAGGGCGTTGATCTGGATGTGGACGTCCGGTGCGGGGGCGGGTGCGGGCACGGGTGCGGGTCGTGGGAGGTGCGTCCGGCCTTCGGCCGGGTTTCCGTTCCCACCCGCACCACTCCCACCCGCACCACTCGTGCGGCTCCCGTCGCCGGCTGCGGGTGACCCCTGTGGGGGCCGGGCGCCGTCGGCGGCCGGTCCGTGGGCTTGCGCGGGCGCCGCCGGTTCCCAGCCCGGTGGGAGCGCCGGGGTCACCGACGTCACCGGGATGTCCGGCGCGCCCGTCCGGGTGTGGGCGGGCAGGACCGTGCCCGCCGGTGGGGTGGTGATCTCGGGAGTCCTGGGGTGTCGGCGGAGCAGCCCCGTGCGTTCCCCGGTCGTCGTCATGGCACCCTGCCCCCGTCCTACTCGCCCGTGATCGAGCCGAAGTCGGTGCCGGAGCCGAGGATCAGGCCGGCGCCGAGGAGGATCATCGTGGCCGGGACCATGAACGTGGTGATCATCATGGTGGCCTTGGGGACCGCGCGGGCGGCCTTGCGGCGGGCGTTCTGGGCGTCCGTGCGGCGCATGTCCTTGGCCAGGGCCACCAGCGTGTCGACGATGGGGGCGCCCAGTTCCTCGCCCTGCTGCAGCGCCGTGACGAACATGGCGACCTGTTCGGAGTCGTTGCGGCGGCGCAGCTCCGCGAAGGCCTGGCGGCGGCTCATGCCCAGGTCCATCTGGCGGAGGGTGATGCGGAGTTCGTCCGCCCACGGGCCCTCGTACTTCGACGCCACGCGGTCCAGGGCCTGGCGGAAGCCCAGGCCCGCGCTGACCACCACCGCCAGCACGTCCAGGAAGTCCGGCAGCGTCCGCTCGATGACGTCCCTGCGGATGCGGATGGCCGACCAGATGCCGACCTCCGTCCAGAACGCCCCGAAGGCGAGCAGCAGCAGGGCCACGAAGAGCTGGCCGCGCATGAGGAAGACCAGGAAGCCGACGCCGCCGAGGGCGCCGTAGACCGCGCGGCGGGCGGCGTAGCGGTCGATGGTGAGGCCGCCGGGGTTGCCCGCCAGGTCGATCTTGCGGCGGTACTTGGCGACCTGCTTGGGGCCCATGACGCGCAGGACGGCGGGGGCGTAGCGCATGCCCATGCGGTCGACGAGGGAGTCCACGGCTCCGGTGCGGGTGGCGCCGACCTCCAGGGCGAGGACGAGGTCGCCGGGGAGTTTGGCCTCGGCCCGGTACATGCGGATGCCGGCGAAGACGCCCCAGACGCCGAGGCCCATCAGCAGGGCGAGCAGAAGTCCCATGTCGGTCAGCCTCCTCGCCGGTCAGACGTCGATGCGGGACAGGCGGCGGATGAGGACGAAGCCGACGGCGTAGAGGCCGAACGCGATGATCACCGCGGCCTGGCCGGCGGGTGAGCCGGTCATGCGTTCCAGGGCGCCGTCCTTCACGCCGTTCATCAGGAACAGGGAGCCGACGCCGAGGACGGGGACGGCGTACGACGTCATGCTGACCTGGGAGAGCTGGGTGCGGACCTCGCGCCGGGTCTCCTTCCTCTCCTCCAGCGTCTCGGTCAGGTTCCTGAGCGCGCTCACCACCTGGCCGCCCGCCCGGTTGGACAGCACCAGGGTGGTGACCAGGACGACCAGCTCGCGGGAGGGGAGGCGGTCGGCGAGTTCGTCCAGCGCGTCGTCCATCGACGCGCCCACCGCCAGCTGGTTGGCGACCTTGGCCAGTTCCTCGCCGGCCGGGGCCTCCAGCTCCTCCGCCGCCATGCCGATGGCCGTGCGGAGGGCCAGTCCGGCCTGGGTGGCGTTGGCCAGGATGCGGGCCAGTTCGGGGAGTTGGTTGATGAACTTCTCGATGCGCTTCTGGCGCTGCCAGTTGAGGAACTGCACCGCCACCCAGACGCCGAGGAGGCCGGCGATCGGGCCGAAGAAGGGGGCGAGGGTCGCCTGGCCGACGAGCCAGAGACCGGCGACCGTGGCGAGCATGGCGGCGAAGAACTCGCCGGGGGTGATGTCCAGGCCGGTGGCCAGCAGGCGCAGCTCCAGCTTCCGGCCGAGCCTGGTGCGGCGCAGGCGGCGGTCCAGGGTGGGGAAGTGGCGCCGGCGGCCGGTGACCGGGATCCGGCCGGTGGCCGACAGGCGGTCCACCAGCGCCTGCCGCTGTGCCCTGCCGGTGGCGTAGGAGTGCACGCCGACGACCGCGAGGACGCAGGTCAGCAGCGTGATGCCGGTGGTCAGCGTGATCAGGTTCTGCAGGTCCATGGGGACGGTTCCTACCTGGCTTCTCGGGTGGCGAGCTGGTCGGCGGACTGGGCGATGCCGAAGGCCTGGGGGACGGGCTGGCTCGCCATGTAGAGGCGGTCGGCGGTGCGGCGCGGGAGCGGGTAGTACTCGAAGGCGCCGTGGATCCGGCCGTCGGCGGCCATCGGCCGCGCGTGGAAGCGGGCGACCGTGGCCAGCCGGTACGGCTCGCCGCCGTGGCTCTCCAGCAGGGCGATCTCGGTGATGCGGCGGGCACCGTCGGCGAAGCGGGTGAGCTGGACGATGACGTCGACGGCGCTGTTGATCTGGTCGTGCAGCGCGACGAAGGGGATCTCGACGTCGGACATGGAGGCGAGGGTCTGCAGGCGCATCAGCGCGTCCTCGGCGCTGTTGGCGTGGACGGTGGCGAGGGAGCCGTCGTGGCCGGTGGACATCGCCTGGAGCATGTCCAGGGACTCGCCGCCGCGGACCTCACCGACGACGATGCGGTCGGGGCGCATGCGCAGGGAGTTGCGCACCAGGTCGCGGATGGTGACCCGGCCCTTGCCCTCGACGTTCGGCGGGCGGGACTCCAGGCGGATGACGTGCGGCTGCTGGAGCTGGAGTTCGGCGGAGTCCTCGATGGTGATGATGCGTTCGCCCTCGGGGATCAGGCCGGAGAGGGCGTTCAGGAGGGTCGTCTTCCCGGTGCCCGTCGCGCCCGAGACGATGACGTTGAACCGCGCCTGCACCAGACCGGCCAGCAGGTGGAGCATGTGCTCGTCGAGCGAGCCGAGGCCGATGAGTTCGTGGAGGGTGAAGGAGCGCGGGAAGCGGCGGATGGTGAGGGTGGCGCCGGTCAGGGACAGCGGCGGGATGATGACGTTGACGCGCTCGCCGGAGGGGAGGCGGGCGTCGACCATCGGGTTCGACTCGTCCACGCGTCGGTTGACGGTGGAGACGATGCGCTCGATCGTCTGCATGAGCTGGTCGTGGGAGGCGAACCGCATCGGCAGTTGCTCCACCCGGCCGCCGCGCTCGACGAAGATCGCGTCGGGGCCGTTCACCATGATCTCGGTGATCGACGCGTCCTCCAGCAGCGGCTCCAGGATGCCGAGGCCCAGTGCCTCGTCGACGACCCGGCGGATCAGCTGGGAGCGTTCGACGGTCGACAGGACCGGGCCCTCGCGGCTGATGATGTGCCCGAGCACCCGCTCCAGCCGCGCGCGGCGTTCGGCCGCGGCCAGCGAACTCATCTCCGCGAGGTCGATCTCCTCCAGGAGCTTGGCGCGGTAGGAGGCGACCAGGTGGCCGTCCTCGCCCCGGCCGGCCGTCTCCTCGGGGGAGCTGATACGTGCCCGCAGGCTCATGCGTCCGGTGCTCCTCGTCCTCGTTCGCTCGTCCTCGGTCAGTGGTCGATCGGCATCGTGGCGCTCTTGCGGGCGGGGCCGAAGTCCCAGCCCGGGACGATCGACGGGATGTCGACCGTGGCGGTGACGGTGACCTCGTCGCCGCCTTCCGCCACCCCGCAGTCGGTGCCGTCGGCCAGCCAGGCGCTGACGGCGGCCGTGCAGGCCGCTCCGGCGCCCTCGTCCAGCGACGCGCTGCGCGCCCCCGCCCGCGCGGCGGTGCCCGCCTGCTGGGCGGTGTAGGCGATCAGGCCGAGCTGTACGGCGGCCATGGCGACGATGAGCAGAACGGGGAGGAAGCCCAGGTATTCGAGCGCCGCCTGGCCGCGGTCGCGGTCCCGCCGGTTCCGGAGGTGCCGGCTCTGCCGGTACGGCATGTCAGTCCACCTCCTCCTCGACCGCACCCGCGTGGCCCTCCACGTCGAAGGGGAAGGAGACGGTGCCCGGGAAGAGGATGGGGACGTTCAGCTTCACGTCGGCGGTGACGAAGCCGCCGGCCGTCGCACAGTTCACGGTCGCTCCCCCCGCCCACGCTCCCGACAGCTTGTCCAGCCCGGCCTCCCGGCAGGCGCCCTGGCGTGCGCCCGGTGCCGCCGCCGTCGCCGCCCGTACCGCCTCGTCCGCAGCATTCCCCGCGAGCGTGAAGGTGTACCCCACCAGCACGAGCTGCCACAGCACCACCAGGGTCACGAGGATCGTCGGGGTCATACCGAGGAACTCGATGGTGACCTGGCCCCGGTCACGGTCACGGCGCCGGCGTAAGTGCGTCATGCTCTTCCCTCTCGTCCCCTCATCCCCCGCCGTCCTTCCGCCGCCGGAAGCCCACCGGGCCCCGGTCGCCGCGCAGCCGTCCCGCCTTGTGGGCGCCCTCGCCGGCCCTGACCAGGCCGAGTTCGCCGGCCAGGCCCCACAGGGCCTGCTTGACCGTGCTCTTGCTCTCCAGCTCGTGGACGCGGCCGGCGTCCACGACGCCCTGCAGTTCCTTGAAGTGGGCGGGGACGGTGGTGGCCGCCACCGCCGTGCCGGTGATCTTCTGGATGAGCGGGGGCTGGATCTCCGTGGACCGGCTGTGGCGGTTGACCACCACCGTGGTCTCCTCCGCCTTGCGGATCTGCAGCCGGTCCCACATCCGCACCGCCCGCTTGGCGCCCCGTACGGCGATCACGTCCGGGGTGGTGACCAGCAGGGCCGTGTCGGCCATCTCGACCGCCGCCGCGCCTGCCCCGGAGAGCTGGGCGCCGCAGTCGATGACGACGACCTCGTAGCGGGAGCGCAGGGCGCTGACGATCTGGCGGGCGGACCGGTCGGTGACCTCCTCGCCGCGTTCGCCCTCGGCGGGGGCGAGCAGCAGCGCGACGCCGGTGTCGTGCCGGAAGACCGCGTCGGCCAGGACGCGCGGGGAGATGTCGTTGATCGCGGCGAGGTCGACGACGGACCGGCGGAACTGGACGTCCAGGTAGGAGGCGACGTCGCCGGTCTGGAGGTCCATGTCGACGAGGGCGGTGGCGCGTCCGGACGCCTGGGCGGCGAGGGCGAGCTGGACGGCCGTCAGGGTGGCGCCCACGCCGCCCTTGGCCCCGCTGACCGTGACGACCGTGCCGCCGACGCCGGTGAAGACGTCGCTGCCCGCGCCGAGGTGGCGGCGTACGCCGACCGACCACTGGGCGACCGCCTGGACGCGGCTGGCGAGTTCCTCGTAGCTCAGCGGCAGGGCGACCAGTCCGCGGGCGCCGTAGTCCATGGCGGCCTGGAAGAGGCCGGGGCTCGCGTCGGAGGTGACGAGGATGACGCCGACGGCCGGGAAGCGCAGGGCGACTTCGCGGATCAGCTCCAGGGCGGGGACGGGACCGATCCGCTCGTGCACGACCACGACCTCGGGCAGCTCGTCGACGGACTCGGCGGCCAGGCGCGCGAGGGTGTCGACGAGCTGGGTGGAGTCGACCACCGGGGCCACCGGCTCGGCGTCCGGGAGCTGGCTGAGCAGTGTGGTGAGGGACCGGACCGCGTCCACGTCGCCGACTGCCGGGAGGATCCTCGTGGGCATGCGGGCCTCTCACTTGTCCTTCGCGAGTTCGTACGTCCGCTGCGAGTCGGGGACGGTGGTGTCACCGCCGGGCGCGACCAGCGCGAGGCGGACCCGCTGGGCGAACGACTCGGCGTAGGTGATGCGCTGGGCGTCGATGGTGGACAGCGCGAAGGTGATCGGGACGGCGTCGGTGGGCTGCCGGCCGCGGTCGCTCTCGTCGGGCTGGAGGGCGGTGAGCCGGCCCACGTCCAGGACCTTGGCGTTCGTCACGATGATCTTGGACTGAGCGGGGTCGCCCTCACGCTCCCCCTCGAAGGTGGCGTAGACGTTGACCGTCGAACCCGGCGTGATCTTGCCGGCGACGCCGGTCGCCGCGTCGATCATGATGGCGACCTCCTGCTGCCCCGGCTGCAGGGCGGGCTGGTCCACGATCATGTCGCTCTGCAGCAGGGAGCCCTCGCGCAGGGTGGTCACGGCGATCTTGCCCCGGATCTCGCGCAGGTCGGTGACCGCGTTCTCGGACAGCCACCGCTCGGGCATCTTGATCTTCTCGAACTGGTCCGTGCCGAGGACGGTGTAGGGCGCCACGTCCGCTTTCAGCCGGTACGCGGTGACCTCGGGGCCCACCTTGGACTTCACGTCACTGATGACGGACAGCACGCCGGCGAACGCGCCGAGGGCGCACAGGACCGACAGGAGCAGGAGTATCACGCCGCGGCGCTGACGGGAGTTCATGAACCGTGCAACCTCATGGGGGAATCGGTCGAGCGGAATCGGGCGGGCGGGACCAGGTGCGGTGAGCGGTGGGCCGGGCGGGTCGCGCGGGGCGGGACGGAGGGTCCGGGGCGACGCGGGTCCCCCGGGGCGCCCCGTGGTTCAGGACTCACCCGACGGCCGTGCGGTTCTCGGGCCGTGACCGGTACGGGTCCTCCTGGCCGGGTGGTGTGGCCGAACAGAACACGCACCGGTCGCCGATGAGGTCGATGCCGCACCAGTGGCAGGTGGTGCGGCGCACGGACGTGACCAGCTGGTAGAGGACGGACAGGTCGGGCAGGTAGGTGCAGAACTCGATCAGCTTGCCGGTCCCCCACCAGCCCGGGGATTCGGCCGGAAGCGGTGTCTCGCGCAGCCCCTGGACCTTCCAGGACGGCGCCAGGGCGCCGGTGACCCAGTCGGACTGGAGCTGCCCCTTGGCGACGAGCATCCAGGTGCCGAACTCCGGGCCGTCGAGCGCGGCTTCGGGACCGAGGCGGACGAGCTGCGGCTGCGGGTGGGCGAGGACGGCGAACTGGCTGCCGGGCATCCAGGACTTGGCGTGCTGCTTGAGGTTCACCGGGACGCGGTCGAGGCGGGCGACGGAGCCCAGCAGCGCCCCGGCGTGGATGTAGTGGATCAGCAGGCGGCCGGCCGAGGCGAGGACGCCGGGGGCGAGGTCGCAGGAGGCCAGCTGCCGCAGCTGGCGGGCCAGGACGGCGAGTCCGAGCGGCGGGAGATCGGGGTGGAAGAGCGCGATCCGGTCGCTCTCCAGCAGGGAGCGCAGGGTGTGCAGCCGCCGCCGGACGGCGGCGGGGGCGGCCTGCGAGCAGACCACGATGACATGCCCGTGCTGCTCGGTCAGCATCTGGAGGTCGGCCAGCACCTGTTCGAGCGGACGGGTCTCGACGTCCCGCAGCACCACGGCGGGCAGGGTTCGTTCGTCCTGCGGCGGCAGCGCCATGTCGGCGCTGGTCACGGCAATGGCGGTTGGCACAGCGCAGCTCCCCGATCTCCCCACGCCCCGTCGGCCCACCGGGCGTTACCCCGGCGCACCCAGGTGACTTCACTGCGTGACTACCTCAGCACTGTATCCACGGCTCTGTGACCGGAGAACAGCGTTTGAGTAGCTGAAGCGGAACTCCTGTGGCACAAGGCGCTCCATAACGGGACAGGTTGAGCATCCCGCCGGTCCCGGTCCGGACCCGGAGGTGTGGGTTCCGCGCATCGGCTTGACGCCGGATCCGCCGTGCGGTGCCGACGGGCAGGAGGGTGCCGGACGGCGGGACTCGGCGGCCGACATCGGTCCGGACCCATTGACAAGGCGATTGGTCTGGACCACCTTGTAGGTCCAACGGTGGCCACCGTCGCTCCCCCCTCCCCTCCCGTCTTCCCGTTCCTCCCATCCCCCTCTCCCCCACCGGAGGCCCCAGTGGACCGCGTACCGGGCACGCCCCGACGCAGCAGACGCATCTGGGCCGGAGTCCTCGTCTCCGCCCTCGCCCTCACCTTCGCCGGCGCGGGCCAGGCGTCCGCCGCCGACGTCAACAACGCCAAGAACGCCGGCTTCGAGGCGGGCCTGAGCGACTGGACCTGCTCGGCGAACAGCGGGACGACCGTCTCCTCCCCCGTGCGCGGCGGTACGGCCGCGCTCAAGGCGACGCCGTCCGGTCAGGACAACGCCCGCTGCAGCCAGACCGTCGCGGTGAAGCCCAACTCCACGTACCGGCTGAGCACCTGGGTGCAGGGCGGCTACGCCTACCTGGGCGTGACCGGCACCGGCACGACGGACGTCTCCACCTGGACCCCGGACTCCACCGGCTGGAAGCAGCTGTCGACGAGCTTCACCACCGGTGCCGGCACCACCTCCGTGACGGTCTACACCCACGGCTGGTACGGCCAGGCGGCCTACTACGCGGACGACTTCTCGGTGTTCGGCCCCGACGGGGGCGGCGGCGACGAGGAGCCCACGGTCCCGGGCACGCCGGGCGGTCTCGGTGTCTCCGGCACGACGGCCTCGTCGGTGTCCCTGGCGTGGAACCCGGTGCCGGGGGCGACGGGGTACACCGTCTACCGCGACGGCACGAAGGCGGCGGCGGTGTCGGGCACCTCGGCGACGGTGACCGGACTCGCGGCCTCGACGTCGTACTCCTTCCAGGTCGCCGCGACCAACGCGGCGGGCGAGTCGCCGAAGTCGGCGGCCGTGACCGCCCGGACGAAGGAGGACAACGGCGGCGGGGGCGGTGACCTGCCCCGGCACGCGGTGACCGGCTACTGGCAGAACTTCAACAACGGCGCCGCGGTGCAGAAGATCTCCGACGTCCCCGCCCAGTACGACATCATCGCGGTCGCCTTCGCGGACGCCACGAGCACGCCCGGGGCGGTCACCTTCAACCTGGACACCGCCGGGCTGAACGGCTACACCGTCGACCGGTTCAAGGCGGACGTCCGGGCCAAGCAGGCGGCCGGGAAGAAGGTCATCATCTCGGTCGGCGGCGAGAAGGGCACCGTGACGGTGAACGACTCCGCCTCGGCGACGGCCTTCGCGAACTCGGTGTACGCCCTGATGCAGGAGTACGGCTTCGACGGCGTCGACATCGACCTGGAGAACGGTCTCAACGCGACCTACATGACGCAGGCGCTGCGGGCGCTGTCCGCGAAGGCGGGCCCGTCGATGATCCTGACCATGGCGCCGCAGACGATCGACATGCAGTCCACGTCGAACTCCTACTTCAGGACGGCGCTGAACGTGAAGGACATCCTCACGGTCGTCAACATGCAGTACTACAACAGCGGCTCGATGCTGGGCTGTGACGGCAAGGTCTACAGCCAGGGCTCCGTGGACTTCCTGACCGCCCTGGCCTGCATCCAGCTGGAGGGCGGCCTCGACCCGTCCCAGGTCGGCCTGGGCCTGCCGGCCTCGACCCGCGGCGCGGGCAGCGGCTACGTCTCCCCGACCGTGGTGAACAACGCCCTGGACTGCCTGACGCGGGGCACCAACTGCGGCACCTTCAAGCCGTCGAAGACGTACCCGAGCCTGCGCGGGGCGATGACCTGGTCCACCAACTGGGACGCGACGGCGGGCAACGCCTGGTCCAACGCGGTCGGCCCGCACGTCCACGCGCTGCCGTAGCCGGCACCCGGCGGACCGCCCGACCGCCCCTGCCCGTGACGTGCGGGCGGGGGCGGTCGCGTGCGAACGGCGTCACGCGAACGGCATCAGAAGAACTCCGACCAGGGCTGGTCCCAGATCTGCTTGACGCACAGGATCAGGAACAGCAGGCCCGCGACGGCCAGCATGGCGTTGCTGAGGGCGCCGTTGCGCCACTCGCGCGGGGTGCGGTCGGAGTTGAGGAGCCAGACCAGGGTGAGGGCGAGGAAGGGCATGAAGGCGGCGCCGAGGACGCCGTAGACGATGACCAGGCGGAAGGGCTGGCCCTCGAAGAGCAGGATCATGGGCGGGAAGGTCAGCCACAGCAGGTAGGCGCGGAACGGCCAGGACTTCTCCCGTGCGCCGGAGGCGATCTCCTCGCCCTCGGACGCGGCGGCCCGCTTCCGGACCCGGGTCACGAAGTCGGCGAACATCAGGCTCACGCCGTGCCAGACGCCGATCAGCGAGGTGAAGGAGGTGGCGAAGAAGCCGATCAGGAAGAACTTGGCCGTCGCGGTGCCGTACCGGTCCTCCAGGATGTCGCCGAGCTGGACGAGGCCCTTGTCGCCGCTCGCGAGGGCGATCCCGGCGGAGTGCAGCAGCTCCGCGCCGACGAAGAGCATGGCGATCACGAAGACGCCGGTGGTGAGGTAGGCGACGCGGTTGTCCAGCCGCATGACCTTCATCCAGCCGGTGTTCGTCCAGCCCTTGGCGTTGACCCAGTAGCCGTAGGCGGCGAGCGTGATGGTGCCGCCGACGCCGCCGATCAGACCGAGGGTGTTGAGGACCGAGTCCTTCCCGTCGGGCACGACCGGGAGCAGTCCGGCGAAGGCGTCACCGAGGTTCGGGGTGACGCGGATCGCCAGGTAGACGGTGACGACGAACATGACGCCCACCAGGACGGTCATGACCTTCTCGAAGACCGCGTACTTGTTGAACCAGACGAAGACCAGACCCGCCAGGGCGCAGGCGATGCCCCACCATTCGAGGTCCATCACGTCCGGGAAGAGCGCCTGGAGCGGCAGGGCGCTGGACGACATCGCCGCCGCGCCGTAGACGAAGCCCCAGACGACGACGTAGACGCCGAAGAAGTACGTCGTCCAGCGGCCGAGGCTCGCCCAGCCGTCGAACAGGGTGCGGCCGGTGGCCAGGTGCCAGCGGCCCGCCGCCTCGGCGAGGGAGATCTTCACCAGGCAGCCGATGATCGCGGCCCACAGGAGGGTGTAGCCGAAGTTGCTGCCCGCGATGAGCGTGGCGACGAGGTCGCCGGCGCCGACGCCGGTCGCGGCGACGACGATGCCGGGGCCGATGTACTTCCAACTGGACTTGCGGGGCTGGGGGCCGGTGCCGTGCGGTGCTCCGGTGTCCTGGGTGTTTCCCGTGGTGTCCGCCATGGGGGTCAAGAAAGCGGATGGGTGCCGGGCGGGCAAGGGGGCGTGCGGGATCTTCACCGGATGCACCTGGTTGGGGGCGTCCGGGGCGCTTCCGGGCGACCGGCCGGGAGTGCATCTTGACCTGATCATGTCATGCACTGACGATGACGGCACCGCACCACGCACGTCGCCTGGACAACCCCCACCTCCCACAAGGAGACTTCATGCGACTCCGCATACGCGGCAGACGGTCCGCCGCGCTCGCCGCGCTCCTCGCCCTCGCGCTCGCCGCGCCCCTCTCCGCGACGGCGACCGACGCCACCGCCGACAGCGCGGAACGGGCCGCGCCCGCGGCCGACGACATCCGCCAGTACGAGATCCACCGGCACACGACCCCCGTCACCCGTACGGCGATCCAGCGCTCCGGCGTCACCGTGGACGAGGCCGACGAGGAGACCGTCGTCGTCTCCGGGCGCGCCGACCAGATCCGCAAGCTGCGCCAACAGGGGTACGAGGTCACGCCGTTGGGCGCGGCGCCGGACCGCTCGTCCGGCGCCGACGGACTGCGCCTGTACGACTTCCCCTCGGCCGACTCCCGCTACCACAACTACGCCGAGATGAACGCGGAGATCGAACAGCGGCTGTCGGCGTACCCGAACATCATGAGCAAGCGGGTGATCGGCAAGTCCTACCAGGGCCGGGACATCGTCGCCGTCAAGATCAGCGACAACGTGGCCGCGGACGAGAACGAGCCGGAGGTGCTGTTCACCCACCACCAGCACGCCCGCGAGCACCTGACCGTGGAGATGGCGCTGTACCTGCTGCGCGAACTCGGCGCGGGCTACGGCAGCGACTCGCGCGTCACCAGCATGGTGAACAACCGCGAGATCTGGATCATCCCCGACCTCAACCCGGACGGCGGCGAGTACGACATCGCCACCGGCTCCTACCGCTCGTGGCGCAAGAACCGCCAGCCCAACTCCGGTTCGTCGTACGTCGGCACCGACCTGAACCGCAACTGGAACTACCGCTGGGGCTGCTGCGGCGGCTCCTCGGGCTCCAAGTCGTCCGACACCTACCGGGGTTCCGCCCCGGAGTCCGCGCCCGAGGTGAAGGTCGTCGCCGACTTCGTGCGCAGCCGGGTCGTCGGCGGGGTGCAGCAGATCAAGGCCGGCATCGACTTCCACACCTACAGCGAGCTGGTGCTGTGGCCGTTCGGCTACACCTACTCCGACACCACGACCGGGATGACGGCCGACGACCACGCCGCGTTCAAGGCGGTCGGCCAGAAGATGGCCGCGAGCAACGGCTACACGCCCCAGCAGTCCAGCGACCTGTACATCACGGACGGGTCGATCGACGACTACCTGTGGGGCGTCCACAAGATCTTCGGGTACACCTTCGAGATGTATCCGCGGTCCAGCTCCGGGGGTGGGTTCTACCCGCCCGACGAGGTCATCGAGCGGGAGACCTCCCGCAACCGCGACGCGGTGCTCCAACTCCTGGAGAACGCGGACTGCATGTACCGGTCGATCGGCAAGGGCGCCCAGTACTGCGGCTAGGCCGGCGGTTCCCCGCTCTGCTGCTCGGCGGTGTCCTCTTCGAAGTACGCGTCCAGGACCGCGTCCAGCTGTTCGTCCCACTCCTTGTGCTGGGAGCGGGACCTGGCGACGATCTCGATCGGGTACCAGCGGCGGTCCGGGGTGTGGACCGTGATGGTGAACCGCTTGCCGAAGCGCGGCGACTCCGTCTCCACGGCGCCGATCTCGTCCCAGCGGAAGTCGCACTCCTGGTCGTCCAGACGCAGGCGCACGCCCCTGTGGTCGGCGACGATCCGCGCGCGGAAGTCGGACGCCTCGAAGACGGGTCCGTCGGGGCCGGTCTCCTCCTCGGAGGGGGCCGGCTCCTCCGCCTCGGGGGCCGGCCCCTCCGCCCCGGGGGCGGCGGCCTCGGGCTCCTCACCCTCCTCCCGGCCGGCCGCGGCGTCCTCGGCCCTGTCCGGCGTGGCGTCCTCGCCGGACGCGGGTGCGGTGAGCCCGGGGATGAAAGCCGGGTCGAATCCGGCGCCTTCCAGGGGCTGGCTGCTCGAACCTATGCGCTGCTGCTCCACAGCGGAGCAGTATGGTCGACAAACCTGTGCCGCACCCAGCCGACTCCTACTTCGTTATCAGACGCCTACACGGGAACCACGGCTCACACGAACAGGCTGAGCACCGCCGCGACCACGAATCCGGCCACCGACAGCACGCTCTCCAGCACCGTCCAGGTCTTGAGCGTGTCCCGCTCGCTGATGCCGAAGTACTTGGCGACCATCCAGAACCCGCCGTCGTTGACGTGCGAGGCGAAGATGGAACCCGCCGAGATGGCCATGATGACGAGCGCGACGAACGCCTGCGAGTGGTCGCCCTCGGCGAGCAGCGGGGCCACGATGCCCGCCGTGGTCACGATCGCCACCGTCGCCGAGCCCTGCGCGACCCGCAGCACCACGGAGATCAGGTAGGAGAGGACGATCACCGGCAGGCCGACGTCGTTGAAGGTGTCCGAGAGCGCCTGGGCGACTCCGCTGCCCTTGAGGACGGCGCCGAAGACCCCGCCCGCGCCGACCACCAGCAGGATGTTGCCGACCGGCTTCAGCGAGGACGTCGAGACGGTCTCCAGGGACTTGCGGGACCAGCCGCGCCGGATGCCGAGCAGGTAGTACGCGAGGAACAGCGCGAGGGTGAGGGCCACGAAGGGGTGGCCGAAGAACTCGACCACCGAGCGGAGGGTGGAGGGGTCCAGGGCGATCGAGGAGAAGGTCGCCGCGAGGATCAGGACGAGCGGCGTTCCGATGATGCCGAGGACCGTGCCGAGCGGCACCGGAGCCTCCCGCGGCTCGACGCCGGACGCGCGCTGCTCGGCGACGACGGCCTGCTTGGCCTCCTCGGCCGCCTCGACCATGTCCTGCGGCACGGCGACGAAGATCCGCTTGCCGATCCAGGCGGAGTAGACCCACGCGGCCACGACGGCCGGGAGTCCGCAGACGACGCCCATGAGGATGACCCAGCCGAGGTCGACGTGCAGCAGTCCGGCGGCGGCCACCGGGCCGGGGTGCGGGGGCAGGAAGGCGTGGGTGACCGAGAGGCCCGCGAGCAGCGGCAGGCAGTAGAGCAGGACCGACCTGCCGGAGCGCTTGGCGGCGGCGTACACGATCGGCGCGAGGACGAAGATGCCGACGTCGAAGAAGACCGGGATGCCGAAGATCAGGCCGGTCAGTCCCATGGCGAGGGGCGCCCGCTTCTCGCCGAACAGGCCGAGCAGCCGGCCCGCCAGCACCTCGGCCCCGCCGCTGACTTCGAGGATCGCGCCGAGCATGGTGCCCAGGCCGATGATGATCGCGACGTGGCCGAGGATGCCCCCCATGCCCGACTCGATGGTGGACACGGCGTCCGAGCGCTGGACCGTGCCGAAGAGTTCGGTGACCGACAGGCCCGCCAGCAGGCCGACGGCTATGGAGACGCCGAGGAGGGCGACGAAGGGCTGGAGCCGGACCTTGATGATCAGGAAGAGGAGGAGCGCGATACCGATCGCGGCGACGGTCAGCAGCCCCGCCGTGCCGTCGAGGAGGAGGAGCAGACCTCCGGTGTGCGGGGGTGTCTCCGCCGGGGCGGAGGCGGCGAGCGGGAGGGACGGGTGGAGCATGGCGGGGGTCCTCTGCGTAAGGGCATGGTGCTTTCGGGCAGGGGGGATCGCGGCACGGCGCACAGGGCGCCGTGCCGGACGACTGCGGGGGGTGGGGGAGGTGCGGGGCGCGCGTCGGCCCCGGACGCCGGCGCGTCAGCCCAGGACGGCCAGCGCGTCGATCTCGATGAGGAGGCCGGCGGGGAGACCGACGTAGACGGTCGTGCGGGCGGCGGGCGGCTGGGTGAGGCCCTGCTCCTCGAAGTAGGCGTTGTAGATCTCGTTCATCTCGGCGAAGTGGTCCACGTCGGTGAGGTAGACGCGGATCATCATCACGTCGTCCCAGCTCGCGCCGCCCTCCTCGAGGATCGCCTTGACGTTGGCGAGGGTCTGGAGGGTCTGCTCGCGCAGGGTGGGGCCGGCGGGCGTCGGGGGCTTGCCCTCCTCCGCCGGGAGGAAACCGACCTGACCGGCGACCTGGAGGATGTTGCCCTTGCGCACCCCGTGCGAGAACTTCGCGGGCGGGGTGGTGTGGGTCTTCGGGGTGAGCGCGGTCTTCTCGGCCTTCTCGGTCTTCTCGGTCATGCGGGGTGTCCTTACTGGAGTTCTGCCGGAGTTCTGCCGGAGTACTCGCCGCTGATCGCGTCCGCCGTACGGCGCACCAGCGGGAGCAGCGTGAGGAGTTCGTCGGCGGTGACGACGACGTTCGGCGCGGAGACCGACATCGCGGCGACCACCCGGCCGTCGGCGCCGCGGATGGGTGCCGCGACGCAGTTGATGGACTCCTCGTGGCCACCGAGGTCGGTGGCCCAGCCCTGTTCGCGCACCTTCTCCAGCTCGCGCAGGAACGCGGCCGGGTTGGGGGTCGAACGGGACGTGTACATGGGGTAGTCGAGCTTCTCCGCGAGGGCGCGGCGCTCGTGCTCGGGCAGGTCGGCCAGGAGCAGCTTGGCCACGGCCGCGACGGTGATGGCGACGGGCTTGCCGATCCGCGAGTACATGCGCACCGGGTAGCGGCTCTCCACCTTGTCGATGTAGAGGACCTCGTTCTCCTCGTACACGGCGAGGTGGACGGTGTGGCCGCAGCTCTCGTTGAGGCGTACGAGGTGGGGGTGGGCGATCTCGCGGACGTCGAGGTTCTCCATCGCCTCCTGGGCGAGGGCGAAGAGGCGGGCGCCGAGGCGGTAGTGCTGGTCGGACTGGCGGTAGACCAGGCCGTGCTCGTGCAGGGTGCGCAGCAGGCGCAGGGCCGTGGACTTGTGCACGCCGAGGCGGTCGGCGACCTGTCCGAGGTCGGCGGGGCCCTCGGCGAGCAGCGGCAGGATGCTCAGCGCGCGGTCGACGGTCTGGCTCATGGGGTGCTTACCTCCTCCTCGGCCCGGCCCGCGTCGCCGTTCACGTCCCTGTGCGCGTCCGCGGTGTCGGTCTCGGTCCAACCGGGGCCGAGACGCAGTCTCCCCCACGCGGTGTCGTCCAGGGCGGCCAGCCGGTCGGCCAGGCCGCGGGCGGGGGGAACGGCGAGGTCGCCGGGGACGGTGAGCGCGGCGGCGGCCATGAGGTGGCCGTGCCGCAGCCGGTCGCGTACCGGCAGTCCGCGCAGGGTGGCGGAGAGGAACCCGGCGGCGAAGGCGTCCCCGGCGCCGACGGCGGCGACGACGTCGACGTGCAGGGCGGGCACGAAGGTCGCGGTGCCGGTGGCGTCGTCGCACAGCAGTCCGTCGGTGTCCTTGTCGAACGCGACCGCTCCGCCCCTGCCCTGCTTGACGACCACGATCTCCGGTTCGGGCAGGGCCTCCCGCACGGCGCGTGCGCCGTGCAGCCCCCACGCCTCACGGGCCTCGTCGTCGCCGACGAAGACGAGGTCCGCGCCGCGCGCCAGGTCCAGCAGCACCTCGGGACCGCGGTCGTCGCGCCACAGGCCCGGCCGGTGGTTGACGTCGAAGGAGACGAGCGGGCGGCCGGGGCGGGGGGCGGTGAGCTCCCGCATCAGGTCCAGGCAGCCGGCGGAGAGCGCGGCCGTGATGCCGGACAGGTGCAGGACGCGTCCGGCGCGCACCGCCTCCAGGTCGACGTCGGCGGCGGTCATCGCGGAGGCCGCGGAGCCCGCCCGGTAGTAGGCGACCTCGTGGGCGTCGGTGGCCCGGTCGCCGGCCGTGCGGAAGTAGACGCCGGTGGGGCGGTCCGGGTCCCGGCGGACGTACGACACGTCGACGCCGTATCCGCCGATCGCCTCGACGAGGTGGTCGCCGAAGCCGTCGTCGCCGACCCTGCTGACCCAGCGCGCCGAGTGGCCGGCCGCCGCCAGCACGCAGGCGGTGTTGGACTCCGCGCCGCCGATGCCGCGGTCGAAGGAGGGGACGTCGGCGAGGCGGCCCGGCCGGGAGGGCAGGAACGTCACCATGGACTCGCCGAGCGCGACGACGTCCACGACGTCGGGGGCGGTGCAGGGTCCGGTGGCCGTCACGATGGCGTGGCTCCTCGTCGGGCGGAGTGGGAGGGAGTCGGGCGGGGGCGGGCGGAGGGGACGCGGTTTCCGTTGACCGCGCGTGGCCGAGATGTTAGACAGCGGTAAGCGATATACGCAACGAGTGTTGCAGTAGATGCAACGCACCTGATCAGGGAGGCTCTGATGGTCCTCGACCCCGGCTCCGACACTCTCACCGCCCTCGCCGCGGAACGTGTCGACCACCGTTTCAAGGGTCTCCCGCCGGACGCCGGGGGGCTGACCGTCGGCGAGCTGGCCGGCCGGCGCCTCAACCTCTTCACCGACGGCTTCACCACCCCCGTGCTCGCGCTCTCCGCCGAGCGCCTGGAGCACAACCTGAGGCTGATGGAGACCTACGCGGCCCGGCACGGTCTGGCCTTCGCCCCGCACGGCAAGACCTCCATGGCCCCGCAGCTCTTCCACCGCCAGATCGAGCACGGGGCGTGGGGCATCACGCTCGCCGTTCCGCACCAGGTGCGGGTGGCGCGGGCGTTCGGGATCCGGCGGATCTTCCTCGCCAACGAGCTGGTGGACGCGGCGGCCCTGCGGTGGATCGCGGCGGAGCTGGACGCCGACCCGGACTTCCGGTTCGTCTGCTACGTCGACTCCGTGCGCGGGGCGGAGCTGATGGACGCGGCGCTCGCGGGGGCCTCCCGCCCGGTGGACGTGGTCGTGGAGCTGGCCGCCGGGGAGGGTGCCCGCACGGGCGTGCGGACGGAGGCGGAGTGCGCCGCCGTCGCCGACGCCGTGGCGGGGGCGCGCGGGCTGCGGCTGGCCGGGGTCGCCGGGTACGAGGGGGAGGTCCCGCAGGCGGACCCGGAGCGGGTGCGCGCGTGGCTGCGGCGGCTGGTGTCGCTGGCGGCCGGCTTCGACAGGGCGGGGCGGTTCGCGGGGCTGGACGAGATCGTGGTGAGCGCGGGCGGCAGCGCCTGGTTCGACGCGGTGGCCGACGTCTTCGCCGAGATCCCCCGACTCTCCGCGCCGGTCCTGAAGCTGCTGCGTTCGGGGGCGTACGTCTCGCACGACGACGGCCACTACCGCAAGCTGACCCCCTTCAACCGGGTGCCGGAGGAGGGCGCGCTGGAACCGGCGTTCCGCCTGTGGACCCAGGTGGTGTCACGCCCCTCCCCCGACCAGGCCTTCGTCAACGCCGGCAAGCGGGACGCGGCCTACGACCTCGACCTGCCGTTCGCCCAGGTGGTCCGCCGGGACGGCGCCGAGCGCCCGGCCACCGGGATCTCGGTGACCGCCCTGTCCGACCAGCACGCCTGGCTGCGCACCACCGGGGAGGCCGACCTGGAGGTCGGCGACTGGGTGGGCCTCGGGCTGTCCCACCCCTGCACGTCCTTCGACAAGTGGGTGCTCATCCCCGTGGCCGAGGCGGACGGCACGGTGGTCGACTACATCCGTACGTTCTTCTAGGAGGCCGGCATGGAAGAGCTCGTCATCCGGGACGCGGACGTCGTGGACGGCTCCGGCGACGACGCGTACCGCGCGGACGTGGTCGTGGACGGCGGCCGGATCGTCTCCGTCGTGAAGGAGGCGGCGGCAGCGGGCTGCCAGCGCCCGAAGGCGCGCCGCGAGCTGGACGCCGAGGGGCTGGTCCTCTCCCCCGGGTTCATCGACATGCACGCGCACAGCGATCTGGCGCTGCTGCGCGACCCCGACCACAGCGCCAAGGCCGCGCAGGGCGTCACGCTCGAAGTCCTGGGCCAGGACGGCCTGTCGTACGCGCCGGTCGACGACCGCACGCTCGGCGAGGTGCGCCGGGCGATCGCCGGCTGGAACGGCTCCGGCGACGACATCGACTTCGACTGGCGGTCGGTGGGCGAGTACCTGGACCGGCTCGACCGCGGCATCGCGGTCAACGCCGCCTATCTGATCCCGCAGGGCACGGTCCGCGCGCTCGCCGTCGGCTGGGAGGACCGGGAGGCCACGCCCGGCGAGCTGGACCGGATGCGGCGGCTGGTCGCCGAGGGCATGGAGCAGGGCGCGGTCGGCATGTCGTCGGGGCTGACCTACACGCCCGGCATGTACGCCCAGGAGGCCGAACTCACCGAACTGTGCCGGGTGGTGGCCGAGTACGGCGGCTACTACTGCCCGCACCACCGCTCCTACGGCGCGGGCGCGCTGGAGGCGTACGCGGAGATGGTGGCGCTCACCCGGGAGGCGGGCTGCGCGCTGCACCTGGCGCACGCGACGATGAACTTCGGGGTGAACAGGGGCCGGGCGCCCGAACTGCTGGCGCTGCTGGACGAGGCGCTGGACGCCGGCGCCGACATCAGCCTCGACACCTACCCCTACACGCCCGGCTGCACCACCCTGGTGGCGCTGCTGCCGAGCTGGGCGAGCGAGGGCGGCCCGGAGGAGATCCTGCGGCGGCTCGCGGACGAGGGGACCGCCGAGCGGATCCGCCACCACCTGGAGGTCACCGGCTCGGACGGCTGCCACGGGGTGCCCGTGGAGTGGGAGACCATCGAGATCTCGGGCGTCGGCGACCCGGCGCTGGGCGAGTACGTGGGCCGTACGGTCCTTCAGGCGGCGCGGGAGCGCGGCGAGTCCCCCTGGGCGGTCGCCCGCGGGCTGCTGCTGAAGGACCGGCTGGCGCCGACGATCCTCCAGCACGTCGGCCACGAGGAGAACGTGCGGGCGATCATGCGGCACCGCGCGCACACCGGCGGCTCGGACGGCATCCTGCAGGGCGCCAAGCCGCACCCGCGCGCGTACGGCACGTTCCCGCACTACCTCGGCCACTACGTCCGGGAGTTGGGGGTGCTGTCGCTGGAGGAGTGCGTGGCGCACCTGACCTCGCGCCCGGCCGCGCGGCTGCGGCTGCCGGACCGGGGGCTGGTCCGTGAGGGGTACAAGGCCGACCTGGTCCTCTTCGACCCGGACACGGTGGCCGCGGGCTCCACCTTCGAGCGGCCCCGCACGCTCCCGACGGGCATCCCGTACGTGCTGGTCGACGGGCGGTTCGTGATCGAGGACGGGCGGCGCACGGACGAGCTGGCGGGGCGGGCGGTCCGCCGGACTCCCCGGTGACCGCCCGCCCCGCACGGGATCCCTACGGCTTGGGCAGGAGGCAGCCGCTCGCGCTCAGGTCGAGCCGGTTGTCCACGCCGAAGCAGGCGGGGAAACGGTACGTCTGCTGGGCGTAGTTGATGCCCTGGCGGACCGTCACGGCGCCGTTCTCGTCGACCTCGCACGGGTTGTTGACCGTGCAGCGCTCGCCGTCCTCGTTGCCGGTGTTGTTGACGGCGACCACCTGGCCGGTGGCGTCGTCGACGACCGGCGAGCCGGAGGTGCCGCCGATGGTGTCGCACGCGGGGGTGTAACGGACCGAGTCCTTCCAGGTCCAGTCGCCCTCCTTCATCCGGTACACGAACCCGTCGACGGAGCAGCTGTAGATCCGCTTCCAGTAGCCGGAGACCACGCTGATGGCGGTCCCGGCCTGCGGGCGGGTGCCGGACAGGGGCAGCGCGTCGATGCCGTACGCGCTCTTGATCTGCGCGTACGTGGTGCCGAGCCGGTAGATCGCCGCGTCCGTGTCGGTCATGGTCGCGTACACGAGCCGGTTGGCGCGCAGGGTGGCGACCCGGGAGCCGGAGGAGTTGAGCAGTCCGAAGCTGCGGCTGGACGCCCGGTCGACGAGGACCTGGCCGGGCGCGGGGAAGCCGCTCTCCAGGCAGTGGCCGTTGGTGAGGACGAGCGCCGGGTCGTCGTCCGCCGAGCCGGGCATGCGGACGACGGAGCCGGAGCAGTTGCTGAGCGAGACGGTGCCGGCGAAGTTCACCGCGCCGGCCTTCGGCGCGGTGAGACCGGACAGGGTGTCCGCCGCGGTACCGACCACGCCGTCGACGACGTCCGTCACCGTGGTCGGGCCCGAGCCCGTGGCCGTGTCCGCGCCCGTGGGGGAGGGCTCGGCGGCGACCGCGGGAGCCGCGCCCGCCCCGGCCATCGCCAGGGCGCACAGCGCGACGACGAGAGGTTTTCTCATGGGGGGTCCCCTCATTGCGACGTCGGGCGACCGGGGGCCCGGAAATCCGGGAATCCTCCGGCCACCCACAGGATTGTCATGTGCATTGTCATCACGCGGGCGGCGAGGGGACAAGGAGGTGTTTCCGGCCGGGCACTCCCCCGGGACGGCACACGGCCGACGCCCCGGCCGGCCGCGGCGACACCCGGAACAGGGTCGTCCACTCCCGTGGAGACAGCGGGGGCCGGCATGGGGAGGGTCGGTGCGGAGATCATGGAGACACCGGCCGACGGCCCCGCGGCGAGCCCGCGTCCGGCCTGTATCCCGCCCCTACTTGGGCCGCTTCGGCCCCTGACCCCGGCCCGGCCGGTCGTCGCCACCGCCCGAGCCACCGGACGCGGAGGCGGAGGCGGAGGGGGACGGTGCGGGAGGGGCCGGTGCGGGAGGGGCCGGTGCGGGAGGGGTGCCGACGGTCGGGGTGGCGGCCGTGGTCGGAGTGGTGAGGGGGGTCGGGGCGGTGGACGCGCCGGCCGTCGGCGTCGGCGGAGCCTCGTCGGCCGTCCGCTCCCCGCCGGACGCGCCCGCGCCCGGGGAGCCGTGACCGCCCGGCGAACCGTCGGTGCCGGCCGGGCTCCCGGAGGGGGACGGGTCCGGCGCGGCGGGCGCCTCGGGCTCCCCCGCCGTCGGTCCCGTGCGGTCGTCCCTGCTCCCGGCCCCGCCGGACGGCGAGCCCGAGAAGGCGAACCCGGCGATCAGCGCCGCCACCGACGCCGCGCCCACCGCTCCCACGGCCACCGTCACCCGGCGCGAGCGCCGGGGGGCGGCCCTGCGGTGGGCACGTCGGCCCGAACCGCCGCGGCGGGAGCCGCCGGCGCCGGACCGGCCGGACGCACGCCCCGCGCCGTCACCCGCCGGGTACGGCTCGCCGTCACCCGGCGCGGGGGCCGGGCCGGCCGCCTCGGCCGGGGGCGGCTCGCGCGTCTCGTCGTACGCGTTCTGCCAGCCGTGGGCGGTCGCCGGGTCGGCGTACCCGTCGTATGCCGGGGACGGGGCGGACTGCGGGAGGTACACGTTCGGCGGGCCCTGGGGTTCCCCCGCGCCGCACCCCTCGTCGGCGTACCGAGATGGCCTGGACATGGCGGCGCATTCTAGGGATGCGGAGGGGCATCGGGACAACGAGCGGACATAACCTCCCGAACCGCTTGTCCCACGTGTCGGAAAACACGACCCGAACCGCGATACCGGGCCGTAAGCTCCCTGCATGCAGGTGATCCAGTCGACCAAGCTCGCCAACGTCTGTTACGAGATCCGGGGCCCGGTGCTCGAGGAGGCGATGCGGCTGGAGGCGTCCGGCCACCGCATCCTCAAGCTGAACACCGGCAACCCGGCCGCCTTCGGCTTCGAGTGCCCGCCGGAGATCCTGGAGGACATCCTCCGCAACGTGTCGTCGGCGCACGGCTACGGCGACGCGAAGGGCCTGCTGGCCGCGCGCCGGGCGGTCGTCATGCACAACCAGACCCTCGGCATCGAGACCGACGTGGAGCACGTCTTCATCGGCAACGGCGTCTCCGAGCTGATCGTGATGGCGATGCAGGGGCTGCTGGACGACGGCGACGAGGTGCTCGTCCCCGCGCCCGACTACCCCCTGTGGACGGCCGCCGTATCGCTCTCCGGCGGCACGGCGGTGCACTACCGCTGCGACGAGCAGTCGGACTGGATGCCCGACCTCGCCGACGTGGAGCGCAAGGTCACCGACCGCACCAAGGCGATCGTCATCATCAACCCGAACAACCCGACCGGCGCCGTCTACGACGAGGCGGTCATCAAGGGCCTGACGGACATCGCCCGCCGCCACAACCTGCTGGTCTGCTCGGACGAGATCTACGACAAGATCCTCTACGACGACGCGAAGCACATCCCGACCGCCTCCGTGGCCCCCGACCTGCTCACCCTCACCTTCAACGGCATGTCCAAGGCGTACCGGGTGGCCGGCTACCGGGTGGGCTGGATGTCGATCTCCGGGCCGCGCGCGCACGCCGACTCCTACATCGAGGGCCTGACGATCCTGGCGAACATGCGCCTGTGCGCGAACATGCCGGGCCAGCACGGCGTGGTCGCGGCACTCGGCGGACGCCAGACGATCAACGACCTGGTGCTGCCGGGCGGCCGGCTGCGCGAGCAGCGGGACACGGCGTACGAGCTGCTGACCCAGATCCCGGGCGTGAGCTGTGTGAAGCCGAAGGGGGCGCTGTACCTCTTCCCGCGGCTGGACCCCGACGTCTTCAAGATCAAGGACGACCGGCGGATGGTCCTGGACCTGCTGCGCCGCGAGAAGATCATGGTGGTCCAGGGCACCGGCTTCAACTGGCCGGAGCCGGACCACTTCCGGGTGGTGACCCTGCCGTCGGTCACCGACCTGCGGGACGCGGTGGGCCGGATCGGCCGCTTCCTGGACGGTTACAGCCAGCCCTGACCGGAGACGGTCACCGCCGGCCCCGACCGGACCCGCGCGGCCGCCCCGTCCGGACCCGTGTTCACCCTGCGTGGCCCGGCTGTCCGGTTTTGTGAACGACTCAACTTTAGACGAAATCTAAGCTAGGATGGCTTCCTGTCAGCACCCAGGAGGCCATCCATGTACGAACCGATCCGCACCAAGTCGGTCCACAGCACGATGGCCGGCACCCCCCACGACTTCCCCCACCGCTCCCGCGAGGAGGAGCTGGACATCCAGCTCGCGGGACACCTCGCCGCCCTGCTCGCCGTCACCGACGAGCTGCGTGCGGCAACCCCCTCGGCCGACCTGGACGCCGCGGCCGAACGGATCGCCGAGCAGGTCACCCGCCTGCGGGGAGGACGGGTGCCGGCCCGCGCGTCGGTGACCACCACCGGCCGTGAGCCGGACGCGACGGCGCTGCACCGGCGTGCGCACGCCCTCGCGGGCCGCGCCCTGGTCGTCGCCGCCTCGCGCGCCGACACGGCGGCGGCGATCCTCGCCGCCGAACGGATGGACGCGCACACCGCGGCCCTGCAGCCGCGCGAGCTCGCGTCCCGCTGAGCCCCACCGGGCTCCTCAAGGACGGCCCCGGTCCGCGTGCACCCGCAGCGACGCGCGGACCGGGCGCCATGCACCCACCCC